>CAJODZ010000005.1 GCA_905233645.1 uncultured Synergistales bacterium | reverse complement strand
ATTTTCAGGAGGGTTTGTATCGTTGTCGCCTAAAGGAGTTCACTATATAGTCGAAGTATCCGGCTGTGATGATACAATTACTGACGTAAACAGATTACAAGATATTCTCGTTGAAGCAGCTAAAAGAGCACACGCTCAAATCTGGTCAGTATCGTTTAATAAATTTCCGCCCAACGGTGTAAGTGGTGTAGTCGTAATCAGCGAATCTCATTTATCCGTTCATACGTGGCCCGAAGTAAATTATATGGCACTTGATATTTATACTTGTGGCGCACACACTGAGCCGATGTTGGCTGTAAATTATGTTCTTGAAGAGGTCAACGCAAGTCATATTCATGTTACCGAAATAACACGCGGACTTGATGATAATGACGAAAAGTTTTATCACTCGTTCATAACGTGGGAAGAAGACAGAGTTAAAAAATAACGCCGCTCTTTAAAACTATTAAAAAAATTCCTCCGAAGATTTGTGCTTAAAATTAAATCAACGGAGGTTTTTTATTGCGCATTTTTAAAATTAAAAATTTAAATTTTTTATGAAAACAGAGTACAAACTAATGGAATTGTTCCTAAACACGCGATATTTTGAATAAACATTATTTTTGCTACGAGATTTAAATCGCCGTGATAAATTTCAGCCATCATTGATGATACTCCAGCAGCAGGCATGGCCATAATTAAAACTACAACAGATGATATTAAAGGGTTGTTCAACGGTAAAAGCTTCATTACGAAAAACATAGCCGCAGGACAAATTATTAAACGCACTAAAGTATTTGACCATGCATTTTTATCAGTCAAGAAATTTTTGCCGCCGCTTGTCCCTAAAATTATTCCGATGATTAACATTGAAAGCGGTGTCGTTATTTGCGAAATGTAATTTAAAGGCGTTAATAAAATTTCAGGAACTTTAATTTGACCAAAATAAAAAATTAAGCTTAATAATAATCCGATGTTTATATTGCTGAAAATAATTGACTTCATGTCCGGACTTTCATGTTTACCTGTTCCGTCATGGCTCATTACTATCGCTCCAAGAGTGTAAATGTGAATGTTGAAAGTAATATTAAACATGACCGCTAACGCTAAACCTTCAGCCCCGTATAAACTTAATGCTATAGGAAAACCAACAAAGCCGGAATTTGAAAATGTCGCGCAAAATGACCAAGTACCTCTGCTATGTTCTGGCACTCCTAAAATTTTTGCTACATACTCAAATAAAAATAATAATATCGGGAACGAAATTAAACCTATCGCTATAATCGTTAAACTGTCATAAACAAACGAAGGGTCATACTCGCGCGTTACAAGTGATACGAAAATCGTGCAAGGTAATGTAATTTTTAATAATAATTGCGAAAATATAGTTGAGTATTCAGCCTTTAAAATGCCGGCTTTCGTAAATCCATAGCCAAACGCCGCAATAATAAATAATCCCGTCAAATTTGCAACAACAGCCATAAAATCTAAGCCCATTTTTTAAAAAAGCCTCCTCTTTAAAATTTTTAAAACGAATTATAAAGCTTAATTATTTTTAAAAAGCATTGACATAATTTTTACGATTTCAGCTCCAAAATTCGCGGGCGGCATTCTTTTTTGCTCAGGTGTCGGGTCGGTGTCTTTAATGCTCAAAATCGAACACAAGCGCGGCCTTATATCATCGTTATCGCGTAATTCAGGCATAAATTCGATAATACTCAGAACAAAATTTTTAAGCTTGATTTTTTCCTCAACAGACAGCCAGACGCTAATAAATTCGCCGTAAAAATCAGGTTCGTGCTGCGTCGGTAAATTTAAAACTTTTTGAGCGTCAAGCCTAATATTATCGCTGTCATTTAAATTAAAATAAGTATTCAGACGTTGACGTAGCGGTTCAAATAATCTCTCCTCACGCGCATAAATTAACGAACAGATAAATTCAAGAATGAATGACGCAATTCGATAATCAGCCGATAATTTAGTTCCTGGCTCTAACGGAATAAATAAAATTTTCTCGTCCCAAACATATTCGCGGCCTGATATCCCTAAATCAGGTACAATCTGCCAACCTTCAACCTGCGCTGTATCAATCATTGACTTACGTTCTCCGCCTCTTACTTTTTTATCAGCGTTGACGTTAATTTTTATGAGCGTTCCTAATTCCTGCAAAGTCGTTACTAAAGGCACATCATCATTTTCGAGTTCGATTTCGCCCTCACCGCTGCTATTATCAGAATTAGGATTATTTTGCCTGTTGGCTTCTCTGAGGCTGTCAATAAAATTCTCAAAGTCCGGACGGTCTTCAAGCATTATTTCAGCAGTTAATTTTTCGTCTTCCGTCTCTGTTAATCCTGACGCAAAAACATGCCAAGCTTCTATTAAAGGCTCAAACGGTCTCAAATCTTCAAAGAAGTTTAAAATTTCAATCGTTCCGGTTTTTGTATCGCTGTCAATCGAAGGATTTAACGGTGTGTATGAAATTGTCATAACGTTTGAAGGCTTGTTTAAAACAATTCCGCCCGCGCATAATTCTTTATAAATAGGCGTAAATTTTTCAAGCAAGTATTCAGAATGGGACATTGGCTTTGCATCTTCACCGCGTAATTTTTCAGATGTTCTCATTAACGTAAACGCTACCATTGAGGGCAACGCTAATTTTGAATTTGCATACGACGTTAAAATTATGCACAACATTGCTTCAGGCACGGTGTTAAGTCTTTTAAAGAGCGTCAATAAATCATCGTCGGGCAACCAAATTTTTACAGCAAGCCAAGTTATAAATTGTATTATCCTGTGAATAATTTCAGGCCAACGCATTAAGGGTAATAATCTAAAAGTTTCAGCTATGCAAATTCCTAAATCAAGTTTGTCAATTATCGCACGGCGTTCAATTCCGCACAGCCATAAAATTGGATAACAAATATGTCTTGGCGGTTGAATGCGTCCACCAGCTAACCATGTTAAATAAATTCCTCTTTGCACTGGTGTCATCGCCGCATAAGAATAATTTTCAAAGTCGTACGTAATCTCTTCATGCTCTTGCGGAAATCCAACTTCTAACGTTACATCAATGCATGACGGCTCCTCAGTATCGCTCGTCCCGTTTGACCAGTAAGCGACAGGCCCTTGAATTACGAAATTAGAAATTTGAATATTACCTCCGCGTCCGCACCAACGTAATAAATTTTCAGAGGCGCGGGCTTTTTTGTTATTACCTGAATAACCATACGGCGAGTCGTCTCCTGATGATGCAGCTGATGAATACGTAGCACCAGAAGCTAAATCAGGAGCTGTAACAGGTTTTGCGGATTTAACGGCTCTAGGGTCTTCGACAACTTCATTTTCAGGATTTGAATTATTATTATTTTCCTGAGCGTCTTTATTCTCTTCAGTTGATGTGTTTGGATTTTGTGACGGCTGACGTGAAAAAATTACAACAGCAGCTACGACGAACAACCCGATTACTAGATATAACATGTTTTAGAAAAATTCCCCTTTTTAAAATTTATAAGCTTATGTGTATTTTAAAATCGCGTTCAAAAAATTGTACTGTCTAATATTTCGGTTTTATACAAACATAAAAAAAGCGGCTCTCTTAAAAAAGAACCGCCCAATTAAAAATTTTCGCGTTAAAAAATTAACCTACGACAACGTCTTTGAGCTCTTTACCAGGTCTGAAAGCAGGAACTTTCTTCGCCGGAATATGAACTACTTGCGACGGGTCTTGCGGGTTACGTCCTTCACGTGCCGCGCGCTCTCTTACTTCAAACACACCGAAGCCAACAAATGTACATTTTTCCTCGTGTGCTAAAGCGTCCTCAATCTGAGCAAAAACATCATCGACTACAGCCGCAACATCTTTTTTTCTGATTTCGAGTTTCTCGGTTATTCTGTCGATAAGTTCTGATTTTGTCATAAAAAATACACCTCCCACCAATTTTTTCGGGCATTGTAGCAGTTTTTTTAAAATACGCAATATTTTTAGAGTTTGTAACTCTTTGTAACGACAAGCATTTTTAAATATAAATTTGACAATCAATAAAACTTGTTCTAAAATTACCGCCGTTGTTTGGAAATTCCATGATAGCTCAATCGGCAGAGCGGGTGACTGTTAATCACTAGGTTCCAGGTTCGAGTCCTGGTCGTGGAGCCAAATTTTTTTTATAAACACTTTTTGAGCTAAAGCCTTCCTAATATTTTTATTCGACTTCACTTTTATATGTAATATCTTTTTGACCAATGAGAGCGCAAATTCATTCAAATATATTTAGCCAAGCTAAAGAGCTGCTAAATCTAAAATCTAAACGGCCAATCAAGTTTAAAAATATCGAACATGAAAAATTTTTCGCCCAAATAATTTAATATGTCTTCACCAAAAATCAACGACGTAAAAATTCCTAACGCTAAAAACGGTACTAACGGTATCGCATCATGACGACCAAATTTTACACGGCCAAGAATTATTAAAATAATCGCGTATGTTCCACCAATCATCACACCAGCATAAAAAGATACGCATAATAATTTAACTCCTAATATTCCGCCAGCTCCGGCCATGAAATTTGCATCTCCCCAGCCCATTCCGCCGCGCGAAATTAAAATTATTACCGCAAAAATTCCAAAGCCTAATGCCATTCCGTAAACACCGTCTAAAAATGCATCAAAGCCGCCGGCAAATCTTAACACAAGCCCTAACACTCCAGGTACATACGCAAATAAATCATAAATATCACCGCTCAAAACGTCAGTTAATGCATTTAAAACGCTCGCATAAAAAATTATTACCCCAAAAATTATTGGCCATGCGTTAAATTTAAACGTGTAAAAAATTATAGCAGTCCCTGTCATGCAAATTACTTCGCTCAAAAAATGAACGGGCGCAATTTTATTCTTGCATGAGCGGCATTTTCCAAATTGAATTAAAAATGAGACTATCGGAATTAACTCGTACCATTCCAAAATTTTATGACAAAAATCACATTCAGAACGTTCTGCTCCCCACCATTTACGCCCCTGTATCGTGCGTTGAGCAACAACGTTCAAAAATGAACCCATGCACGCACCAAAAATACCAGCAAAAATTATCACGCTTAACTCTATTTTCATAATGACTTATTTTATAATGAGCGTCCGTAAAAAATTTAACACTTTGTTTTTTAAAGTGAGTTTAAAAATATTTGCCGCTGTTGAAAAATTTAATGTTTTCTGTAGTTGTAAACGTAGTTGCAAAAATCTTGAGGTTGATTTTTAAATTGAACTTAAAATTTTGAAAGGCAATTAGCTTTAAAATTATAGCAAAATGAATTTAATGCGCCTGTTATAATTCAAAACATGATAAAAATTTTAATTCGCTTCATCGCTATTTTACCGCATAAATTTGCATTAGCTCTAGGCAATTTTTTAGGGCGTTTAGCTTGGCTTGTGGCTTGGAAAAAAGTAGACACTTGCGAAAAACGTTGCGTTTTAGCTTTGGGCGTAGGGATAACAATAGCACGAAAAATAATTTTAAACTCGTTCGTAAATATTGGCCGCGATGCTGTTGAATTTGCAAAGCTCGAAAAAATTAACACACCTGAAAAAATTAAAAGCGTCGTCGAATTTCCAGATGAATGCATAAAAATTTTACATGACGCTCAATCAAGAGGACACGGAGTGATTTTGTTAACGGCTCATATCGGAAATTTTGAACTTGCGGCAGCCAGAATTACACGCGAAGGTTTTAATTTATATCCGATTTACACGCCGCAAAGCAATAATTTTATAAATGATTTAATTCAGGAAAGACGGGCAAACTCAATTAAAAATGACGCGATTAAAAGTGATGGCCTCGCTTTACGCGGAATATTTGAAGTTTTGAAAAATAATAATTTAGTCTCGGTAATGCATGATTTAGACGCTCGCAGCGACGGAATTGTAATGCCGTTTTTAAACATGCCTGCAAGCGTTCATAAAGGCATTATTAAAATTCATAATATAACTAAAGCTCCTATTGTGCCGGCTTTTTCATATCGTGATAAAAATAATCCGGCTAAACACAAAATCTTTATTGGCGAAATTATCAGCGACGCTCCGGATTTTGGAAAAAATTTAAAAAGCTCTCTGGAATTATGCAACAAAATAATCGAAGGCTTTATTAAACAATTTCCCGAACAATGGTTTTGGATAATGGACAAATGGCAATACACCGAACGCAAGAAAATTTTAACGCCGTCGCTCTAGGAATTGACCCTGGCCGTGATAAAACCGGTTTTGCATTTATTGACATGGCCGGAGATTTAATTTTATCGGGAATATTAGCGAGCAATGATATCGAAAAATTTTTAACGGCTGTTATACACGGTAATGCACAAGATATTTTAAAATTCAGGCTTGAAGGAGCTAATAACGCAAATTTTTTAACAGGGACATCTTTAAAATTTATAGCTCTTGGCAACGGAACGCACTCTCAAAAATTTTATGAGTTTATTAAAAATATATTTGAGCGCGAAAATTTTGCAAATCTTAAAATTATTTTGGTCGATGAAAAAAACTCAACGCTCGAAGCGAGAAAATTATTTTTTAAAATCCACAAACCGAATTTTTTAAAGAGGCTATTACCAGAAAGTTTGTTAATTCCTGAACGTGTAATTGATGATTTTGCTGCATGGGTTATTGTTTTGCGTGGGCTAAAACTCTTTGAAAGTATAGTATAATAGCCCAGTCATAAAATTTTTCAGAATATAATTTTTATCCCTTTAAGGGCAGGAAGTGAGATAAATTTCAAATGGCTAACATGGATAAGCTTATTGCTCTAGTGAACAGTTTTGCGTCAGCTGTTTTGTCAGTAAGTCATGATCTTGGCATAAAAGTAACGTTGAATAAAGCAAAGGTATCGCCAGGAGTAAAAGTACCTGAGATTTGCACAGCAGCTTTAATCGGGGTCGTGGGAGCAGGTTCACAGGGAACAATAACTATTATGCTTGATGACGATGCGTTTAATAATATTATATTAACGATGTCAGGCGGAATGATACAACCCAAACTCGGCGAAGATGTTTCCATGAGTGTTATTGGCGAGTTGTCTAATATGATTGGTGGCCGTGCGTTAGTCCGCAGTGCTTTAGGGACAGTAGACGTAACACCTCCGCAGTTAGTTCTTGGTGAACAGATTAACGACCTTAAAAAGGAGACGCCGGGAATGAAAAGTTTTACACTTCCTTTTGTGCTTCAGCCCTCAGGAGGATTATATTTAGTTTTATCTTTCAAGATAGATTAACGATTAGCAATTAACGCATTACGCAAAGAACCTCAAATCCTTTAATTTAATTACGAAAAACCGGATTAACGATTTTTAAATAAATTTCGCCTCCGGTCTTTTTATTTTTTAAATCAATTTTAGGATTTATTTATTATTGAGTTTTACGAGCTTTTTCTCTCTTTATTAAGTGTTTCAATTTATCATAATTTTCACGTCCAATAGCCCATTTTATTAAACGCTTTAATCTGTGGTACGTATTCTTTAATGTTATTTCGTCTAAAAATTTATGTACAACATAAGCTGAACGGACTTTATAAGGCATCAAACGACGGCCGCGTATTGGAGTTCTCCAGGATTTCCAGTACCATAATTCTAAAAAATCTTCAGCATTTATAGGAATGTCACATTCGCTACCGAGAAAATTAACTCTTTTAAACCCCTTGAAAAATTCTTTAGGCGTTTCTGCTTTGCATATTCCATAACACCAAGAACCCCAAAATAATTTCGGCCAGCCCGTAAGTTCAGCTAAAATATAAACATCGATATAACAACAATCATCAAGATAAAACGAATAAATTACGCCCTTATCAATTCGCATGGTTTTTAATCCGTTATCGTGAAAAAATTCGAGACTATTCCATAATTTTTGCTCGTCCCATACGAAAATATCAACGTCTTCGTCGCCTTTAATTAGTCCACCTTCTCTGACACAACCTAATAGACTTCCGAAACACAACGAAAATTTTAGGCCGGCTTTATTAAAAAGTTTTGTTACCTTTGCAAAAAGCTTTGCCGCGTCATCTTCTTTTATGGAGTGCCAAATACCTGAATAATTTTCTATATCGTTTTGAATTTTAGCGGGAATAGGAATAGATTTATCAACACTTGTAAATTCTTGCGCAATAGTCTGCTCTTTCATATGACCAACACCGCCGAACAGACTTTAAGACAATCTTCAACTGAGTATAAAATTAGCGTGAGCCGTGAGCCATTGTACTGACTTTAGCCAAAAGTTGTCAACTCCTTAAAAATAATGATTTAAAACGGGTAATATTCTAACATGGAAACAAAAAAATTATTGCCCAAATATCGCCCGTTATTTTAATTTATATATTAAACGTTTAAAACTTTTGTGAGTGATATATCAAATTTTTCAAGCATAAAACCTAATTTGCATAATGGTAAACCAACAACATTAAAATAATCGCCGTTAATTTGTTCGACTAATAAAGCTCCTTTGCCTTGAATAGCGTACGCTCCAGCTTTATCATCGCTTTCGCCGGTCAAAATATATGCGCGGATTTCATTATCACTTAACGGTCGAAATTTTACAGATGAGCTTTCAAAATCACTGATTAAATTCCCGTTCAGGGCTAGCGCAATTCCTGTTAATACTTTGTGTTCGCGGCCTTGTAAAATTTTTAACATACTAAAAGCTTCGTCGCGGTTCTTAGGTTTTCCGAGTATTTTATCGTCAATTACAACAACCGTATCAGCCGCAATAACCAATGAATTTTTATGCACACTCGCTATTGCTCCGGCTTTTAATTCAGCAAGACGCACGCATAATTTTTCAGGAAGTTCATTTTTTAAAATACTTTCGTCAACATCGGGTTTAATTATTTCAAAATCAAGGCCAAGCGATTTTAATAACTCACAACGGCGCGGACTACCTGAAGCTAAAATTATTTTTAATTCAGTTAAACACACATTAAAACTACTCAATTTAATCTCTCAGCAAATTTTACGTAAAAATATTTGAATAGCCCGTATTCTATCACAGCTAAATTTAAAAAATTCCCTCCGTCTTAGCAAAAAGCTAAAAATTTTCGGAGGGTTTTGTTTTTAAAAATCAAATTTTAAACATTATGAACGCTCAAAAATTCTACGCACTCTTAAAACGCCGTCAATCTCTTTTAAACGTTCAACCGTATCAGAAGGCATTTTGTACGATAAATCTAATAATGTGTATGCATACGCACCGCGGGCTTTGTTTGAAAGGTTGTCGATGTTTAAATTATTGCTCCCGAAAAATGAAGTTATTTGCGATAACATGTTCGGAATGTTTTTATGCAAAATCGCTACGCGTGCTTCGGTTTCACATTTTCCGGCGTTCAATTCAGGATAATTCACGGAATTATTTATGTTGCCGTTGTCTAAATAATCCTGCATTTGCTCGACTGCCATTACTGCGCAATTCTCTTCAGCCTCTTCTGTTGACGCTCCTAAATGTGGCAAAATAATCGCGTTGTCTAATTCTTGTGATATAGCATTCGGGAAATCGCTGATATATTTTTCAACATGGCCGGTTTTTAACGCACTTGCTAAAGCTTTCTCATCAACTAAGATATCACGGGCAAAGTTTAAAATTTTTACGCCGTCCTTCATTTTTGAAATTGCCTGTTCGTTAATCATGTGCTTTGTGCTTTCCATTGCCGGAACGTGAATTGTTATGTAATCACTCACAGCGTATAAATCTTCGGGACTTTCAGCATGTTTAACTAACGGGCTTAACATCCACGCTGATTTAACAGATAAATACGGGTCGTAACCGTAAACATTCATCCCTAAAGATATCGCCGCGTTTGCAACTTGAACACCAATCGCGCCAAGCCCTATAACGCCTAAAGTATGTTTATAAATTTCATGGCCGGCAAATTGTTTTTTAGCTTTCTCTGTTAATTTGCTTAAATCAGGATTTGCGATATTATTTTTAACCCATTGAATACCGCCGAAAATATCACGTGATGTCAAAAATAATCCTGCGATTACGAGTTCTTTAACTGAATTTGCATTCGCGCCAGGTGTGTTAAAAACTACAATCCCTAAATCAGAACATTTATCAATCGGAATATTATTCACTCCTGCTCCGGCTCGTGCTATGGCTCTTAAATCGTGTTTAAAATCCATTGAATGCATATCAGCTGAACGTACAAGAATGCCCGAAGCTTCGTCAACGTTGTCTGTAATATCTATACCCGAACGCAATCTGCTTAAACCAACGGGCGAAATATTATTCATGCAGAAAACTTTATGAATATGCTCTCTAATAGCGGCCATGTTAATTTAAATTATTCCTTTCAAAATTTTTCATGAACTCAACTAATTTTTTAACGCCCTCAATAGGCATAGCGTTATATAACGAAGCACGCATACCGCCGACAGAGCGATGACCCTTAATATTTTTAAAACCGGCTTTATCGGCTTCAGCTACAAATTTCGCGTCAATATCTTTATTGCCTGTTATAAAAGGAACGTTCATTAAAGAGCGGTCTTTTTTCTCGACAGTGCCTTTAAATAATTTTGAGTTGTCGAGATAATCATAGAGGATATTTGCTTTCTCAGTGTTGATTTTGTAAATTGCCTCGACACCGCCTAATTTTTTAAGCCATTTGAAAACTAATCCGCAAATATAAATTCCATAGCAAGGCGGCGTATTAAATAATGATTTATGGTCAGCGTGAGTTTTATATTTAAGCATTGTCGGCGTAAACGGTAAAACATCATCGCGGATTAAATCTTCACGAATAATTACAATAGCAACACCCGCAGGCCCGACATTTTTCTGAACACCGCCGTAAACGATACCGTATTTATTTACATCTATAGGCTGGCTCAAAAACATTGACGAAATATCAGACACGAGTAATTTGCCTTTAGTATTTGGTAAATTTTTAATGGTTGTTCCATAAATCGTATTATTTTGGCAAATGTAAACGTAATCAGCGTCAGGCGTGATATTTAAATTGCTTAAATCGGGAATGTATGAGAAATTTTTATCAGCCGAGCTTGCAACTTCATTTACAACACCATATTTCGCAGCTTCACCGGCAGCCTTTTTAGACCATTGTCCAGTAATAATATAATCAGCAACTTTGTTACGCATTAAATTTAACGGTATCATTGCAAATTGTGTCCAGCCGCCGCCCTGTAAAAATAAGACTTTATAATTATCAGGAATATTCATTAAATCGCGTAAATCTTGTTCAGCCGTGAATAAAATATTTTCAAAATCTTTTGAACGGTGGCTCATCTCCATTACGGACATCCCTGAATTACCATATTCAAGCATTTCGCTCGCGGCCTGTCTTAAAACTTCTTCAGGCAAAACCGCAGGCCCTGCACTAAAATTAAATACTCTCAAAATTTATATAGCTCCTTTTTAAAATTAAAAATATCTTTAAATTTAAATTCAAATCGGAGAAATTATATACTCACTCAAAAAAATAGGCAGTCCATTTTTAGAACTACCTATTGAAATTATTTATTAAGCTAATTTTTTCTCGAATTGTTTACCGAATTTAACAATAGGCTTTTCAATAAAGTGAGTTACTAGATACGAGAAAATTACAACAACGGTAAATGTTATTAAAAAATTTATACATGAACTGTAATTTAAGCCCTTAAGCGGAAAGAATTTTCCCATAAATGATAAAAAATGCCCATGTGATAAAAACATTACGTAGCTTATATCTCCGATTTTATTCAATGGGGAAAATGAAAATTTTAGTTTACTTGCAATAAAAAATATTAAAAAACCTGCATTATACGCAATAATATACGCTACAGGGTTACTCGCTCCAGCTAACGGCTTACAGTATGATAAGTACACTGAAATAACGAAAAGTAATTCAAACAATACCAAAGTGCAAATAAAATTAAAGGAAGTTATCGTTCCATCGTGTGTCATTTCGTAATAATACATACCTATAAAGGCTACGGCTGTCAATAAAAAAAATGCTGTTGGAAATCTTCGGCCTGTCTTAAATCTTATATAGCTAGTAATTAAAGCTAAACTCATTATGATGAGAATTACAATCAACGGAGTGTTTTTGCTTTTTGAACAAAATTTAACTCCAGTTATAGCAATTAAAGTGAAAAACGCGAGCATCATCGGCATCATCCAAACGCCACCATTCATAATATGAATTTTAGACCGTAAAAAATGTTGCAACATGGTCATATTCAATAAAAATTCTACGAGAGTTATTTTGCTGCCCATAATCAAAAGCATTACAAGTAAAATCCAATACACAGGATATAATCTAACAAACCTACTAAATAAATATTGGCGAGTGTTACGTCTTTCACGAGCTGTTACGGTTAAATACCCTGCCATTAAGAAAAACAATACAACTCCAATTCTCCCGTAAATAAAACCAAATGGAGCTTCAAATAATTGTGTGTGGCTTATAAAAACTAAAATAATGGCTAATCCTCTAAGTGTTGAAAGCCATAATATAGGCTCTTGGCTCTTGGCTCTTGGCTCTTGGCAATGGTACTCGGACTACTCAAAATTTGTCAACCTCATTTCAAACGAATTTTTCAAAATAGGGGCAGTCCCTTTTCAGAACCGCCCTTTGAATATTATTTTACAACAAAAATTCGCCGTATTATTAACAGCGTCATTATCATTAAAATTATTCCGATTGGCAACGCTATAAAATAATTCGGGACGAAGCCAGCAATTATGTACGTTACAAAACTTACACAGGCTACAGTTATTGCGTAAGGTAATTGCGTCGAAACATGAATAACATGATTGCATCGCGCACCCATTGAAGCCGCTATAGTCGTGTCTGAAACAGGTGAACAATGGTCTCCGCAAACAGCACCGGCCATTGACGCTGATACGCAAATTATTCCTAACGGGTTTGTTAATGGGAATATGTTTAATGTTATCGGGATTAAAATTCCAAACGTACCCCATGATGTGCCTGTTGCGAAAGATATAAAACACGATATCCCGAAAATTATTGCAGGTAACGTCGCTTGAAAGCCTGTCGCAGAATTTTTAACAACGCTTTCAATAAAATTTTTCGCGCCTAAATCGTCCGTCATAGTTTTTAACGCCCAAGCCATAATTAAAATTATTAACGGCGGGACAATCAATCTTAATGTTTCCGGAACTGATTTAATTATGTCAAAAAATTTAACGTTCGTACGGCAAAATAATAATATATAAATAATCGTCAAAACTAAAGCTATTGCTGAACCTGTTGCTAAACCGGCCGGAGCGTCTGAATTTGCAAATGCATCAACAAAACTTACACCGTTAAAATATCCGCCCGTGTAAATTATTCCGATTATGCACAAAATTATTAAGGCCAAGACCGGAAATACTAAATCAATAATCCGGCCAGCAGGCTTTTTAAAATCTGAATTTGCGTTTGAAAATATAACACTGTTATTTTTAGCGTCGTTCTCATATTTTGACATTGAGCCGAAATCAAAATCCATTAACGCAATCGAAAACATCATCACAATCGTTAACAACGAATAAAAATTATAAGGAATTGCTCGAATGAATAAATATAAACCTTGACCGTCTTCCGCATAACTCGATACAGCCGCCGCCCATGACGAAACAGGTGCTATTATGCAAATCGGAGCAGCCGTCGCGTCAATTAAATATGCCAATTTAGCGCGCGAGACGTTATTTTTATCGGCAACGGGACGCATTACAGAACCAACAGTTAAGCAATTAAAAAAGTCGTCTATAAAAATTAACAGCCCTAACAAAATTGTTGACAGTTGAGCACCTTTACGGCCTTTAACATTTTTGCTCGCCCAAATTCCAAATGCATCAGCTCCGCCGGTCTTGCCAATTAAAATAATTAACATGGCCATGCAAAGAATAAAAATAATTATTATCTGGTTAGAGCTGTCAGAAAGAACTTTTACAAAGCCGCCGTTAAAAACATGTTTAATAGCTGATATAAAATTCAAGTCCGTAAACAAAAAGCCTCCCGCTAAAATTCCAATGAACAGCGACGAGTAAACCTCTTTCGTGATTAAAGCAAGCGTTATCGCAACAACAGGGGGTAATAATGACCATGCAGTATTTAAAAAGTTATATGTCGCCAAAAAATTTCACTCCCACTTAAAAAATTACTTATATGAAAATAATACATTAGCGGTAAACAGTGAAATTAACCATAAAAAAACCGCCCCGCTTAAAATCACGAGACGGATAAAAATTTTTGAAAATATTCTTTTTAAATTACTTAATTGAATGACGCTCTTAAAACTGCCGGTAAAGATTTATCGTTAAGAATTTCTTTTTTGAGGGCTATACGTTCAGGATTTTTCGCATCGTATAAATCTAAAAGCTTTAACCTGAAATTTAACGCCCATTCTGAATTAGGATAATTGTCGAGAAATTCTTTTAAAACGTTTTCAGCATCAGCTCTTCGTTCTTCTGGAAAGCCGCCTAAATATAACTCTGCCAAATCCCAATAAGCCGCTTCCGCCTCTTCTGTTTCAGGGGAATTTTCGATTATGCGTTTTAAAATTTCCTCGCGCTCTTCTGGATTAGCGGCTCTTCTCCATTCGACACGCATTATTAAAGCTTCATGAACGGGATTAAATAATTCATAAGCATTCGCAAAATTAGCAAACGCTATTACAAAAATTAACGATATAAAAATTTTACGCATTTGCTATCACTTCAGGCCGTCCAATCGAAATATAATCAAAGCCGCGGCGTTTCATATCATCAAGCGAATATAAATTACGTCCGTCAATGATTACAGGTTGCTTCATTAAATTTTTAATGCGGTTAAAATCAGGTTGTTTATAAATATCCCATTCAGTCATAATTGCTAATGCGTCCGCATCGTTTACAGCGTCATATAAATCATTGACATAGACTAAGCCTTGACGGTCGCCCAAAACTCTTTTTGTCTCATCAATAGCACGCGGATCACTTGCCTGAACTTTTGCGCCGGCCTCTAATAAAGATTTAATCAAAATTTGGGCTGGAGCTTCTCTTGTATCTGAAGTTTTAGGTTTGAAAGCAAGTCCCCAAATTGCAATTACGCGGCCTTCTAAATTTTTCAAGCGTGACTGAATTTTAGTGAACATCGATTTTTTAGCATTTTCGTTCACGTTATCGATAGCTGTTAAAATTTCAGGTTCGTAACCGGCAGCGCGTGCAAAATCTCTCAAAGCTCTTACGTCTTTTGGAAAACATGAACCGCCGTAACCGCAGCCAGCATTTAAAAATCTTTTGCCAATTCGTTCATCGAGACCAATTCCGCGTCTTACATTTTCGACATCAGCACCAACGTGGTCGCAAATTCCAGCAATCTCGTTCATGAATGAAATTCTTGTTGCTAACATAGCATTCGCCGCATATTTAGCCATTTCAGCGGACGCGATATCCATGAATAATAATTTTGAGCTGTCCAAGAATGAATAGAGGCCGTTAAAAATATTTTTAGCTTCTTCATCGCGAATACCCATGATTACTCTGTCAGGCTCTAAGAAATCATGTAACGACGACCCTTCGCGTAAAAATTCAGGATTTGAGGCCATGAACAATTTATAATTTGCGTTACGTTTTGATAATTCTTCGCTTACCCAATTTTCGACTTTTTTATTTGTACCGACCGGAACTGTTGATTTTACGATGACTAATAAATCTCCAACCATGCCCGAACCGATATTACGAGCTGCGCTTTCTATATATTGTAAATTTGCACTGCCGTCCGGAGCTTGAGGAGTACCAACGCAAATAAAACAACATTCAGCATTTTGTAACGCTTCTTTTGTTGAGCTTGTAAAAAATAATCTGCCTTCGCGCATATTCCTTGACATCATTTCGCCTAAGCCAGGTTCATAAAATGGGACAGTGCCGCTTTTTAAAACTTTTACGCGCTCTTCATCAATATCGACGCAAGTAACAATATTTCCGTAACGTGCTAAACAAGTTCCAGTAACAAGACCAACGTAACCCGTACCAATTACGACTATATTCATGATTAAAAAATTTTCCACCTCATATTAAAATTTAAAATATCACGTTGAAATTATAACAGTGTGAAAATTTTACGAGAGCGTTTCCATGGTCAAAGTATTTAAAAAAAATTTTACTTAAAAAATTTGACACTTTGTTTAAAAATTGAAGAGCGTTTAAAAAAGTTGGTGAGCGAATTTATAAAAGCTTTTTCGTAGTGGTAAACGTAGTTGCAAAAAATTGGGGTTTTTGTAAATTTGGTCAGAGTTTTTAATTTATATCGCGATAATTTTAAATCATGTTCCGTTTATAAAAAAGAGGTTTTCAAAATAAATTGCTTGCGAAAAATTTTATAATAGCTTGCTAAAAAATGGAGTGTGAAAAATTTATGTACCCGACTTTATTGGAAATTGGAAATTTTAGGCTCGATACATATAGCGTGGTTTGGTTAATAGCTCTTTCAATCGCAATTTTGTGGAGCATTCGACGTTTGAAAAAATACGACGTTGATGAAGATAAAGCGCGTTCTGTAATGTTTTGGTCGTTCATTGCAATGTTAATCGGTGCGCGTTCTCAAGAATATATAAAGCATTTGAATTTTTATCTTGCAAACCCGTTAGAATTTTTTAATCTCAACCGCGGCGGTTTGGCTGAAACAGGAGCTGTAACTGGCGCGTTTGTTATGGCTGTAATCATGTGCTTTATAAAACGTGTAAGTATTTCTAAATTATTTGACGTTGCAGCTATTCCAGGAGTTCTTGCGATTGCTATAGGGCGTTGGGGTTGTTTTTTGAACGGCTGCTGTATTGGCTTGAGGTCAAAATTTTTCACAGCAGTACATTTTCCGTTTGATAAAGCTGATGTTTTCAGACACCCTGTACAAATTTATTATTCATGCATAGCGTTTTTAATAGTGATTTTATTATTGATGATTGAACGCAAAATTAACACTCACGAAAAAAATTATTACGCAATTTTGACACCGTTAGCGTTGATTTTTTACACGTGCATGAGATTTTTAGTAGCTCCGATGCGTGAATATTTGAGTATAAATTTATTGTTGCGTTACAGCATGACTTATAAGACAGCGTTTATTTTGGGTGTTATCGGTGCGGTGTGGCTTGTTGTTAGTTTGTTAATGCGAGCATTCCATAACACAAGCTTAAAATTTTTTCAGCGCAATGTATAATTTAAGGGCGAATGCGGTTTTTTAAGCCGTGATTAAATATTATAAAGGAGTTTTTACGTCTAATTATGAAAATTTTTCCAGTCGCATTGTTATTTTTAGCAATTTTTATCTCTCCTGTCATGGCCGCCGATGATACGTTTCCAACGATTTTCGGTGTAGATTTTTATCCAAGCGGAGCGCGTTTTATTTTTAATGTTGAACCTGATGAAAACGGTAACGTTAATGCAATCTTACCAGGTGCTTTTAATCCCGACAGCGTTCGACTTTTTAAAAGTACAGGCGCAAGGATTCAAGCAACACGTAAACGCCGCTTAAAATGGATACCGGATTTACTCGTTGAATTAAATGACCAGATTGAAAGCCAAAAAACAAGCGTTTCAGATTTAATCTGCCGCAAAAATTCTCTTGAGCAATCTCTTGAAATTTTAAGCAATGAAGATAATCTCAAAAGTATGAATGCCGCTGACGCTTTGAAATTTATAACCGAGAGCCAAAAATTACGTCTGAAAACTGAATACGAACTCGCTGAATTAAAACTTGATTTAGAAAAAGAGCAGGCCGCTTTGAAAATTTTACAAGAAGATTTAAATTCACGCAGACCGGCTAACGATGAATATTGCGTTGAAATTACAGGTATCGCAAGCGACGCAATTCAAATCGAGGCTTTTACGAATTATGCTTCATGGTCGCCAAAATATATTTTAGATATGAAATCACGCACGGGTGATATTGAGACTTACATGTATGTTGATGTAGCACAACGCACGGGACTTGATTATAACGGTGAAATTTCGTTACACACCAAAAATCGCGACGAAATTATTACAGACCCTTCGTTAAATCCTGTCAAAGTCGCAATCAAAAAAGAGAAGCCAGCCGCCGCACCTGTAAGAATGTCAAAAGCTGCACGTAACGATATGGTAATGATGGACGCTGCTTATTTAGAAAGTGCAGTTAATGAAGAAGCTCTCGGTTCTGCAGCTCCTACTCTTGCAAATGCAATTAAAGAGACGATTTCGGACAGAGTTATAACGTTTGATGCTAATTTAACCGGCGACGGAAAGAATTACGTTTTTGAACCGGTCTCAATGACTTTGTTACGCAGTACGCCCGAAATAATTTTAATTCCTGAAGTTCGTGAAAATGCCTGGTTTATTGCTAACATGGACGACAATAATCCTAAACTTATTCCAGGCAATGCTGAATTAAGAGTTGACGGCCATACGACGGGTAATATTTACATTCCTGAATTTGGACAAGGCCAGCAAAAAATTACGTTCGGTTACGCTGATCAAATCACTGTTAAAAAAGAGAGCTTAATCGAAACGACAGGTGTTGAATGGTTTAGCGGTGTTTCGTCGAGCGGTTATAAGCTTGAAATTACAAACGGTACTGAAGAGAAGCGCGTTGTTACAGTGAGAGACCGTTTGCCAATTCCGACGGAGGATAAAATTAAACTCGAAGTCAAAAAGATTGAGCCAGCTCAAAAATCAAAAGACGCTGAAAACCGTTATACATGGGAACTCGAAATTGAGCCAGGCAAAACAGCAGAAATAGTCGTTGACTATAAATTAAGCTTCCCCTCCGGCGAAGAGCTTGAATACAGGAAATAATTATAAAAATCATGAATCAAAGAGTTGTTACGACTAATAATAATCCAAACGGGGCTGGAGCGGCAGTTTTACGTTGGCTGGCTGTTCCTCCCATTGTTGCTGGATTTACCGTAGGTATAGTGCGTTTGTTAGGCGGTGGAGTTGGCGGCGAAATTGATTTATCAGTTTGGGCGATGGTCTGGGTATTATTTTTAATCCTGACACTTTTATACGTCTTGCTTGTAGTTAGAAATTTCAACGCTGCTTTAGTTCCGACTGAAGCTTTAGCTCAAGGAATAATTTTATGTCCATTAGCCTTAGCTTACGGCGCGAGAATGTTTGAATGGCTTGGTGTAATTTTGGCCGTTGGCGGAGCTGTAGCGTTACTTGTTGAATATAATCAGAGCAAACCTGACGCAACACCTTTATTACCGTCGATTGAGAATGATATTTCGCAAATACCTTCAAAATTTGTAATCACTGATGACGGCGGGATGATTGTAGCTGTTTCAAATGAGATGCTCGAAATTTTAGACGCTCAAAAAGAGAATGTCGTAAATAAGTTAATCAGCGATTATTTTAGCCCTGTAGGCCGCAGCGTTGAGATTAACGAGAAATTTTTTGACATTACCCGTAAAGCTGTTGATAACGGCAAGCGTTATTATTTTGAACTCAAGGAAAAAGGCTTACCGACTGGCAATGAGAATGAAGACGGCGACAATTCAGAACCGGCGTTTAAAATGCATGACCCCGAAACAAGCTTATTTACTCGTCAATATGCCATGAACAGAATTGAAGACGAAATATACAGGACAGGCCGTTACAAACACGAAATGAGTGCGGTTTTGTTGCGTTTAATGTTCCCGACTTTATTGCCTGATGAGGACGTTAAAAAATATGTTGAGCCTTTTAATGCGTTCTGTAAAGCTGTTAAAAAAGATACAAGATTTTCAGACACGGCTTTTGAAGTTGATGACATGCAAATTTTAATCGTTCTGTCTGAATGCACAGCACCCGACGCTGAAGCAGTAGTTGAGAGATTATTAGCAATACCCAACGCTTTGCAGCCGAGTTATCCTGTTTTTGCAAATACTACGATTTTGAGCGTAACAAATTCACTTGACGGAGTAGCAGGAGACGCAATGCCGACAGCGCACGATTTTGTTGAAGATTTAAGGCAGGCCATGACACGTAAATATTCTGCACAGGCTTTAGCTGATGCCGACGACGAATAATTCTTTATTAACATGAGACCTGGTTTACTTGACAAATTGATTTTGGGAGCAGCTGCGGGGCCGTTTTGTTTTGGGATTTTAATATTCGTCTTAATTTTTGTAGCTGGCGATTTATTATTTCAAGCGGCGAGCTTAATCATTGAGCAAGGTGTATCGTTCAGCGTAGTAGTTCGATTATTTGTGTATCGTCTGCCTGAAGTTGTTTTAATGACTGTTCCTATGGCCTCGTTACTTGCGACTTTATTAGGCATGTCAAATTTAAACGGAGCGAGTGAGATTACGGCTTTAAAATCTTTAGGGATACCGTTCAGAAGGATTGTGAGGCCGGTTTTGCTTGTTTCGATTTTAATTTCGATGATTGCATTAACGTTAAACGAGACTTTTGTCCCGATAGCTTCGATAGCGGCTGATAAATTGATGAAGTATGAAATTTTGAAAAATCAATCCTCAGCCGTTCAGGACAAAGTATTTTTGCGCGATGAACAGAACGGAGAATTGAGGCGCGTTTTATATATTGACCAGCTTGATACGGCTAAAGGCACGATGAGCGGGATAATGCTGCACGAATTTACGGACGGAGTTTTATCATCAACGATTACGGCTAAAGACGGCGTGTATCAAAATTCTCAATGGTGGATAGAAGACGGACGAATATACACTGTTAATCCTGAAGGCGATATTAAATTATTATTAAAATTCGAGCGTCAAGTCTTAGCGTTAAAAATCTCACCCCAACAATTAGAGCGCAGCACCCGTAACACACAAGATATGAGCGCGCATGAATTATGGACATATTTAAAACAAGCCGACGGCGTAGCGATAACTGATATTTCAAAATTATGGGTAATGTTCCATTTGAAATTAGCTGTTCCGTGGGCGTGTGTAATTATGGCGGTGTTGGGAGCTGGATTTGGGGCATCGCGTCGCAGTCGTTCAGGCGGTGGCGTTGGATTTGGGATAAGCGTTGTAATCGTGTTTGCTTATTACGTAGTAATGTCATTATGCCGCGCGTTCGGGGAATCTGGACATATTTCGCCGTTCATAGCAGGTTGGACACCGAATATAGTTTTTGCGCTTTTAGCGGTGTATTTCTCGTTGAGAGTGGACAGGATTTAAATTCAAAAATGAGAACAGCTTTAATCGCCGGCAATGGTTTATTACCTCTTGAGATTGCTAAAAGATTATCAGCGGAAAGCACAGAAGGAATTTTAATTTTAGCAATTCGTGATGACCCTGAAATTTTAAAACCGTATGCTGAAAAGCTAATTGCATTTAAAACACCGTTAATCAGCCGTGCGTTACGTGAGGTTAAAAATTGGAGAGCTGAACAGTTAATTATGGCTGGCGGAATTGTAAAAAGCTCGCTGTATTTATTGCCGTTCGGTTTAATTTTTGACAAGCTTTCAAGACGTGTTTTGCGCGAAAGTTTACATGATGACCATTCGTTATTAGGTTCTGTCGTGAAAATTTTTGAAGAAGAGGGCGTTAAAGTAATTCCGTATTGGCAAATTCTCCCTGAGTTTATCGCCTCAAAAGGTCAATTAAATTCGCGTTCACCCACTCAAGACGAAATGCAGGATATAAATTACGGCTGTGAGATTTTAAAAATAACTTTGCCGTGTTCATTTGGTCAATCAATCGTAATCGCAGGCCGTGCAGTCGTAGCAATCGAAGCAATGGAAGGAACAGACAGAATGATTAAACGGGCGGGCGAACTTGTTAAATGCGGAGTGCTTGTAAAGATGATGAGAGCCGATCAAGATTTAAGATATGATTTACCGACAGTCGGAGCGCGAACTCTTGAAAATATGCACAATTCCGGCTTAACGTGTTTAGCGGTTGAAGCTGGACGGACGTTAATTTTAGAGCCTGAGAAATTTTTTAACTTATCTGAAAAATATAATATAGCGATATGGGGAATTTAAATTTATTTATCAGTTGCGGTGAAGTTAGTGGAGATTTATACGCTGGAGATTTTATAAAAGAATTTTTGAAGATATCACCAGACGCAAAAATTTGGGGTATGCTTGGAGCGAATGCGATTAAAAATGGCGGTGAAGCTGTTTGGAGCTATGACGAATTAAAACTCATGGGAATAATCGAAATTTTACCGGCGTTGCCTAGAATTTTTAAGCTTAAAGCCTCAATCGTCAAAGAAGTATTAAGACGAAATCCGGACGCGGCGATTTTGATTGACAGTCCTGATTTTAATTTAATGCTTGCAAAAAATTTAAGGTGTTCAGGCTATTCAGGACAAATAATTTCGCTCGTACCTCCAACTGTTTGGGCTTGGCGTTCAGGGCGTGTAAAGAATTTAAAACGGGACTTTAATTTTTGCCTACCGTTATTTAAATTTGAACACGAGTATTTAAATTCGTGCGGTGTTAAATCATTATGGCAAGCTCACCCGTTAGTGCATGATTTAAAAAATTGCGTTGTGCCTGAAGAATTTTACGGACGTTTCAAAAACGATAAAGTAATTGCTTTAATGCCAGGAAGCCGCAAGTATGACATTAAATATCACGGGAAAATTTTATTACGGGTTGCTGAAATTTTGCGCGAAAAAAATTATCGTCCGGTCTTTTCAATCGCGAAAGGTTTAAATTCGGACGTAGCTCAAGAATTGCGAGACCTTGTAAAAGATTTTGACATATGGGAACGTGAAGGGCGTGAGTTAATGAGTGGAGCGTTAGCTGTGGCTGGAGTGTCGGGGACAGTAGCGGTTGAGGCCATGCTATTAAAAAAGTTTATGGTTGTGATTTACAACATGCGCAGATTAAATTATTGGCTATTAAAAAAGTTAGTGCATGTAAAAAATATTTCGATACCAAATTTTTTAAGCCCTGAGCCTGTATATCCTGAATTATTATGTGAGAACGCAACACCTGAAAACATTGTGAATGCTCTTGAAAAATATTTAACGAGTGAATATGAACGCAAGATTATAAATTCTAGGCTTGAACAAGCGTGTTCACACATGGGAAATTCAAACGCGGCAGAATTTTGGGCGAGGAGTGTTTTTAATGCGATATAATAATAAAAAATTTTTTAGGAGGTTGACCTCTTGA
>CAJODZ010000004.1 GCA_905233645.1 uncultured Synergistales bacterium | reverse complement strand
AAATCCCGCAAACTCAACATCGTCTCTTAAGCAATAACGTCTACAATCACCCGTAAAATCATTCGGAGCAAAAATATAAACTTTCATAAAAATAAATCACCTCGTAAATTTATAAAATAACTAAAACGGCAAAAATAATAGCACAAAAAAGGGGACTTACTTGATTTTCAGCCCCCTTAAAAATTTTTAACGCGACTATTTTATTTTGCCAAGTAATTTAAACATATTGCTCTTGTAAAATTCAACACCTGGTTGGTCAAACGGATTTATTCCTAAAATATAACCGCTTACCGCTACAGCATACTCAAAGAAATAGAATAACTCACCGAGTGATTTTTCATCTTGTGCAGGCATGTTCACTAATAAATTTGCTACACCACCGTCAACGTGTGCCGCTATTGTTCCTTTCATAGCACATTGATTTACATAGCTCATCGATTTTCCGGCCAAGTAATTTAATCCGTCAAGGTTGTTCTCTTGTGCTTCAATCGTAAAATCTTTACGCGGCGTTTCAATGTTTAAAACAGTCTCAAACATTATGCGGCTTCCGTCTTGAATGAACTGCCCCATTGAATGTAAATCCGTCGTTAAATCAACTGATGCAGGCATAATTCCGCGTTGGTCTTTGCCTTCACTCTCGCCGAATAATTGTTTCCACCACTCCGAAATATAATGCATACTTGGTTCATAATTCGCTAAAATTTCAACGTTACGGCCTTTTCTATGTAAAATATTTCTGATTGCTGCGTATTGTAATGACGGGTTCTCTGCAAAATTTTTATTTAACGCTATCTCACGTTGTGCGGCCGCTCCAGCCATTAAAGCATCAATATCAGCTCCGCTTACAGCAATGGGTAGTAATCCTACAGCCGTCAAAACTGAAAATCTTCCGCCAATGTCATCAGGAATTACAAAACATTCATAACCTTCATCGTTCGCAATCGTCTTTAATGCTCCGCGCGCTTTGTCGGTTGTTGCGTAAATTCTTTTTGCCGCTTCAGCACGTCCGTACTTCTTTTCAAGCAATTCACGGAATACACGGAATGCAATAGCTGTTTCGGTCGTCGTTCCTGATTTTGAAATAACGTTTATCGAAAAATCTTTGCCCTCGATTAAATCTTTAATGTCCTCAATATAAACGCCGTTCATGCTGTTGCCAATGTAATAAATGCGCGGGGTCTTGCGTGTTTCGGGGGTCATCTCGTTATAAAATCCATGACGCAAAAATTCTATCGCCGCTCTTGCTCCTAAATATGAGCCTCCAATTCCGGCAACAAGCAAAACTTCGGAGTTATCTTGTATTCTCTTAGCGGCGGCTTTAATTCTTGCAAACTCGTTTTTGTCGTAATTAACAGGTAAATCGAGCCAGCCTAAAAAATCATTGCCCTCACCTTTACGCGATTTTAAACGTTCGGCGGCGTTGTTGGTGATAACTTCCATGCTGTCAATTTCGTGTTGTTTAATAAATTTTGTAGCGTTACTGTAATCAAACTTAATCATAAAAATTTAAACCTCCTCGCAAAATTCTTTCATAGCGTTCATAGCCTGTTTCAAGACTTCCATTGATTGAGTGCAGGCAATTCTTAAATAACCTTCACCAGTAGCACCGAATGCATTACCAGGAAGGACAGCGACTTTTTTAGAGTTTAATAACTTCCACGTAAAATCCTCACTGCTTAAACCAGTGCCGGAAATATCAGGGAATAAATAAAACGCTCCTTCAGCCGGATGACATTTAACACCCTTCATCGAATTTAATTGCGCTTCTACAAATTTCATGCGCTCGGCAAAAATTAAGCTGCGTTCTTTGACTTTCGCGTCTTGAGTGTTTAATGCATAGCACGCGCCTTTTTGAGCTAAAGTGTTTACGCCGTAAGTCTGATATGAAGAATTTACACACATCGTGTTAATTACATTCTTTGGCGCAAAAACATAACCAATTCGCCAACCGGTCATACAATGACTTTTAGCAACCCCCGCACTCAATAAAGTACGTTCGCGCATTCCGTCAATATTTGCAAAGCAAACATGTTCGCCGTTATAAACCATCGATTCATAAACTTCATCGCTTAAAACAAATAAATCATGCTTTAAAACGAAGTTCGCAATTTCCTCAAGTTGTTTGCGCGATAATACACGGCCACAAGGATTGCTCGGGTAATTTAAAATTATTCCGCGCGTCTTATTCGTAACAGCGGCTTCTAATTCTTCCATGCTGGGAGCAAAATTATTCTCTTCGCGCGTCTTAATCGTTACAGGTACTCCGCCATTGCCTTTAATCTGTGCGGCGTAAGGTGTGAAATACGGCTCAAATAATAAAATTTCATCGCCAGGATTTAATAAAGCACCAAACGCAAGCCAAGGCACATGCAAACTTCCTGCTGAAATATAAACTTCACCGGGGCTTGCTTTAAAATTATGATGACGTTCCCAATATGCACAAACTGCTTCGCGAACATCTAAAAATCCCTGTAACGGCGGATAATGCGTAAAACCGGCTTTAGCTCCTTTTGCAGCCGCGTCAATAATGTCAGGTTCAGTGTCAAAATCAGGTTCACCAATGCTCAAATTTAAAACGCCCTGCATTTTATCGATGGCCTGAAAAACTTGCACCATACCCGACGGCTTTTTATTCTGATAGTGTTGAGCAAGTTCCATTATTTTTTAAAGCACTTCCTTTTCATGTAGTTTAAAAAATTGTGTGATATTATGCAAAAAATTTCTTAGAATTGGGAGTGTAAACTTATGGAAACTATAGGTGGAATGATATTTTTTGTAGGTATAATTTTCTGCATAGCTAAATCTAATTCTTTTGAGGGATTTTTCGGAAGGCTTATAGCGTTTGTGTGTATGCTTTCGCCTATGTTCTTATTCAGCGACGGATTTCAGCGCGGATTTGCTATTTTTAAATTTTCAGACGTTCTAATTTTTTCAATCATGACACTGGTAGGAGGTTTTGCATTTTTAGGCTCATGCGTAAATGATAGCAAGATAGTTAATGGAATTTCTATCGCCCTGATATGTGTCGTTGTTGGTATGTGGGGCATGTGGACATTTTCAGAAGACCAAAGCAAAATCGCAGACAATAATAATCAAAACAATTACCAGCAAAATTATAATTACGGCAATTACAACAACTACTACACAGGCTCTTATGCTAATTATCCAAACAGCAATAATTACAGCTATAACACTCAAGCCAATAACAACGCTGCAAGAGTTACAGTTAAAGATGAGAGCGGCGGAACGTTCCGAGAAATTTTGATTGAAGGCTTGAAAAAATATGGGGCTGAACTCGTATGCGCTGTATTGATAGCAATAACGGCATTCGTGCTTTCAAAAACGAAGTTAAAAAATGTTGCCGCGAAGTTAATCTCAAAGAACGAAATTTTAAAGCCAGACAATGAAAATTAACTAGAACTCCCAATGCTTTTGAACACGTTTGAATTTATAATTTAAATTCATTGAAAATATACACGGGGTAAATTTCTACGTTGAGGTTAAAGCATTCTAAAAAAGTCCTAGTACTTAAAATTTTTTTGAGCGCGTCTCTATTGACGATAGTTGTGCGCTGTTTGCTGGGTTTTGCAGATTTTGGTGGCAATTTGATTTTTGACATGGCCGCTAAATATTTTGCTGACGAATTTAATTTAACACTCACTTACAACGACGAGATAACAGGCAACTTTATTAAAGGTTATGAACTTGAAGAGTTTGAAATCGGAAAATTTTTCTCAGCGCAAAATTTAACATGCACTCTTAATCTGTTTTCGCTAATCACTGGCAAATTCAAATTACATAAAATTAAAATTTCCGGCGCAATTCTTGACTTCGATAATTTTGTTAATGCTCTCGGTAAATTAAAACCTTCGCAAATACCTTTTGACCAAATCGAATTTAACGACAGCATTTTTATCTCACAAGCCGGAACTTTTAGAATTATTAACACCGTTTTAAACACCAGCGACTTAATTTTTAACGTCAATGCATTTTTCAACGGAGTTAAATTTTCAGGAACGGGCGATTTAGATTTAAATAACGGGAATTGCGCTTTTGAACGTTCAGAATTTTATTTCGACAACGCAAAAATTATCGCGACCGGTGGTTTTGTTAATGGCAATATCGATTTACACGCGCTCATAAACGGAATTGAATTTAAAAATTTGGCTATGCTTTTTAAAAATTTAAATTCTGATGATTACGACGGAACAGCTAATTTAAATCTTGAATTAAACGGCAATATTGAAAATCCCAAATTAACAGGCTCAATCGAATATAACGGCCATAAAATTTATAACGTACCTATTGAAAGAATTAACGCTAATTTTATTTATTCGCAACGATTTTTACAGTTAAATAATATTCAAGCGTCCGTCTTAAATATTCCTGTTAATGGCGATATGACAATTACGACCGGCGCAAATTCGATGTTCAATATAAATTTAAAAGGTACTGAGACAAATTTAAACAGGCTGGACAAAATTTTTAACATTCCTGTTTTGAAACAAGTTGGCGGGTGGTTTAATTCGTTCAGTGCAAATTTATCAGGTTCATTATCTTCAACAAGCGGCCTAATACACGCACAAGCCTCTGAAATTTTTTTCATGCAGAAAAAGCTAACGAACGTTATTATGCAAATTAAATTTTCTCACAGCACAACAGCTCAAATCGACGGGAAATTTAATTTTGACGGTGTTCAGGGATATATTTATGGAAGTGTCAAAGATATGTTATTTAATCCCGAATTAGATTTAAATCTTGAGACAGGCGAGATAAATATTGGGCGCGTGAGTGATTTACTTCCAGATTATGAAAAGCATAACCCTCATGAAAAGGTTATCGCAACGATAAAATTAACAAACAAAATTTCAGCCCCTACGATTTCAATTTCGACGCAGTTAATAAATTCGCAAGATATATAATTTTTCGCGTTAATTAAAAATTTTGTAATTGCTGGAGGAATTTTTAACGTGAGACTTTTACGAGACCCGATGAATTTAATTTTGTCGATACCGGCTTTATTATGGGCATTAACTTTTCATGAATTTTGTCATGGTTTAGCGGCGTATTTATGCGGTGACCCGACGGCTGAACGTTCAGGAAGGTTATCATTAAATCCGTTCGAGCATTTTGATTTAATCGGGACGTTAATGCTTTTACTCGTTGGTTTTGGTTGGGCTAAACCTGTTCCGATAAATTCGCGTTATTTCAAAAATCCGAGACTTGATTTAATAATAGTTTCGTTAGCCGGAGTTGCAGGGAATATTTTAACGGCGGTATTAACTGTATTATTTTTACGTTACTGCGGGACATGGTGGATAAATTTAACGGGGAATGCTGGATTTAGGGTATTGCTTTCAATGATTAGCATAAACATGGGATTAGCGGCTTTTAATTTAATTCCGATACCTCCGCTTGACGGTTCAAGAGTATTAGAGGCATTGCTCCCGTACAAATATTTATATATTTATGAATGGCTTGAGCGTTACGGTTTAATAATAATATTTGTGTTATTGTTGACCGGAATAATCGATATATTTTTTAACCCGATAATAAATATTTTATGGAAATTATTACCGCTTGGACTTTTTTAATTTAAGCGCGATAGAATTAAAATATGCTTTTTTAAATAAATAATTTGATTTTATAACAATAAAAGGAGAATTTTTTAGATATGCCCGAAAAAAAAGGAAAAGTAGTTTTAGCGTATAGCGGCGGTCTTGATACTTCTGTAGCTGTAATGTGGCTCACTGAACAGGGCTATGATGTTATAACGATGACAGCTGATGTAGGTCAAAAGGACGTAGATTTACAAGCAGCGAAGGCAAAAGCATTACACAGCGGAGCAATTAAAGCGTATATATTTGATTTAAAAAAGACGTTCGTTGAGAATTACACATGGCCTTCGTTAAAAGCAAACGCTATGTATCAAGGAACGTATCCGTTAGTATCAGCTTTATCACGTCCGTTAATCGCAAAAACTTTAGTAGACATTGCTAATAAAGAAGGTGCTGTCGCTGTTGCTCACGGTTGCACTGGTAAAGGTCAAGACCAAGTAAGAATAGAAGTTTGCGCGACAGCTTTAAACCCGAAAATCAAAGTATTAGCTCCTGTTCGTGATTGGCATTTTACGCGCGAGGCCGAAATTGAATACGCACAAAAGCACGGCATACCTGTAAAAGCTACAGCAAGCTCACCATACAGCACCGATGATAATTTATGGGGACGTTCGATTGAGTGTGGCTTATTAGAAGACCCATGGAACGAACCGCCGGAAGACGCTTACGAAATGACCAGCAACCCAATCGAAGCACCTAACACGCCGGAATTTATTGAACTTGATTTTGAGAACGGCTTACCTGTTGCATTAAACGGCGAAAGATTACACGGGGTTGATTTAATTTTGAAAGTTAACGCTATTGCTGGCCGTCATGGAATTGGGCGTGTTGACATGATTGAAGACAGATTAGTTGGTTTTAAGAGCCGTGAAGTTTACGAATGTCCAGGCTCAACGGTTTTATTAGCTGCTCATCGTGCAATGGAAACATTGACATTAGACAAGCAAGTTTTAAAAACAAAACGCGAGCTTGAAACGAGATTTGCCGAATTAACATACGAAGGTTATTGGTTCTCACCGTTACGCGACGCAATCAATGCATTTATCAACGACACTCAAAAATTTGTAAACGGTAAAGTAAAGATGCGTTTATTCAAAGGTCAAGCAGTTGTTCGCGGTATGAAAACAGCAAAGAGCATTTATCGCCATGATTTAGCTACATATTCTGAAGGTGATACGTTTGACCATTCGGCTGCCGTAGGTTTTATAAATATTTGGG
Source organism: uncultured Synergistales bacterium (assembly GCA_905233645.1). Lineage (GTDB taxonomy): Bacteria > Synergistota > Synergistia > Synergistales > Aminobacteriaceae > JAFUXM01. The sequence continues at coordinate 17,480 of CAJODZ010000004.1, read as the reverse complement.
GCTTACCAGTTCGCACATGGACAACAACTTGGCCAAGACAGGACGAGGCAGAAATTCCAATCGAGGCGTAAAAATAACATGTACGTTATTGATAAGATTTCTGATAAGGCGTTAATCGAGAATTTTAGCAAGTACAGTTCTCAAATTGGCGGTGATGTTGGTGGGGAAGGCGGAGTTTTTATAATCACTCATGACGGTAATCCGTGTGCTGTTTTAATCTCAATGGCTGAGTACGACGATTACAGAGCCAGACGCAATAAAGAGTATTTAGAAAAATTGAGAGAATCCGAAGAACAAATAAGACGCGGTGAAGTCGTTACATTAACATTGCAACAATTAAAATCATTATGAGTTTTACCAAAATCAGCCGTAAAGCCCTCGACTTTAGTCGTAGGGAGTACGTCAAGAAAAGGAAGATTGCTACAGCCGGAGGATAGACGAGAAAAACAGACTTGTTTATTCTGAACGAGAAGGAACGCTTTATATTATTTCCTGTAAAGGACACTACGAATAAAAATTTTTTAAGCCGTCTTGTGAAAATTTAGCAAGGCGGTTTTAAATTCACAACTAAAATAATAAAATCCCTCCCGCGATTTTTTACGAGAGGGAATTTTTTTAAACTTACTCCAAAATTGCGCCCTTATCAGCTGAACTCACAAGACGGGCGTAACGTGCTAAATAACCTGTTTTAATTTTGGGCTCTAGAGCTTTCCAGTTAGCACGGCGTTTTTGTAATTCATCGTCCGAAACTTTGAGGTTGATTTTGCAATTATCAATGTCAATTTCGATAATGTCGCCTTCTTCAACAAGAGCTATATTTCCGCCCGACGCTGCTTCCGGTGAAACATGGCCAATGCTCGCGCCTCTTGTCGCTCCTGAAAATCTCCCGTCAGTGATTAAAGCTACGCTAGTGTCTAAACCCATTCCGCAAATTGCCGACGTTGGATTTAACATCTCACGCATTCCGGGTCCGCCCTTTGGCCCTTCGTAACGAATTACAACAACATCACCGGCGTTAATTTCACGTGCGTAAATTGCTTTTATAGCGTCATCTTCGGAATTAAATACGCGCGCTTTACCTGAATGTTTCATCATTTCGGGAGCTACCGCTGAACGTTTTACAACACAGCCGTCTGGAGCTAAATTGCCCGTTAAAACTGCTATGCCGCCTGTCTGCATAAACGGATTATCAATCGGACGGATTATATTTGTATCGAGATTTTCAACACCGCGTAAATTTTCAGCTATCGTTTTCCCAGTCGCTGTGATTAAATCAGTGTAAATCAAACCGCGTTTATCAAGTTCACTCATTACAGCATAAACTCCGCCAGCACGGTCTAAATCTTCCATGAAAGTCTCACCGGCTGGAGCTAAATGACATAAATTCGGAGTTTTAGCACTGATATTATTTGCGTCGGTTAAATTGATTTTCACGCCTGCTTCATGAGCTATTGCCGGAATATGTAACATTGTGTTTGTCGAACAGCCTAACGCCATATCTACAGCTTCAGCATTCTTAAAGGCTTTTTCGGTCATGATATCGCGCGGTCTGATATTTTTCTCGACTAACTCCATAATTTTCATGCCGGTTAATTTTGCAAGTCTTATACGGGCAGAATATGGAGCAGGAATTGTCCCGTTACCTCTTAATGACATGCCGATTGCTTCCGTTAAACAGTTCATTGAGTTCGCTGTGTACATTCCTGAACATGAACCGCATGAAGGACAAGCGTTCTCTGTGTAATCATCAACTCCGGCTTCGTCTAATTTTCCGGCGTGATATGCTCCTACAGCTTCAAACATATGGCTCAAACAAGTTCTTCGACCGTCCTTTAAATGTCCTGCTAACATCGGCCCTCCAGCACAAAATATCGTTGGGATATTTACACGTGCAGCAGCCATTAAAAGTCCTGGAACATTTTTATCGCAGTTAGGAATCATTACAAGGCCGTCAAATTGATGAGCTATAGCCATTGCTTCGGTGGAGTCTGCAATTAAATCACGCGACACTAAAGAATATTTCATACCGATATGTCCCATTGCAATGCCGTCGCAAACAGCTATTGCCGGAAACATAATCGGAGTACCGCCAGCAGCCCTGATACCGTCTTTGACAGCTTGAGCGATTTTGTCCAAGTGCATATGACCTGGAACAATCTCGCTGAACGAACTTACAACACCGATTATAGGACGCGAAATTTCTTCCTTTGTTAAGCCCAACGCATAAAGCAGACTTAAATTCGGTGTGCGTTCAATTCCTTTTTTGATATTATCACTTGGAAGCTTCATCAAGGCTTGAGCCGTCCTTCCAAAGCATTTGGTCGCGTAATTGTTTGCCGATGACTTCCATTGGGTGTTTGGCTAACATATCGCGTTTTGAATTAAAGAATGTACGGCCGTTCTTATTTTCAGCAATCCATTTTCCAGCAAACGTACCGTCCTGAATGTCGCTCAAAACTTTTCTCATGTTGGCTTTAATTTCGTCAGCAGGTAAAACGCGCGGCCCTGAAACATATTCGCCGTACTCAGCTGTGTCTGAAATTGAATAGTTCATCGCAGCAACTCCGCCCTTGTTGACTAAGTCGATAATCAATTTCATCTCGTGAATGCATTCAAAATAAGCGTTGACGGGGTCGTAACCAGCTTCAACTAAGACTTCAAAGCCGCAACGCATTAAATCAACTACGCCGCCGCATAAAACAGTCTGTTCGCCGAATAAATCTGTTTCGGTCTCTTCGCGCATTGTCGTCTGTAAAATACCTGCACGCGCTCCGCCTATACCTGCAATATAAGCTAACGCGATATCCTGACATTTGCCTGTAAAATCCTGTTCGACAGCGATTAAACACGGAACGCCTTTGCCTGCAACATATTGACTTCTAACAGTGTGGCCAGGGCCTTTAGGAGCTGCCATGAAAACATCAATATTTGCGGGCGGAACAATTCTTTTGTATCTGATATTAAAACCGTGAGCGAACGCGATAGCTTTACCTTCTGATAAATTCGGAGCGATTTCGTTCTCGTAGAGGTCGGCTTGTTTTTCATCGTTGATTAAAATCATAATAATATCAGCCGCTTTTGTAGCTTCAGCAACCGTCATAACTTTGAAACCGTCTTGTTCAGCAACCGGCCATGATTTACCGCCTTTATATAATCCAACGATGACATTGCAACCGCTATCACGTAAATTCAAAGCGTGCGCGTGTCCCTGTGAACCGTAACCAATAATCGCGATTGTTTTGCCTGTTAATTTTCCGAGGTCGCAATCTTTTTCGTAATATACTTTTGCCATAAAAAATAACTCCTTTGAAAATATGATTTAAAAAATCAAAGCTTAATCGTTAAAAAATTTCGCCTATTTTAGCATTATTCGATTTTGAAATACTTCAGATTGAAATTTTGGAAGAATTTAAATTTTTACGTAGCATTTATAATTTACGCACTATGAAATTTAATTTGCCCGAACGAGTTTTTAATGACTTAATAAAATTTGCTGAAAAACATAGCTTGAACAAAATTATTTTATTCGGCTCTCGTGCAAAAAACATTCACGATTTAAAAAGTGATATCGATATTGCTGTAACCGGCGGCGATTTTGATGCATTTTGTTTTGATGTGAACGAAAATATACACTCGCTGTTAATGTTTGATATAGTTAATTTAAATTCAATAACTTCACAAGAACTCAACGATGAAATTAAAAATTATGGAGTAACAATTTATGAAAAAGCTTGATAATTTTATAAAATGCCTCGATGTTTTAAAAAGTGCTGATTTTAATTTTGCTTACGATAATGAAATTTATAGAACAGGTGTAATCGGACAATTTAATTTAACATTTGAACTTGCTTGGAAAGCTTTACAGGCAGTCTTAAATATTCATGGCGTTAATCACATAGGTTCACCGCGCGAAATTCTACAACTTGGATATAAATTTAACTTCATTGAAGATTTTGCAGTATGGCTCATGATGTTAAAAAAGCGCAATACACTCGTTCATATTTATAGTGAAGATGAAGCAGACGAATTGATTTTGCTTATACGTGATAGTTTTATTCCTGCGTTTGAAAATTTAAAAAATGTATTAGGCTCAAAAATTATTGAAAATTAAATTTTAATGCGCTTGACTTTACAAGGGGGGGGGGATAATTGTGTATATATATTGAGTTCAATTAGGAGGATTTTTTAAATGGCCAATATCGACACAAGCCACTCGAGTGAATATTCTGAAGAAAGTTTTTTTGACAAAATTTTAAGCTGTATAAAAAGTGCAGGGAAATTTTTAATTTATCAGGCGTTGCAGCTTTATTATGTCATGCAAAACCCTGAATGTCCCATTTGGGCGAAAGGAATTATTATTGCGGCACTGGGATATTTTATTTCGCCTATAGACGCTATACCTGACGTAATACCTTTTGCAGGCTTTACCGATGACGCAGGAGTTATAGCGGCTGCTCTTGCAACTCTTTACATGTACATCACTGAAGACGTAAAAAGAAGAGCGCGTGAAACTCTTGATAACATATTCGGCAAAGGGACTTCCGACGGCTTAGATTAAAATTAAATTTAAAAAATTCCGGCCTCGTGTTTTTAACGGGGCTTTTTTATGTGCGTTATGCTCGTTGGCGTAAGCGTTAAGCTAAAAATAGTTGACAATCATTCAACGAATATTTAATATTCAGACTATTAAAACAGGCTCTAAAAACAAGGAGCAAAAACAGTAATTATTTCAGGTGGAACAACAGGAATAGGCAAAGCAACTGCTATAAAGTTTGCTGAAAATAATTACAATGTTGTCATCACAAAAAGAAATTGGAAAAATGAGTTTCGTTCATCTTTCCCAATAGCGCAAAATCCAATATTTACGCCCTGCTGTATCAATTCTTAAATATAATCCGCGCTCATCTCGTATCATGTACTTTTCCCCTTTTAGTTTTGAGCTTTTCACTTGCAATTCAGTCAACATAATTCAGTCTGTACCTCCATTTTCGACCACTCACCATAGAAAATTTTCAAGCTGATTTTTTTCCACGTTTTTTTTACGGTTGTGCTTGCGCTTTTACGATTTTTATGACAATTCCTGAGAATTTCACAAAACGTAAAATACCGCGTAAATAATTGTGTGAACTGAATTTTTAATACTTTATGAATACTTGTGAGGATTAGGAAAGATAACTGGATTTAATAAAATGGTGGGTGATAGAAGAATCGAACTTCTGACCTCTTCCGTGTCAAGGAAGCGTTCTACCTCTGAACTAACCACCCGTCTGAAAGGCAAAACGTAAGTATTCTATCAGAATAAATATTTTTGTCAAATAATTTCGCAAATTTTTGCAAGCTCTAAAATTTTTAAAACGTGTATAACAGGAATGTTATTTTTTAATGCAAAACCTGCTATACCGTTTCCGGCTTCGTCGCTGTATTTAAAAACAAGTCCAGGCGAAATTCTTAATGCGTCGAAATCTTGCCCCATGCTGCTCGCGTTGCCTCCGATGTTAATTACAAGCTTTGACTTTTTAACGAACGGTAATTTTATTGTTACGGCCTCGTCTAAATCTTTGTTGATAAAAACTTTTTTAACGCGCGATAAAATTTTTATGCCTTGTTCAGAAAGTCCGCCGCCGTTTTCGTTAATGCCGCCTAGTGTGTAAAATTCGGGAAGTGTTTTTATAAAATTATTTGCGTGAAAAAAATTTAACATATCCGAACATAAAAGCTCCGGCCTGTTTGCTCCCCATGATGACGAACCTAAAGAGACGCATAATTTTATGTCAAGGCCGTAATTTTCAGCAGCTATTAACGCCGATAAAAGCATTCCGGGGAATGATGACGATGATGAAATAAATATATTGTCGCCTGTTTTTAAATTTGCTTCACTAAACCAGTTATAAAATTTTTCGCACCACGCCGGATTTGTTGAAATTTGTTTTGCTCGTAAATTACCATGTTTAGTGGTTATGGGACTGTCTTCAATTCCTAAAAGACCAGTTTTAAAAATATCCAGCTCAGAATTTTGCTCAAGCCCGAAATTTTTTAAAGAGTTCCATAAAAGTGAATGCGCCGATTTAATTTGCAAGTATAAATTATCTTTTTGCATAAAAAGTATTATAAAACTTATTAAGTTTTCGCTTGGTTAAAATACTTTGAGCTTTGCTTTAAAATATACTCTCGTTAAAATGGCTTAGTGTTTGTAATGTAGCTATTATAAATTTTAAATTTAAATTAAAAATCAAGCGGAGGAAAATTTATTTTATGGATTACGCAAAAAAATCGTTAAGACTTCATGAACAATGGAAAGGTAAAATCGAAATCGTCTCAACTGTCCCATTAGAAACAAAAGATGATTTATCATTGGCATATACTCCAGGCGTAGCAGAACCTTGTTTAGAAATTCAAAAAGATGTTAATAGAAGTTATGATTTAACGCTCCGTCATAATTTGTGCTTAGTAGTTACGGACGGGAGCGCAGTGCTTGGACTTGGCGATATTGGGGCTGAAGCAGGGATGCCCGTCATGGAAGGTAAATGTATTTTGTTTAAAGCATTCGGAGGGGTTGACGCTTTCCCGCTTTGTGTAAAAACTAAAGACGTTGACGAATTTGTACAGACTGTTTATAACATTTCAGGCTCGTTCGGCGGCATTAACTTAGAAGATATTTCCGCTCCTCGTTGTTTTGAAATTGAACGCAAGCTCAAACAAAAATGCGATATTCCTATTTTTCATGATGACCAACACGGGACAGCAGTAATCACACTCGCAGGACTTATTAACGCTTTAAAAGTCGTAGGCAAAAAATTAAACGAAATTAAAATCGCTGTCAATGGTGCAGGAGCTGCCGCGATAGCTATCACAAAATTGTTAATCTCGGCTGGCGTAAAAAATATTACTCTTTGCGACAGAACAGGAATTATTTACAAAGGCCGCGAAAAAGGAATGAACTGGATTAAAAATGAGATGGCCGAAATTACAAATCCTGAAAATCTTAGAGGCTCTCTAGCTGAGGCTATAAAAGGTGCTGATGTTTTTATAGGCGTGTCCGCTCCAAACTCGGTCAATAAAGATATGGTGCACTCAATGGCCAAAAACCCGATTATTTTTGCTTGTGCAAATCCAACGCCGGAAATTTTTCCAGATGATGCAAAGGCCGCAGGCGCAAAAATTGTTTCGACAGGCAGAAGCGATTTTCCTAACCAAATAAATAACGCATTAGCTTTTCCAGGAATTTTCAGAGGAACTTTTGACGTGAGAGCAAGCGATATTAACGAAGATATGAAAGTTGCTGCCGCACATGCGTTAGCTGAATTGGTAGAGCCTGAAAAATTAAGTCCCGATTATATTATTCCTACGGCATTCGATAAAAGAATTGTTCCGGCCGTCTCGAAAGCAGTTGCTCAAGCAGCTATAAAATCAGGAGTTGCGAGAATATAATTTATGTCGTAAACTTTCTAATAATTCTTTTCAAAAATTTCTCACATAAAAATTTTAACGGGACTATTATTTTTGCAACTACGTTTACAACTACTAAAAGCCTTAAAAAATTTAGTGCCTGTAAAATTTTGTCGAGATGTTTTTAAAAATTAACTTGCGAAAAAATTTTAAATGCTAAATTCGCCGCGTTAATACTTTTATCAACCCCAGAACATTCAAATTTATTATTATTCCTATCGGCTACAACGGTAAATATCGCGCCTGCTTTTAATCCATAAATACCAGCAAGCGTTAAAACCGTCGCGGCCTCCATTTCAAAATTTAAAACACCGGCTTTTTGCATATCTTGAATTTTGCTGGCGTGCCATGATTGCGAAAAATTATTAAAGCCCTTTCTTGATTGTCCTGTATGAAACGTTGCCGTTGAACATGAAATTCCGACGTGATATTTGTAATTTAATTGCTCGCAAGCCTGAACTAACGCACTTACAATTTTATAATCAGCAACCGCAGGGTAAGCAATATCAACATAATCACTGCTCGCACCGTCATATCTAACTGCTCCGGAACAAATTATTAAATCGCCGCAAGTGATATTTTGTTGAATAGCTCCGCACGTTCCAACACGAATAAAGTTTTTAGCTCCCAAATTAGCAAGCTCTTCAATCGCGATAGCTGTGCTCGAACCGCCAATACCAGTTGAACATACGCTTAATTTAATATTTGAATAAGTACCGCTGAAAGTTTTAAACTCACGATTGAACGCGATAAATTTTTTTTCGTCCCAAGTATTAGCAATTTCATCGCAACGTCCAGGGTCGCCAGGCAATAAAACATTTTCGTTTATGTCACCTTTAGCGCAGCGAATATGATATTGCAAATTGTTTTCCATTTCCGGACATTCTGAATTTGAAGACCATGACATTTTTAAAAAATTCCTTCCGTAAAAAATTTTGTAAATCGTGCTAAATTTTAACAACTTGTTATTTACTTGGGAGGCTTATTTTAAAATTGAATATCGACGAAATCATTACGCAAATTAAACCGGCTGATAAAAACGCTATCGAAAAAGCTCGTGAAACGCAAAATAATTTTATAAAACCCGTCGGGAGTTTAGGCGAACTGGAAAATATTTCTATTAAATTCGCTGGTATTACTGGAAAAATTTTTAATCACGTTCAGCGCAAAATAATATTTTTATTCGGTGCTGACCATGAAATTTATAACGAAGGTGTAGCCACAGCTCCTCAAATTTTTACGCGTGAACTCATGAAAATTTACGCCTCAACTCAAAACGCCGGAATAAATATTTTAGCTAAACAGGCCGGTGCAGAATTAAAATTATTTGACTTGGGTATTAAAGATTTTAAAAATTTTGATAACGTTGATTTTTCGCTCAAATATCTTGAAAATGGAACAGCTAATTTTTTAACGCAAGAGGCCATGACTTTAAATATCGCTCAAAAATATATTCAGGCCGGTTTTAATTTAATCGAACAATATAAAAATCAGGGCTTTAATTTATTCGGCATGGGTGAAGTCGGAATGGCAAATACAACTCCGGCGACAGCGTGTATTATGGCGGCGGCTGAAAATTTTAATCCTGATTTAATTGGACGTGGGGCTGGTTTAAGTGATGAGGCATTAAATTTAAAACGCAATGTAATTTTAAAGGCTCTTAATTTTCACCAAGATAATATATCAAAATCACCGGTTCACATAATTTCATGCGTTGGCGGTGCTGAGATTGCGGCAATGACTGGATTATTTTTAGGTGCTGGATTTTTTAGAGTTCCTGTAATCGTTGACGGTATAACATCTATTGCGGCGGCGTTAATTACTTATAAACTTTATCCGGACATTCGCGATTATATTTTTTTATCGAACAAATCTCCTGAACCGGCGTATGAAATTGCGGCTGAAATTTTAAATTTAAATGCGCCTCTGAATTTAAAAATGCGTTTAGGCGAAGGGACAGCGTGCGCGATGATGATGCCTGTGATTGAGAGTGCGTTAGAAATTATGAACAACATGCGCAGTTTTAAAAACGACGGTAATTTATAATTTAGCTATTCTAAAATTCTCTAAACAAAATTATTTTCGGGAGAGTGTTTTTTAATCATGCATATTATAGCGTTTATCATTGCTTTAATTGCTGGAGTAATTTCGTTTTTGCAAGGCGGTTGCGGAACTTTATTAGGCGGCTTTGCTGGTGGTTTAGGCAATGCTATAGGTGGTTATGAGGGTAGAGATATATCAAGCATGGGCGCGGCTATTGGAGGCGGAGGAATATTTTTAGCGATTGCTTCCGTAATGGCTATAGTCGGCGGTTCGTTATCGCTTGGCCGTAAAAGAGCGTCGTATATTCTTTTATTCATCAGTGGCATTATCGCGCTTCTTGTAGGTATCGTAGCATTTCAAAAAGCTCCAGGTCTTAATAAGTGGGATAATTTTTGGGGTTACGGCGGAATTTGGGGAGCATGTTATTTTATCGCGTCAATATTTGCTGCTTTCGGATATGACAAAGGACAAGAAGAAGACGCAAATAACTCTAAAGCCCCAAGCGTAATTTATATGACAGTTCCGGAAGATAATATACGCTCTAAAAATTCAAATGCTCAAAATCAAAATACACCCGATAAAAATTTTGCGCCTGTACTTGGACTTGATAATAATTCTCTTGTGAAACGCGCAATGTTATTTTTAGAGGACGGAGAATTTAAGAACGCTGAACAATATTTTAATCAGGCTTTAAATCAGGACGCTGAAGACGCACGGGTACATTTTGGATTATTACTTTTGCAATATAACGCTCATAACGCGCAAGATTTGTTATATAAAATTTCAACACCTCTTGAGAACGAAAAATTATTCCAACGCGCTTTAAGATTTGCTGACGGTGATTTTAAAAACGAACTTGTAAATTATGCGAAAATCGTTGCTGAAAAATTTGAACAACAGCGCATTCAAAAAGAGACTGCAAAAGAGAACAGATACCAAGAAATTTTAAAAGCAAAAGCTAACGCCTCAACGGTTGAAGATTTTAACGCTTTAATCAGAATGTTAAACGATTTAAGGCCGTACAAAGACACCAACGCGATTTATGACGAAGTTTTAAAAATGTTAGGACGTGAGCAAAAATATCAGGACACAATTAAAAATCTTGAGCAGGCAAAATATTCACATGATTTTATTCAGCCAATCGAAATTTTAAAAACGCTCGGTGATTATAAAGACGCGCAAATATTTTTAACTAAGGCTGAAGCTCAAAAGCAAGAACTTGAATTAAAAGAACGCAAACGCAATCGAAATATACTCATCGGAATTATTTTAGCTGTGCTTGCTGTTTTGGGTTATTACATAGGCAAAGGGTATATCGAAAAATCACGGGCTGAAGCAAAAATACAAGCTCAACAAAATATTTTAACGGCATTTTTTGAGGAACGTTACGACGAAGCGCAAAATCTAATTAAGAATATTCCCGATTACGAGAAAAATATTTTGTATTTGGGCATAACTGCTTATACTGATTATTTAAAAAATAAGATTGATTATTCAGAATTGGCGCAAATAATTGACAGCATTTTTTATAGCAGTGGTCGGAATATTTTATTTTCACCTGAAGCTAAATCAACGGCTCGAAAATATGAAACTAAACCGGCTCAAATCTTTTGGGGTGATGCCGAACAAAATAGATTTGCTTTCAAAATTCACGCAGACAACGGCGACAAATATGCAATGTTTAGGCTTGTAGAAATTTACGGTTCTGAGAATGATAAAAATAATACTGCGGTATGGCTCAAAAAGCTTGTTGAAAACGGAACGCCTATCGAAAAAACGCAAGTTGCAAATTTATTTTACAAGGGCGAATTAGTTCAGCAAGATTATAAGCAGGCGTATGAATTATATTTACAGGCTGCTGAAAACGGAGACGCTGAAGCTCAAAATAATTTAGGCTGGTTTTATCAAAGAGGATTTTACGTTAAACAGGATTACGCGCAAGCTTTTAATTGGTATAAGAAAGCCGCTGAACAGGGAATGGCCGTCGCGCAGGAAAATATTGCATACTCATACGAGGCCGGACGCGGTGTAAAACAGAATTACAATGAGGCGTTTAAATGGTATCAGCAGGCAGCCGAACAGGGACGTGAATTTTCACAATATAAACTCGGCGAATGTTATTCAAACGGCAACGGAACGAAGACAAATTTAAATCAGGCTTTCAACTGGTACAAAAAATCAGCCGAACAAAATTACGCTCCTGCTTTGCATAAATTAGGCTGGTGCTATCAAAGAGGTTTAGGCGTTAATATTGATTATGATGAGGCCATGAGTTTATATAAAAAATCAGCTGAACAAAATAATTCAAAAGCTATGGCCGCAATCGGAATGTTGTATTACGAGGGCTTAGGCGTTCAAAAAGATTTAAACGAGGCGTTGAGCTGGTATAAAAAAGCTCTTGAAAATGGGAATAAGGACGCTGAAAAAATTTACAACCAAATCGAACGCGAGTTACTCAAATCTAAAACGCGCGAAATAATTTCTCAAATGGAACGCGAAAAACTTTTGCCGGTTTCAGCTGTAATATATGGCGATAAAGTTAATTTGCGTTATTCAGCGAATGTAAATTCAAACTCATTAGCTCAATTAAACTCCGGACACCCTGTAAGCATTTCAAAACGGCAATATACTAACGGAGTTGAATGGTATTTAGCAAGAACAGCGAGCGGCTCTGAAGGCTGGGTGAATGGCGATTATGTTTCAGTTAATCCCAATACTCAAGACGATTACGAAAATAACAAGCGCAAAAAATCTTTACCAGCAAAAGCGCGTGTTATTCAAGGTCTTAATGTTCGTGATATTCCTGCGGTGCAAGGTTCAATCGTTGTTGACAAGTTATATTCCGGCGCGGAAATTTATGTTTATGAAATTTTTGCAGGGGCTGGCGGTGATTGGTTTAAAGTTGAGACAGACGGCGGCGCAGGTTGGATTTTCGGGAAATATATAGACTTCTAAAATTTTAAATTATTTTAACTATAATTATTGCTTAAAATTTTTATGGAGGTCTAATTTTCTAAATGTCAGACGAAAAAAATATTTTAGTTGTCGACTGCCAATATGATTTTATAGACGGAACTTTAGCATGTGAATTTGCTGATGAGGCCGTTAAAAATATTGTTGCGTTAATAAATTCAAACCCCGACGCAAAAATTTATTATTCGCTCGATTGGCATAATCCTGAACATTGCAGTTTTGTTAATAACGGTGGTACTTGGCCTGTGCATTGTGTAGCAAAAACTCACGGAGCTGAATTGCACAAAATTTTTTACAACGAAATCAAAAATCCTGAACAGCGTCCGAACGAAAATAATATGTATTTTAAAGGCTGTAATAATGACGTTGAAGAATATTCAGCTTTTGACGCTAAAAATAAATCCGGCCATGCCTTAAATCAGGATATTAAATCAAATGAATTAACAGTTGTCGGGATTGCAAGTGAATTTTGCGTTAAAGAGAGCATTTTAGCTTTTATGAACGCCGGTAAAAAAATTAAGTTCGTTAAAAATTGTGTCGCATATGTAAATTCAGACGGCCATGCTAAAAATCTTCAAGAATTAAGCACGCGCGGAGTTGTTATAGCATGATTAAGAATATAATTTTTGATATTGGCGGCGTACTTGTAAATTTCAGCTGGGAAAAATTTATCGGCAAAATATTTTCAGACGAGAACCCCGAACTTGTTAGACGTGCGGCGATTGCTGTTGAAAGTAATTGGGACAGTTTAGACGCTGGCGAAGACCCTGACGAAGTTATTGCGAAGATGATAGCTTGCGCTCCCGATTGTGAAAAGCAAATTCGATACTGGTTTTCAAGAGTTGGCGAAAGTATTTCAAAGCGCGATACTTCAATCCCTTTAATCCAAAATTTAAAATCTCGCGGCTATAACGTTTATTATTTGTCGAATTATTCTCATTATGTCATGTATAAAAATCCTGCGGCGTTAGACTTTTTGCCCTACACAGACGGCGGAGTATTCTCTTGCGATATTCATATTACTAAACCCGACAGAAGAATTTATGAAACGCTTGCTAAAAAATATAATTTAGTTCCGTCCGAATGCGTCTTCATTGACGATTTACAAACAAACATTGACGGCGCGAAAGCGTTTGGTTTTGAAGGGATATTATTTAGAAATTATGAGCAGGCTGTAAACGATTTAAATGCGCTTTTAAAATCAAATTAAAATCAAAATGCGCGTATAATAATTCTTGTTCTCAAACTTTTTAAAATTCATTAGGAGGTTTTTAACATGCAATACGGAAAAATAGAGGCCTTATTAGGTCAGGAAGCCGAAAGCCTTTTAACACACGAATGTAAAGCCGTCCCGAAAGACATGCTCTCATTACCTGGCGGAGATTTTGTTGACAGAGTTATTAGCCAATCAGACCGTCCCATTCCTGTTTTAAGAGCGATGCAAACGTTATTCGGTCATGGCCGTTTAGCTAACACCGGATATATTTCGATTTTGCCCGTTGATCAGGGAATTGAACATTCAGCCGGCGCGTCATTTGGAGTTAACCCGATTTACTTTGACCCCGAAAATATTATTAAGCTTGCAATGGAAGCAGGTTGTAACGCTGTCGCTACGACTTTAGGAGTTTTAGGTGCTGTAGCCAGAAAATACGCTCACAAAATTCCGTTCGTTCTTAAATTAAACCACAACGAATTATTAACGTATCCGAACAGATTTGACCAGGTATTATTTGCTTCAGTCGAACAGGCACGTGATTTAGGCGCGGTAGCAGTTGGTGCAACAATTTATTTTGGCAGCCCAGAATCAACGCGTCAAATTCAGGAAATTTCAAAAGCATTCAGAGCCGCTCATGAAATGGGAATGGCTACAATTTTATGGTGCTATTTGAGAAATTCAGCGTTCAAAGTCAAAAAAGACGACAAAGTTACAGATTACCACGCGTCCGCAGACTTAACAGGTCAGGCAAACCATTTAGGTGTTACGATTGAGGCCGATATCATCAAGCAGAAATTACCTGAGAACAACGGCGGTTATGTTGCTATGGGCAAAGGCTACGGAAAGACTTCAAAAGAGATGTACGATGTCTTAACAGCTGGCAATCACCCTGTAGATTTAGCGCGTTACCAAGTTTTGAATTGCTATGCTGGCCGTGCAGGTTTAATTAACTCAGGCGGTGCGTCAGGCGGAGCAAGCGATTTAGCCGAAGCCGTAAGGACAGCCGTAATCAACAAGAGAGCCGGCGGAATGGGTTTAATCCTTGGCCGTAAAGCTTTCCAGCGTCCAATGAACGAGGGTGTACAAATCATTAACGCTGTTCAAGACGTTTATTTATGCAAAGAAGTAACAATCGCGTAAATTCTTTCAAAATATAAAATTTACCTCTCGCCTCATGGTGAGAGGTTTTTGTTATAAAACGAGCAACAGTTATCACTTTATCAAAATTTAAAGGCTTATTCAGGATTTTTTAAGGAAACAAATAAAAATTCGGCCTCGTGTTTTTGACGGGGCTTTTTTATGTGCGTTATGCTCATTGGCGTAAGCGTTAGGCTAAAAATAATTGACAATCATTCAACGAATATTTAATATTCAGACTATTAAAACAGGCTGTAAAAACAATGAGTAAAAAATGGAAGCTAAATTAAGAAAAACAGTAATTATCACAGGTGGAACAACAGGAATAGGCAAAGCAACTGCAAAATAATTACAATGTTGTCATTACAAGTCGTAATTCACAAAAAGAAATTGATATAAAAAATGAGTTTAAAAATCAAGGCTTGGAAGTAGATTTTTAAGTACTGGATGTTAGGAACGAAGAACAAGTACAGAAAGTAATACAAGAAACATTCGCAAAATGGAAAACTAGATGATATGGTCAATAACTCAGGAGTTTCATTAGGAAATGCTGTATTAGCAGAAACAGTGTCCGATGAAAATGAATTTATTACTGGAACTATTTTAACCATTGATGGCGGATATAGTGCTAGATAAATCTGTTATAATTTTCGCGTTCTAAAAAATTCTCTGACCAAATTAAAAAATTCCCCCGTTTTTTGCAACTACGTTTACAACTACAAAAAATCTTTTATAAAATTATGCGTTCACTTTTTTAAAAGCATTTACATTTTAAAAGAATGTTGCGATTTTTTTAGGCGTTTATATTTTTTAAAAGTTTGACCAAATATTTTTAAAGCTCAAAAAAAATTCCCTCTGAGGTTTTCTATACTCAAAGGGAAAAATTTTTTAATTACGAATTTTTTGAGAGACTTTTTAAAATTACATGTTCATAATACTTTGAATAGTTCCGCGTGATAAATTTTGCGACTGCGTCAACATTGAACTACTTGAATTATTTACGATTTGCAATTTTATAAATTCCATCATCTCTTTGGCCATGTCTGCATCTGTAATTCGGCTCTCGGCTTCTGCTAAATGAAGGCTCGTGCTAGTTAAACTGTTGGCGTTGTATTCCAATTCATTTTGATAAGCTCCGACTTTTGTACGTTGTAATGAGATTATTCTTACAGCACTGTCAATCTTCGCTAAAGCGTTCACAGCCCGTTCACGTGTCAAAACATTTACGCTCGAAATTCCTAATGCTGAAGCCGTAACGTCCGCTATGTCAATTTGCATGTCTTCACCGTGATTTTGCCCAACTTGAAAAGCTGTGCTCGTGTTGACAACATGAATATTAGTTACTAACGGGTCGTTGTTATCAGCTGATAAGACATAACGTTTAGTTACTTGATCCCATGAGGCTTTTACGTTGGCATTGTAATCAAATTCAACGCTGATATTAGGATTTATAACGCCGTCTAACATGTTACCGCTAGTTTTTAAATTACGAGCTATAACCGAACCCGTATGAGCGTCCATGACGTTAGCCGTGTAAGAATTTTCCGTAGATTCCTGAATAGTATTTAATCCGAATTTGTCAATTAAATCCTGGTTATCAGACGTAAAAGATAATTCACCGACTTGGCCGGCAATAGCTGAACGAATTACAAACGTATAAGCAACAGTCTCAAGACCAGAATTTTGCGCGGTATCCTCTTTTACGAACGTTACGAAATTGTCAGCATTATCAACCACTCTAGATTGTCCTAAATCATTCGCGATAGCGTTGTTTAATTTAACTCGAACTTCTTCCATAGAGTCCGTCGCATATAACATAACGCTTGTCGTTGAGCCGTCGCCTTGAGTAATTTTTATTTCTTGAGGGTTGTTTAATAAAAATACGCCGCTTGAATTATAAAAATCGGGAATATCTTTTAAAGTTGGCTCGTCTGTTTCGGGGTCATATTCGAGTTTTATTGCGTAAGAATTTTGTAAAGCATTTTCGCCCGCGCCGATATTATCAATTTCATCACTTCCGGCTGTAGCATTTATAAGACCCTGCGAAATTAAATCCTGTTCAATTTTTATAATGCCGTTCGACGAATTAACAGCACCGCCAATCCCAGCAGCACCTTCACCGCCGTTAGCTTCGATAGTTCCTGATGCATCGTTGCTTTTTAAAATTCTTAACGTTGATGAAAAATCTCCCTCAAGTCCCGCACGCCCCGAACCGCTTGTTAAATTATTAGTGCCGTGCAAAAACAATACGACTTCAGCTCCGGAATAATCAAACGCACATTCTTCATCATTACCGCTTACATCAATATCAACATCATTTAATCGGATTTGGGCTTTGACACCTTCAGCGACTTTGATTTTATTTTCAGTTGAACTTCCTGAGCCGTTAATAATATATTTTCCGCTCTCAGTGATATTTAAAACGCCGTCTTCAAAATTCCAGCCATACCCAGAATTTAAACCGGAACTTTCATCGACGCCGTCTTCTAAATTTATCGTGTAGTCATACTGGTCATCGTCATCGCTTGGATTATCAATCTGCATTGTAAAAATTGTGCTTTTTTGAACTTCAGCCTGACCGACTTTAGCTCTTACTTCAATGCGGTAATTACCCTCTGAACTTTTTTTCTGCCCGAATTGGTCTACGACGGTTAAAGAGCCTCTT
>CAJODZ010000003.1:33032-34131 GCA_905233645.1 uncultured Synergistales bacterium | reverse complement strand
TTACGACCAATGTGCCTAGAGAGCGGTTTTTTTGATGCAAATGTGATTTACGACGCAGGCTCAAAAGCTATGAAAGGCAGTATGTTCAAACACTCCACACAGCTTTTTGAGATGAACCATTTGTTGTACACAGCACAGCTACAGAAAAGCTTAATCGAAGGTACATATACACCGAGCGAAGGTAATAAATTCACTATAAACGAACGCGGTAAAACCAGATACATTACAAGCAATACCATGCCGGACAAGGCTGTTAAGCATATTTTGAGCGATGAAATTTTAACACCGGCTCTGAGCAAATATTTGATTTATGATAACGGAGCTTCTCAGAAAAATAAGGGGGTTAGTTTTCATCGAAAAAGATTTGAAGCGCACTTGCATAAATATTTTATAAAGCATGGAAATAACAACGGTTATATTTTGCTTGGTGATTTTTCTGGATACTATGCAAACATTCCGCACGATAAATGCTTTAAGGTTTTAGAATATTTCTTGAGGCGAGTCGTTGGAGGTCAAAACGAACTCAAAATAATTTTGCTAATGCTTAAGCAAATTTTTGCAACATTCAGAATTGACGTTAGTCGTTTTTCATCAGCAGCTATAGCAAATCTAAAAATCTGTCCAATAAGAACTTTTACTCTTCTTGCCGTTTCATCGTAACCAAGTGATTCTATTTTACGGCATAACTGTAAAATTTCACCTGAGCTTATTTCGGGCAAAGTTTTTTCGCCAAGCGCAGGAAGAATATATTTATTTAATCTAATTTTAACAGTATCAATATAATTTTCTGCCTTATTGGCCATACGAATCTTCAGCCATTCATTAGCAATTTCCGAAAATTTTTGCGAATTTTTATGGGTTACCGTAGATATTTTTTCACCTTTTGCACGAGTATTTTGAATTTCATCGCGTTTTGCACGAGCTTCCTTAAGAGATAAATTCGGATATACACCAAGAGATATTTTATGTTCTTTTTTATCTTCCCAATATCTGAATATCCAGTACTTAGCTCCAGACGGATCAACGCGTAAATACAAGCCGCGCTCATCACGAATCATATAACTTGTTGCACGTGTTTTTGCATTCTTAATAGCAAGCT
>CAJODZ010000003.1:0-32846 GCA_905233645.1 uncultured Synergistales bacterium | reverse complement strand
CCTCCTTTTTCATTTTTTTCAATCAATTTTTATGGGTTAGAGGGTACATTATTACACTATTTCGATATCTAGCTTATAGCTCCTTTCAGATGAAACCGTACACAAGATTAACATAAAAATTTTCTTGTACGGTTTAGTATCGGCTTTAACAGGTTTTTAATGGTGTTTAACGGAGTAATAAAAATAAAAAATCCAGCTATTATGCTGGTTTATATACTTTATCGAACTTTGCCGTTTTATCATCTGGTGGAGCTGAGGAGATTCGAACTCCCGGCCTCCACAATGCGAATGTGGCGCGCTCCCAACTGCGCTACAGCCCCATAAAACGCGCTACATTATACAAAAAATTTTTTATCTTGCAAATTTATTTTGGAGAGCTATTTATCGAAGAGATAATTTTTAATTATTATGTCTGAAAGTTTTTAACGGAATTTTAATTTAAATCTTCTCGCCATGAGGCAATTAACCATTTAAAATCATAACCGCGTAAATTTATTATGCCATTATTGCTGTGTGAATTGAATTTCTCACCAGTTATACAGTCAATAAAATCAAAATCTCTTAAATTTTCATCAGGCGTAAAAATTTGTTCGTGTTCATCAAAATTAAAAAACGCAAGCATCTTCTCTTTTAATGACTTCTCACCATAATAGCGGCCTATGCCTAAAACGTGGTCGTTATGAGTTTCGATTATCCAAGTATCAGCAGCATTAGTAAAAACATTATATTTTTCGCGCAATGTTGTTAATTTTTTAATCGCTCTGAAAATTTTGCCCTGTACTGTTCTTAAATCATTGCGGCTTATTGCTTTATGCCAGTTAAAAGCTCCTCTATGAATATAACGGCTGTCATCAGCTTTTTCAGGGTCGTCATGATAACTGTAATCGTTTAATTGTCCTACTTCATCACCGCTGTATAAAACTGGAATGCCGCTTTGCGTGAATAAAAATGCATGTAACATCTCATCGAGCCTTATCGCTAAATCACGCTCGTTCAAATTTTCGCTCTCAAGTCCGCATAATGAAGCTGTCGTACCGCACATTCTGGCATCACCTAATTCAGGAGCATCGTTATATAATTCACCGCGCGAAATTGAATTTGGATAATCGCCCTTTAAATAATCATTTAAATATTTTTTGTGCGGAATTTCATCAATGCCAAAATTTTTTAAATAGTCGTAATCTAATCCCCAACCTATATCATCATGACAACGCAAATAATTTAAAAATACATACGCTTTAGGTAATCTAAAAACACTTTCTAATTGGTGGCGTAATAATCTTACATCGCGCGTCGCTACTGTATGCCAAGTGCTGGCCATAGTCGTAACGTTGTATAACATATGGCATTCAGGCTTGCTGACACTCCCGAAATACGGCACAACTTTTGAAGGTTCCATTACGACTTCGCCTAATAATAAAGTTCCGGGACAAACAATTTCACAAGCTATACGCATTATTCTTACTAAATTATGAACTTGAGGTAAGTTGCGGCAATTAGTCCCTAAAGTCTTCCAAATGTAAGGTACAGCGTCCAAACGAATAATATCAATGCCCTGATTGCATAAAAATAACATGTTGTCGGTCATGTCATTAAATACAGTCGGGTTTGAGTAATTTAAATCCCATTGATACGGATAAAACGTGGTCATTACGATTTTGTTGGTGTCGGGATTTAATGTGAAATTTCCTGGCGCAGTCGTTGGGAAAACTTGAGGCAAAGTCTTTTCAAACTCATTAGGTATTGTCCAGTCATCATAAAAAAAGTATCTGTCCTGATAAGCCTTTTCGCCCTGTTTAGCTTTTAACGCCCATTCATGCTCCTCGCTCGTGTGGTTCATTACAAAATCTAAACATAAACTTATTCCAAGCGCATGACACTTTGAAGACAGACGCGCTAAATCTTTCATCGTGCCTAAATCTTCGCGGACTTTTCTAAAATCAGACACAGCATAACCGCCGTCGCTCTTACCTTTCGGACTGTCAAGTAACGGCATTAAATGCAAATAATCAACTCCGCATTCTTCAAGGTAATTTAAATGACGTTCAACACCTTTTAAATTTTTAGCAAAACATTCGGTGTAAGCCATCATTCCTAAAATATCATTGCCAGAATACCAATCAGGATTTTGCTCGCGGGCTTCGTCTAATTCTTTTAATTCATCGTTACGTTCAGCCCATGCACGCTTTAACATTCCGCAAAAATATTCAAATGCTCCGCTGTCGTTGTATAACTCGTAATAAAGCCATTTAAGCTCATCAAAATTTTTAGCAAGACGTTTCTCAAATACTGTGTAATCTATATCAATCTTCTTTTTTGCTCTAGGCATTTTTTAAATACTCCTCAAAATATGCTACTGTCTTTTTTAAACCGTCTTCAAGCTTTATCGTAGGACACCAGTCTAATTCTTTCATAGCTAAATCAATTACAGGTTTGCGCTGTGTCGGGTCATCTTGCGGTAAAGGTAAATGAACAATTTTTGAACTCGAACCAGTAATTTTTAAAACTAAATTAGCAAGCTCTAACATCGTAAATTCTCCAGGATTACCCAAATTAACAGGCCCCGTAAATTCTTCGCGCGAGTTCATCATTCTAATCATTCCGTCAACTAAATCATCAACATAGCAAAAACTTCTCGTTTGAGTTCCGTCACCGTAAATTGTTATGTCCTGATTTTTTAAAGCCTGAACTATAAAATTACTCACAACACGTCCGTCATCTGGTCTCATTCGCGGGCCGTAAGTGTTAAAAATCCTGATTACTTTAATTTTTACACCGTGCTGTCTGTGATAATCAAAAAATAATGTTTCAGCTACGCGCTTGCCCTCGTCATAGCATGACCTGATACCAATCGGATTTACACTGCCTCTATAGCTTTCAGGCTGCGGATGAATTTCGGGGTCGCCGTAAACTTCTGAAGTTGAAGCCTGTAAAATCCTAGCATGACATCTCTTCGCAAGCCCTAAAGTGTGTAAAGCTCCAATAAAACACGCTTTAGTAGTTTTAATTGGGTCATATTGATAATGAATAGGTGAAGCAGGACAAGCTAAATTATAAATTTGGTCGCATTCAATATAAATATCTTCGAGCAAATCTTGTCTCACAAATTCAAAATACGGATCGCCCATTAAATGACGGATATTATCTTTACGGCCTGTGAATAAATTATCAAGACAAATAACATCGTTCCCCTCTTGTAATAATTTTTCACATAAGTGCGAACCGATAAAACCAGCTCCGCCTGTAACAAGTATTCTTTTTCTAGGCATGATTTAAAAATTTTCAATTCCCTTCATAAAAATCAAAAATCTCAGAGATTATAGCATTTGGAGAATATATAATATTTTTAACGGATTATTTTTAAAATAACAGGAGGTCAAAAATGCTCGAACGTATAAATAGTTTGATAGAGGCAAAAAATATTAAAGAGCTTAGAACTTTGACAGAAGATATCAACACAGCAGATTTAGCAGACGCTCTCGAAGGTCTTGACCCTGAAAAACGTGTCAGGCTGTTTAGATTTTTACAGAAGGATTTAGCCGCTGATGTTTTTGCATATTTATCGCCCGACACGCAAGAAGAATTAGTCTCACAATTAACAGCACCGGAATTAAGTAACGTTATCAATGAATTATTCTTAGACGATGCCGCTGATTTAGTTGAAGAAATGCCGCCCGATGTCGTCAGAAGAATTTTAGAAAGCGCAAACCCTGAAACAAGACGCGGAATAAATCAAATTTTACAATATCAGGAAGACTCCGCCGGAAGTATCATGACAACGGAATATATAGATTTAACGCCTGATATGACCGTTGAGGAAAGTTTTAAACATATTCGCGAAGTCGGAACAGATAAAGAGACTTTATATACTTGTTACGTCGTAAATCCCAATCATGTTTTAACCGGAGTAGTTACAGTTAGGACAATGCTTTTGTCACAATACTCAGACAAAATCGGGGATATCATGAGCGCAACAAATTTAATCACCGTTAATACAAATGATGACCGCGAAAAAGTTACGGAATTATTCCAAAAATATGACTTTATTGCTTTGCCTGTCGTAGATTCTGAAAATCATTTAGTCGGCATTGTTACGGTCGATGACGCTATGGAAGTTTTAGAGGAAGAGAGTACGGAAGACTTTCATAAAATGGCTGCTATCGTTCCTTTTGATGACCCTTATTTAGACACGGGAGTACTTGAGCTTGCTAAAAAACGTATTCTTTGGCTAATGGTTTTAATGATTTCGGCAACGCTTTCGGGACAAATAATAACCAGTTACCAATCAGTTTTTGCGGCAATTCCTGCGTTAATAGCTTCAATCCCAATGTTAATGGACACCGGCGGAAATGCAGGCTCACAATCTTCAACGCTCGTAATTCGTGGGATAGCAGTAGGTGAATTAAGTTTGCGCGACGCATTGAAAGTATTATTTAAAGAATTGCGCGTTAGTTTTCTAGTTGGCGGCGGTCTTGCTATTGTAAATTTTGCTTATAAATATGCGTTGAGCGGCGATTATTTATTATCACTCACTGTCGGTGTAAGCTTGTTTGCAACAGTAATTTTTGCGCAGACAATCGGAGGAATGCTGCCATTATTAGCGCGCGCATTAGGTTTTGACCCAGCGTTAATGGCTGCACCAATCGTTACGACAATCGTTGACGCTGGAAGTTTAACGATGTATTTTGCTGTAGCTCGTGTGATTATGAATGTTTAATGTCATGAATTTTTGAATATGCCTATTGTTATTTTTGCGTAATTTTGAATACGTACATTTGACAAAATCAAAACTTGATACTAAAATTCTCGCACACTTCAGGAAAATATTAGAGCTTTTCTTTGAAAAATAACCTTTCAAATTTGACAAAAAATCCGGAGGCCTGGACAACCCCCGGTTCATTTTTGTTTGTAAAAATTATGTACTTACTTGTTTAAAAATGCTGTAACCAAATTTTTAACGCGCGTCCCGTCGGCTTGGCCAGAAATTTTTTGCATAACGCCTTTCATGACTTTGCCCATATCTTTAACTGAGCTTGCGTTGATAGCATTCGCAACTTCGGCAATAACTTTGTTTAAGTCATCATCAGACATTTGCGCGGGTAAATAAGGCTCAAGGATTTTTATCTCGCTTAATTCGGCTTCTGCGCGTTCTGTTGCTCCGCCTGCGTTATATTGTTCAGCGGCCTCTTTGCGCTGTTTAATCAAACGGCGAATCAAAGTGTGTACGTCATCGTCGGTTATTTCGTAAGATTTGCCTTTATCAGCTTGAAATTTTTGCAACTCGGCTTTTAACATTCTTAACGTTGCTAATTTGCTTTCATCGCGGTTTTTCATAGCCTGCGTTAAATCGTGAGTTATGTCTTGAGTGAGCATGTTAAAAAATTTTTCCCCTTTCAAATTAAAAAACGGGAGCTAAAACAATTTCAGCCCCCTGTAAAAATTTCGTGTTAAATAAAATTAAAAAGCGTTTAGCCCGGTGTCCTGCGTCTCATGCTTTTACGTTTACGGGCTGCTTCAGCGCGTTTAATCTTTTTAGCGTCGCTCGGCTTCTCGTAATGTTCACGTCTGCGGGCTTCTCTAAGAGTTCCTACGCGCGCAACTTCCCTTTTAAATCTCTTTAGAGTATCTTCGGGTGATTCTCCTTCTTTACGGGTAACGGTAGTCATGCTTCTAATTTCCCTCCCTTCGTATCGTTCAGGCTCAGACTAACCCGGAGGCCAGCCTAAATTACGTCCTGCCAGCAAATGTAAATGAAGGTGAGGTACTGTCTGACCGCCTTGCTCGCCTGTGTTAATCACCATTCTGTAGCCGTCCTTATCGAGATTTAACTCGTGTGCAATTTGTACAGCACGGCCAAGAATTTTATTCCAGACATCAGAATTTTGACTGTCAACTTCCGCAGAGGAGGCTATATGCTCTTTAGGAATAATCAAAATATGCGTCGGGGCTTGCGGATTAACATCATAAAAAGCAGCCGTATCTCCATCGCTGTGTATAAATTTTGCAGGTATTTCGCCATTGAGTATTTTGCAAAAAATGCAATCGTCCATAAAAAAATTTAATGCCTCCTCGTTTGATTTTGAAATTTTATATTAAAAACAATCCTTGCACAATCACTAAGAATACGCGATTAAATTTTAAAATTAAAAAATCACTTAATCTTTGAGCTTCGTATCTTTAACTATGCAGACGACTTTTGACGGAATAATTACTTTTTTAGTAGGCTCCGGATTTACATTAGAAACCCATTCAGCGGCTGAAGCTTTTGCGTTACCGTCGGGAGGAGTTATTAAAGCAACAGGTAAATTACCTTCAGCCTGAAATTTTTTAAATAATTCTCCAACTTCCTGGCCGTTAAATTCTTCCGGAACGTCAAACGCCGCAAAACTATGACCGTCATCATCAGCTGATAATATGTCACGTAAAAATGCTGAAATTCCTTCGTTATGCGTACACATGGCCGTAATATCAGCAATTAAGCTGTCAGTGTATAAAATATCATCGACGTGAGCATATCTCGCATATTTCTCATTTTCGGGATTATGTAATTCCATAACCGTATAAACTCCGGGCGACACAGCTTCAATCGCAAGCCCTGTTAAAATCGTCCTAGCGTCATCGTTGCCCTCTCCTAAAATTATTGCCGCACGAGCTTTTTGAACACCGCCCCTTATTAAAGCCTCACGCTCAGAAGCATTACCCTGTACGAAAAATATTTCACGGCGCAAATTTTCAGGTCTCTCATGAGCAATTAACGCTACTTCACGGCCAGAGGCTAATAATTCTCGTATTAAATATTCTCCCCGACCGTTCCAGCCGCAAATTAAAACATGGCCTTCAAATTTACATTCGTTCATTCCTAAAATCTCACCTACCATTTCACGCAATTTGCTGTTAATTAAGCGTTGCATTACTTCAGCAAAAACAACACCGAATAACGCAACGCCAAAAACTGACAATAAAAATACTATTAGACGGCCGGCCAGAGTTTGAGGAGAGGCAGCAAATTCACCCTGACCGATTAACGTAAACAGAACGCTCCATAATGCCTCGGTAAATGAGCCTGTAAAATTTTTTTCGCGCCACCAGATTAAAAAAGCACTCGCTAAAATTAACCCTAAAAATAAAAACAGCACTCCTGTAAATCTGTGCCGTATCTTTTTAGAAAAGCTTATCCCTCGACGTGCGCTCTTAACATTTTTGATAAATTTTCCCGCCATTGGATTTAAAAATAATATTTTTTAATCGTTAATCGAGAAAATCGCGCAATTTTCTGCTCGGCTGACGTAATTTACGTAAGGCTTTAGCTTCGATTTGTCTAATGCGCTCACGAGTTACATTAAATTTTTTGCCGACCTCTTCAAGCGTGTATGAATGCCCGTCCTCAAGTCCAAATCTATAATGCAAAACTTCGCGTTCTCTGTCCGACAAATTAGCTAACATCTCTTCAATTTGTTCATGTAATAAATGTCCTGCTGCTGCTTCGTCCGGACTTGGTAAATCATGGTCTTCGATAAAATCACCGAGCTGGCTGTCTTCCTCTTCGCCTATTGGTGTCTCAAGCGAAACAGGTAACTGAGAAATTCGCCTAATCTCTTCAACGCGGGAGGGTTCAATTCCCATCTCTTTAGCAATTTCTGCATCAGTAGGTTCGCGCCCCAACTGTTGAACAAGCAGACGCGATACCCTTACCATTTTGTTAATTGTCTCGACCATATGAACTGGTACTCTTATCGTTCTTGCCTGGTCTGCTATAGCACGGGTTATCGCTTGTCTAATCCACCATGTTGCGTAAGTACTGAATTTAAAACCGCGGCGGTAATCAAATTTTTCAACGGCTCTAATCAGACCTAAATTGCCCTCCTGAATTAAATCTAAAAATAACATTCCGCGCCCGATATATTTTTTAGCTATGCTTACGACAAGACGTAAATTTGCATCGATGCTGAAATATCACCGGCCTCCATTCTTTTTGCTAAATCGACCTCTTCAGCCGCCGTTAAAAGTGAGACTTTGCCTATCTCGCGTAAATACATTCTTACTGGGTCGGTTAACGGAATATCATCGAGCTTGCCTAAATCAGCTTCAGCCACAGGGATAAACTCTTCACGCGTCTCCTGTTGTGTAGGTAATTTATCAGGAACTGGCTTATCAAGAACATCAATCCCCATATCCTGAAAGCTTGTAAAAATTTTATCGAGTGTATCAGGGTCCCAATCGGAATCGTGTAAGCTTTGCTCTATATCACTATGTGTCGCGTAACCTCTTGCTTTACTTTGGTTAATTAAATCTTCAACGCTAGTATTTATACTAGTGCTGTCTTCTTCCATAATATCTTTTTCGTCTTGTTGCACAGTTAGTAATCTCCTTTAAAAATTAAAAATAATTATTAAATTTACTCTTCAACTAATGAAATTCCGCCCATGACCATCCCTAAAAACGGCGGAAATTGTATTTCAGATGAACCGCCCGTAATTTCGTGAGCTTCGCCGGATTTGATATCAGAAAGAGCCTGTGATATTTTAAATTTTAGCGGGTCAAAATTTTCGTGTTCGTAATAAAAACGTGTATAACCGAATTTTTCAGCATAAAACGTTAAACCGGTCTTTGTACGTTTCATCATCTCATCAAATAAAAATTCAAGTCCTATCAAAAATTTATTATGGTCATAAAAAGGCTCGCGGCTAACTATTGCGATAACTTTTGAACGCCCCGTTAAAACACCTTCGCGCCATAATGAACATGGAGCAATTCCGACGCTTAATTCTTTGTCATCGTCTATTATTCCCATTGTTGAGCATAATACTTGTTCAAGCATATCTGAATAACCAAGCAACATCATGAAGCCGAGCGTAAACATTCCGTCGTTAGCAGGTTTGAATAAATTATCACGCGATAAATTTCCTATACAACCTGTTAACGGCGAGACCATAAATAAAAATTCACTCCCCAATTCCATGCAACCTTTGGCAATAACTTTTAAACGGTCATCGAAAAATCTGTTTACACTGACCGGCGAATAATCATTGCCATACGGAAACCATGAAGTTATGTCAACATAAATTTCAGAGTTCCAAAAAGGCAAAAACAAAATTTATACAGCTTCCTCCTCTTTACCTTCTTGACGTTCGCGAATGACTTTAACGACGCATTCAACAAGCTGGCCGATTTCTGGTTTAGTAACCTGATAATTTGCTCCGACGCTTGCGGCCTTATTTTTAATATCATTAGCCATAATCGACGAGAAAACTATAACCGGAATATTACGCGTGCCAGGGTTCTCTTTAATACGTCTTGTTAATGTCAAACCGTCAAGGCGCGGCATTTCAACATCAGTAATTAACAAATCGCACATTTCGCCGTCTTTAACTATTGCGTCGAAAGCAACTTTACCGTCCGGACAAATATGTAAATCTGTAAATCCGCTTGCTACTAATGCGTCCTCGACCTGTTTACGAATTAACGGCGAGTCTTCAGCAACAATAATATGATAATCTGCTGGATGTCCGACACCTTCCATCATGCTAACGGCGCGTCCTGGCTCTCCGCTGTGTTGAATGACTAATTGCGGGCTTATAGTCTGGACGATAGCTTCATAATCTAATAATAAGACGTTACGAGCATCGCGCTTGATGACGTATAAAATCCAGTCGCCTAAATATTTGCCTGTCATGCTTGCGTCTAAGTCTTCGGATTTAATTCTATAAATGCGCTCTACAGCGTCAACGACAAAACCTAATTTGACCTCATTAAATTCAGCGATAATAACTTTACTTTGTTCAACAGCTGTAACGGGCGGAATGCCTAAGAAAATGCGTAAATCAACCATCGGTAAAACTTCACCGCGAACGGACGTTATACCAATTAAAGCAACGGGCGCGTCAGGAATTGCACGACAACCAGGCCAGCGCAAAATCTCACGTGTCTTGTCAACGTTAATTGCAAATGACTGATCACCCAAAACAAAAACTACTAATTGCCACTCATTAGTCCCGACTTCTGTTGTAACTTTTTTTACTTCCTGCATTGTGAAAAATTCAGCCCCTTTGTTTTTATTACACTAATAATACGAAAATTTTGCAACGGTGAAAATATTAGCACATTAGCTTACAATTTCACGAATTACACGACACGGCGAACCGGCTGCAAAAACATTTTCGGGAATATCTCTAGTAACGACGCTCCCAGCTCCAATGACACTCCCTGAACCTATTTTAACGCCGCCGATAACCGTAACATTTGACGCTAGCCAGCAATTATCACCGATTGAAATTGGACGAGCAAATTCTAAAAAAGTATTACGTTTTTTATAATCAAAATCATGAACAGGTGTTAAAAGCGATACGCTTGTCCCAATCATTACATTATTGCCAATAATAACGGGAGCGCAATCTAAAACCGTAAAATTAAAATTTGCGAAAAAATTTTTGCCCGTGTAAAAATTTAAACCGTAATCAAAATAGATTGGGCCTGGCAAAAATGCTTCAGCTCCGGCGTTTGGTAATAATTCTTTTAAAATTTCAGCGCGTCTAATTTTGTCAGTATCTTCATACGAGTGATTATATTCTGTGCAAAGGTGATGAGCGCGTTGTCTAATTTGCGTTAAATATTCGTCATCAGGATTATATAAATCGCCGGCGACCATTTTTTCAAATTCTGTCATAAAAAAGAGCCTCTTTCATATTTTGAGATTATGTTTATAAATTATTATCACTCAAAATTAAAAAAGAATTTTTGCTATAATGCCTCTGACTAAAAAATTATCTTTCCAAATTTTAAAAATACCATTGAGTTTTACAACTACGTTTACCACTACAAAAAATCTTTTAAAAATTTAATAGCCGCATAATTTTTAAGCATATCGATTTTGAAACAAAGTGTTAAATTTTTTGAGGCGTGTTAAAAAATTTTTAATAATATTTTTTTAAGGGCGTTATATCTCAATCAGGTGTTAAAATACCTCGCAGCCTTGCATAACTGTGGGGTTTTTATAAAAATTCAAGGAGTATAAAGATGGATATAACTTATTTATTGTGGCTTCAGGATTTCAGAAACGGTATTAACGATGCATTAACGCCCTTTATGGAATGGATTTCATATTTTGGAATAAATAACATAATTTTAATTCCGGTTTTCGTTTATTGGTGCCTGGACAAACGCAAAGGGTTATTTATTCTTTCCGCATGGAAAATCAGCCAGACTTTTAACGCAATGGTCAAATTAACAGCTTGTATATACCGCCCGTGGGTAAGAGATGCAAGAATTATTCCGGCAGGAGACGCGATAATAACGGCTGGAGGTTATTCATTTCCTAGCGGTCATACAATGATGGTAACTCCTATTTACGGCGGATTAGCTTGTATCACGAAAAATAAAATTGCGCGTCTTTTCTGGATTGCGTTGATTTTAATTACAATGTTTTCGCGTAATTATCTTGGTGTTCACACTCCGCAGGACGTTCTCGTTGGAGTAGTGCTTGGAGCTGCGTCAATATATGTTGCTAAATTACTGCTTGATTATCTCGACAGGAAACCCGAAAAATTTGGTCTTGCTATGATAATTCTTGCTGCTGTCGGAACTTTAACGCTCGTTTATATTAGTTATAAGCCTTATCCTATGGATTATGTTGACGGAAAATTATTAGTTGACCCCGTGAAAATGCAAATAGACGCTTGGGGAGATGCCGGAGGACTTGTTGCGCTTGCGTTAGCATGGTACATTGAACAGCGCTGGATAAAATTTTCTGCTACGGGCTGGAATGTTAAAGGCGTTATTCTCTGTGCAATCGGTCTTGTTATTGTTGCGTGGATGGTGGAAAGTCTCAAAGTCATCATGAATAACACATTTGGCCCTCACATCGGGAAGCTGGTTTATCAATTTGTATTCTTCTTTTTTGTAATGATACTCTGGCCGCTGGTTTTGAAAATATTCACAGGGAGAAAATAATTTTTTTAATGAGCGTATTCGATTACAGAAGATTTGCGTGTGCATTATTCTATTCTTTGCTCATAATTTGCTGTAGTTTTTCAGATTGTTCTGCTAAAGAGCCTATAACATCAATTCAACAGCTTAACGACCCAGCCTTTACTATAACAGTAACGGATAAAGGGTCGTATTTTGATGTTATTAAAAAAGAATTTCCAAAAGCTAAGATAATCTACCTTGAGGGACAGCCTGCGTATGATGCCGTAAAAATGGGAAGAGCTGATGCTTATGCTTACAGCCGCGTTCAAATGGAAATCGCTATAGCAGACGGATTGTCAGGTGTAAAAATATTACCAGGCAATGTCGGCGATAAAGTTGAAATTGCTGTTGGAATTTCAAGAGCGTCAAAAATTCCCGATTTGAGAACAAAAATAAATTTATTCATTTCTGAGCTTAAAGCCTCCGGAACTCTTCAAGACATGTATAAACGCTGGGTAATTAACGCTGAAAATACTATGCCTGAAATTGAGTTGCCTTCGTCATCAAAGCTAAAAATTGTAATAGGTACGTCTGGACTTGTTATACCATTTAGTTATTACGAGGGTATTACTTTAACCGGTTTTGATATTGAACTAGGCAGAAGGTTAGCGAAGCGGCTTGGAGCAGAAGTAGAATTTAGAACTTATGATTACGGCGGTTTAATCGCAGCAGCACATACAGGCGAAATTGACTGCATTATGGCGAACTTAAATGTTACTCCTGAACGAAAAGAAAAAATTGATTTTTCCGACGTGCTTTTAACTGAAGAAGTTGCGTTGATGATAAAAGACAATAATATGCCTTCAGCAGCTGAAATACCTTCATCATTAAAAGACTTTGACGGCAAAAAAATCGGAATTATTTTAGGAGCAAACCATGATATTTTTGTTGCTGAAAAAATTCCTAACGCTCAAATTGAATACTTTAGTGATTTGAGTGCCATAACACTTGCTCTTAAAACAGGTAAAATTGATGCTTTCACAAACACACTCCCTACAGCAATATACATGACGTATGAGCATAAAGATATGTCTTATATATCAGAACCGCTCGAAAACACGTATACTTATTCAGCGTTTACTAATTCTGATAAAGGGCATAAGTTTTGTGATGAGTATGCCGAATTTGTAAAATCTTTATGGGATAACGGAACTATTAAACAGCTTTTAGACAAATGGATTTACAGTGAAGACGAGCTGTCGCGAACGACTGAGGATTATTCAAAACTGCCTGCAGATAACGGTATTCTTAAAATGGCAATCGATACAGGGCGTATGCCTTTTGCTTACGTAAAAGATAATAAAATTACGGGCTATGATATAGACATTGCAACAATGTTCTGTAAGGCTAAAGGTTACGGACTTGAAGTCTATTCTATGAATTTTGCAGGAATTTTAGGCTCAATCAAAACTGGAAAATGCGATTTAACCGGCAGTATAACACGTACAGAAGAACGAGCCGAAACGATGTTATTTTCACCTGTCCCGAATGCAGAAACTCCAATAGTGCTTATTGTCATGAAATCTGCTGAAACTGTCCAACCTGCTGAGATAGAGCAAAATAATTTTTTTGACAATATCAAATCAAGTTTTGAACGCACGTTTATCCGTGAAGACAGGTGGCGGCTCTTCGTTGAAGGCATAATCAGCACAATGATAATTACTGTATTTTCGATTTTAGGCGGGACAATTCTGGGCTTTATAGTGTATCTCTCATGCAGGGGCGGAAACATCATCGCAAACCTTGTTACACGTTTCTTCGTATGGCTAATTCAGGGGATGCCTATGGTCGTGCTGTTAATGATTTTGTATTACATAATCTTCGGAAATGTTGACATAGCCGGAATATGGGTAGCTGTGATTGCGTTCTCGCTGACATTCGGAGCTGGAGTTTACGGAATGCTTTTATCTGGTGTTAATGCGTTGGACAAAGGACAGCTCGAAGCAGCGTACGCATTGGGATTTACGGACAGAAGAGCATTTTTCACGATTATTCTTCCGCAGGCAGCATTACATTTTATGCCGGCATATAAAGCTGAAGTCGTTGCTCTCATAAAAGCGACTGCGATTGTTGGTTACATTGCTGTTCAGGATTTAACGAAGATGGGCGATATCGTGAGAAGCAGAACGTATGAGGCATTCTTCCCGTTGATAGCTGTTGCAGTAATATATTTTGTTCTTGCCGGAATGCTTAACATAATTGTCAATATCATTCACAATCGAATTAAACCGGAAAAAAGAACGAAGAACGATATTTTAAGGGGGATTGAAATTCATGATTAAGCTTGAGCATGTCAAAAAAGTTTATCCGAATGTTACGCCTCTTTCAGATGTCAACGCAGAAATTAACGACGGCGATGTAATATCCGTAATAGGGCCTTCCGGAACTGGTAAAAGTACTTTGTTGCGCTGTATCAATCTTCTTGAACGTCCCGACAAAGGCAAAATCTTTCTTGATGATGAAGAGATAACTTCCCCAAAATGTAATGTCCCAAAAATCAGGCAGAAAATGGGAATGGTATTTCAATCGTTTAATCTGTTCGGACATTTGACGGTAATTGAAAATATTATGCTTTCACCCGTGAAGCTGAAGGGATTTTCAAGACAGCAGGCTTTTGATGAAGGAATGAGGCTTCTGCGTAATGTTGGGCTTGCCGATAAAATGCTGAATTACCCTCACGAACTTTCAGGCGGTCAAAAACAGAGAATAGCGATAGCCCGTGCGTTGGCCATGAATCCGAATGTAATACTTTTTGACGAACCAACGAGTGCGCTTGACCCTACAATGGTTGGAGAAGTTCAAGCGGTAATCAGAGACTTGGCCAAGACTGGAAAAACGATGATTATAGTAACGCACGAGATGAATTTTGCCCGTACTGTGAGCAACAGAGTGTTTTACATGGACGAAGGCGGAATTTACGAAGACGGGACTCCCGAACAAATTTTCAATTCACCGAAGCGCGATAAAACTCGAAGATTTATTCAGAGGCTTAAAGTTCTTGAAATTAAGATTACCAGCAAAAATTATGATTTCCCTGCTGCGATTTCAAGTATCGAAAATTATTGCATGAAAAATCTTGTTGCCTCTCGTACTTGTAACAGGCTTCAGCTTGCTTTTGAAGAACTTATACAGCAAATATTATTTCCAGAACTTGAGAAGCCTGATATTGATGCAGTTATTGAATATTCAGAAGAAAAGAATGAAGCAGTACTAAGCGTTAATTACAGCCTAAATAACGTAAATCTTTTAGAAACTGCCGATGAACTGTCAATGAATGTTTTAAAGGGTATTGCGTCAAATATTGATTATTCTGCTGAAACTGGAACTATAAGACTGTTTATTGAATGAGCGTATTTGGTTATAGAAGATTTGCATATTGCATTATTCTATTCTTTGCTCATAATTTGCTGTAATTTTTCAGATTGTTCTGCTAAAGAGCCTATAACATCAATTCAACAGCTTAACGACCCAGCCTTTACTATAACAGTAACGGATAAAGGTCGTATTTTGATGTTGTTAAAAAAGAATTTCCAAAAGCTAAAATAGTTCAACTTGAGGGACAGCCTGTTTATGATGCTGTAAAATGGAAATCGCTATAGCAGACGGATTGTCGAGTTATGATATTATTAAAAAATAATATAAAATGATGCAGAAGGGGATGTCGTTATGCAAATTCAGAGTTTAACGAATTACACAGCAAATATTTTATCAAAAAAATACAACGCTCAAAATCCTATAACGCAAACAAATAAAAATGATTTTCAAGACAGCGTTTCAATTTCTGAATTAGGCCAGCGTCTTAGCATAAATAAAGGACGGAAAATAAGCGGCGGAACTTCGGACATAAAAGAAGCGGCCAGCCTAATGAGTAAAACGCTTTCCGGTTTTGAGAAGACGCTTGAGGAAATGAACGAACTTACGAAAAAAGCCTCCAAAAATAATTTAACAGCACTTGAAAGAATTGACATGCAAATTAAATTTGAAGAGTTACGCGAAAATTTAGCCGGTGCTTCAACGAAGTTAAATGAAGGACTTGCAAAAATTTCTGGTCAAAAAACAAAATCATTATCAGATACGTCGCACGAAATTGAAAATCCTTTTGAAAGCGACAATCCGATAAAAATTGAACGGACTTTACTTGAACGCGCTCGTGATAGATTGATGAAGGGAGAAGATTGGAACGTTGCAGAAATTTTTAACCCCAAATATGAAATTAGCGACGACGGGCATTACAAAATAACGGGCGGAACTTTTGAAAAAATAGACGACAGCGAAGAGCCTACCGTTTTAGAAAAAATTAACGCTACCGACACAGTGAATTTAATGAGCAGCGTTACGGCTAAAAGAGGGCTGGAACGAATTGAGAATGAATTAAACGACGTAAAACATCTTCGTGACCGTTTCAGTTCTTTTTTAATGGATTACGATGGCGAAGATTTAGACGGGCAATTACAACTTTCAGATTTACCGGCTGAAGACCAAATCAATAAATTTCAAACCGCTTTAGGAATTATGCTGAAAGACCCTGACACCGAAACATTTAAACTTGTTCAACCTATAAACAGAATGGGTTACATGTTCACGAAAATTGAAAGCATGTTTGAGAAAGTGTCAAGCAAACTTGCAGGTAGTATGATTAGCGAAAATATCACATTTCAGAATTTTTCACCGAGTTTAAAAATAGAATTTGACGAAAACAATATTATTTTATAAAAAGCCGCCACTTATAAAAAGTAGCGGTCATTTACTTATACTTATGTTTAATCATTACGTCCCGGACGGGTTTTACGTTTACGGGCTTGTGATTTTTCATGAGGCATTTGCCATACAAATTGATTTTTTGAAACCATAGCACCGCTTAAAGGCAATTCAACCCACCCCCACGGCGTTACTAAAATAAATCTTAAAGTTATTCCCTGACCGGCTAAAGCGTCGACATGGTGAGAGAATTTCATAACGTCATCAAAAATGAATGAGTTGCCCATAATCCATACACGTTTTGTTTTAGATTTATTGAAAACGGCTGCGTAATCTATTGCTGTTCTTAAACCGCTTTCATAATCAGGAGGCGCAATACTTATTACTATTGTGTCAGCTTTCCCTTCAGGTGCTTTTATATTTGGTAACACGTCTACATATTCTTCAAGGTCGACTAAATCAAAAAGCAAATCTCCTAAATTTTCTCCGTCATCAAAATCATTCTCGAAAATTGCCGCAAGTGGATCATATTCGTGTTCATGCTCGCTGCCCGTAGTCTTTTGTAACCATTTACGGACGCGCTCAATAGCCTCAAGGATATACTGCGGATACTCAGTTTGAGATATTGCGGACAAAAGTTGATTTACAGTTAGTTCATCGCCTTGATTTTTATTGTCTGAATACATTGCTGGAATTTTAAGCCTCCTCATATCTGAAATATTTTAAAGGCTAAGTATAGCACAGTGCCCACGCGACAATTATGCTTGTGCCTGTTAAAGTCGTCAGCATCGTATGAACTTCACTGCGCGACAAAATATCAACATCGAAATTGCCTTTGAAATTTTCAATCGGGAATTTTTTAGGAAAGAACATTCCGACGCGCTCGCGGTATTTTTCATAAGCTGTTCCAAATTTGCCGGCTAAAAAATTCTCTTCGTACGGAATAATTATCATGACGTACAAAATTATGAAGCTTGCTAAAAATAATATTACCGCTGTTTTACCTGAGATAATGCTCCAGCCTAAACCGATTAAAAAATTGCCAAAATATAAAGGATTTCGCATTAAAGCGTACGGGCCTGTTGTAGTTAATCCTTCAGCTTTGACCGTTTCGCCGCGATAAAGCATTATCGTCCCGGCAGCCCAACACCGCCATAATTGACCAGCTAAAATTATTACAAGCGACAGCAAAATTATTTCAGGGTCTGTATGCCGCGTCATGAATAATATTATTAAAAATAACAACGTCCATAATCCGCCGCGCATTTTAAAAACCCAACGGCCTAAATCCAAATTTAAATTAAAATTCATTGTTAAACCAAAGCTCCCGAATCAGGCGACTCGCCCTTGTGTAAATTTTCAGTTACACCCCAACCAAGCATTTTAATCACAACAACAACTCCCATAAAAATTGAAATATAATCCGTGAAAAATCTGCATATTATTGACATAATACCAGCCATATTCGCCGGCATTAACATACTGTATAACAAAGCACCTCCGCCCTCAGCGACACCGCTAGCTCCAGGCGTTGGCACGAAATATAAAATGAACATGAAAACGGCTTGAATAGCGACTGTTTGCAAATATTGGAACGGCAAACCTACAGCACTCATTAAGACCGGCAAAACTGTAAATAACGCCAGTAAATGCAATGCCGATAAAATTAAAGCTGCGAAAAAATATAATTTGCCGCTGTCAAAAACTAATCTGAAATTTAAAATGTAATTATCAATTTCGCGGTCAAGCCATTTAAAAGCGTTTATAACTTTTCGATTAGAGCGCATAAAATTAAAACGTCTGAACCATAAAATTATTATCTTCCCCATTTTTTTAAACAAGTCCGGTCTAATCAGCGTAAAAATAATAAATGCCCACGTTGCTAAAATTATGACGAAGACGTAAAAGACTAAGCCTTTTAAAAATTTACTGCCGGCTAAAATTTCGGGGTCAAGCAATACAGCCGCCGGTACAGTTAAACTTAAAATCAACACCGTCAACATCGTTCGCATTAAAGTTATAGCGATACCTTTACCGACTGGAACGCCTTTTTTATATAATGCGTAAACTTGAAAAGGCCCGCCGCCGCTCTGCATTGGAGTAACGGCACTCCCAAAATAATTAAGCCAAGTTAAAATTATTCCCGTTGAAAAAGTTACATGTTCGTTAGCAGCTGATGACAACGCGCAAAATCTGCCTGCATCAAAAATCCAAGCAGCAAACACTACACATAATGCTAACAGCAATTTTAATTTATCAGCCGTCAAGAGTGAATGTATCGTATATTTATCGACACTCCTTGCGACATTAAGCCCGCCTGCTCCAAACGCAAGCAGTATGAAAATTATTAAACCTTTTCTGAGCGACAAAATTTACCACTCCGTAATTTAAATGATTTCTAACTAATGAATATTATCACAATTTTAATTAAACACTTGCAATTTTTAAAATTTGTATTTTGAAAATCAAGACATTTTTATAGCATAACCAATGCACTTAAAAATATAATTAAAAATTTTTCAACACGCCTCAAAAAATTTAACACTTTGTTTAAAAATCGATGTGCTTAAAAATTATGCGGCGATTAAATTTTTAAAAGCTTTTTTGTAGTGGTAAACGTAGTTGCAAAAAACAGCCCCTCGTAAATTTTAAGGGACTGTTTCAAAATTGAGTTTATTATATCAAAGAGCTTGAGCTATAAAAAAGTTTGAGGATTTTTTAGCCGAAAATAATTTGTTAGGTTAATAACGCAAAATTTTAGCTCCGATATTAAAAATGGTGTTATATTTTTAAACAGGAGGTTGAAAATTAAAATGGCCGGTATGAGTATTTCGGGTGTAGTGTCGGGAATTGACTGGGAAAGTATGATTGATAGTATTATTGAAAACGCTTCTCAACCAGCAATGGTACAAGTCAATAAACGCACAAACCTGACAAATAAAAAATCTCTCTTCGAAGAGTTAAAAGTGTCAATGCAGGGCTTTCAATCGTCTATTTCACCGCTGAAATTGCCCTCAACTTACAAAGCTAAAGAACTCGAAATTGAACGGCTCGATAGCAATAGCTCTTATAAAGGCGTTTTGACAGCTACAGTCAATGCTGACGCTGAAGTAAACGTTTATAATCTCGAAGTCAAACAACTGGCAACAGCTCAAACGTTAAGGTCAAATCAAATCACCGGAACGTTTAGCTCTTTAAGTTCGACAATGAACAATTTGACCAACGGCAAAATTTACGTTAATTGCGGCGGTCAGCGTGTTGGTGTTGATGTAACTTCGACAGATACGTTAAACTCATTAAAATCAAAACTTAATAATACTCTCAAAACTCAGAGTACACCTGTTGCTGTTACAGCTTCAGTCGTTGATAACAAGTTAATTTTAAAAAGCGATAATACTGGTATTGGTTCGGAAACTGTAACAGAGACTTTTAATTATTCCCGTAACGGTGTAAATACACTTAGTAATATTACGGTCGATACGAATGCTCTTGAGAGCGGCGACGCTTCTTTTGAAATTAAGAGCGGTTCAAAAACTTGGACACAGGAAAACGGCGATTTTCAAATTATTGACGGTAATAAAATTCGTTGGCGCGAGTATGATTTAGGCGAAGACACAATCGATATTGGCGATGACTTTACAGCAAAATATAAATCTTACGCAGGCGATACGTTCTCTATTACAGCTACTAAAGGCTCAGGGACAACGGACAGGAATGTTTTAGACTTCACCGCAACGATTAACGACCAGTCAAGATTTACGATTACAGCTACAGAAAACGGAACGACTACAACTTATAAATACGGCGATGATTTCACAATAAGCGGCAAAAATATAGTTTGGGCAAGCGACGGGCCTTCAAGCGGAACGGAATATACCCTGAATTATAGAAATGCCAGCGCAACAGAAGTTAAGTCAAATACAATCACTGTTAATTCAAGCGGTTATAACGGTGTCTATTTCTCAAGCGAAGAAGGAATTTACAACGGGTCATATTTAAGTTACGGCCAAATCCCTTCGAGTGAAAAGACTACAAATTCAGACGGCTTAGAAATTATCAGCGGCGATTACTTAGAATTTACATTCACCGACAGTTCAGGCAACGAAATCGAATACGACGGAGTTTACGGCACTGATTTTTATATAAATTACGGAATGCAGGACAGTTCGGGAAATTATTTACCTGTTATTCGTTGGGCTAATAATCCTCCCGAAAACGGCGTTCAAGTCAGCGTTAAATATACCGGCAGTGCGATTAGCGGAACTGATGACGGCAACGGTGATATTTTTAATTTCTCAATGAGCCGCACCGATACAGACACTACGATTTATTCAGGCGATTTAAATGACCAGCCTTTATACTCGAATTTTGACGGCGGTACTGTTACGATTACTCAAGGTTCAAAAACTTTTTACGAGGGCATCGACTTCAAAATTACTAAGAACGGCTCTGGTGATAGTGCTACGGCGGCTGTTCAATGGTTAGAAAATTCTAGCTGGTACATTCCGGACGCTGGCGACAGTTACACGATAAATTTAACGCAATCAGACGGCACGACAAGCACTTACACCGGCATTCGCGACATGGCCGAGACGTTAGAAATGAGCGATTACGGTTTTACGTCTGTTAACGGCTCAATGTACGGTATCAATAGGACTGTTGACAGCAGCGTAAAAGCTTATGTTTTAAGTGAAGACGGCGTTACTGAAGCTTTAGGCGTTGAAGTTTCTAAAAACGGAACTGAATTTTCATTCGACTGGCAACCGCCAACAACAGTAGCACGCGAAAATATGCCGACTTATGCAACGGACGGCGAAATTAACGAGTTCACTGCCAGCTACACGTACGGCGTAAATACTTTTACACTTGATGACAATATGGACGGAGCGATTTTGTCATCTCTTGGCCTCGATTATCCAAAAGATATAGACGAAGAAGATGAGGACGCTGTCGCTGAACAAGCCGAACATTACACAGCCGCACAAGACGCAATTTTAATTCTCGACGGTGAAGAGGTTACGCGCTCATCAAATTACATAGGTGCAGACTACAACAACGAACTTATTAAAGGCATGACAATCCAGTTAAAGGGTGTCGGCACTGTATCTCTTGATGTTGCACAGGACGCACAGAAGGCCGTTGAATCTATTCAAACATTGGTTGATAACTATAACTCCATTTTGTCATGGATTAACACCCGTATGACAGAGAGCCAAGTTGATGAGGATACAGCCGCCACAGTTGATAGCGATGATTTTAGAATGCGTTGGGGTTTGTTACACGGTAATTCGATTTTACGCCAGATGAAAAGCCAAATGCGTTCAATAACGAGCCAGAATTTTACATTCACATTTGAGACGCGCCAAAGTTCTGAAGCTGTTTACGGGACAATGGGCTTTAACGGTTTGCGTTCAAGCACAACGTTAAGAATTAAAGCCGGTGATAAATATGCAGACTTAACAGTAACACCGGAAGACACTTTAGAGACGTTGCTTGAAAAATTAAATGACAATTCCGAGACGAGCGAGTTATATGATTTATATTATGACGACGACGGGAATTTATTAGAGCAGCCGTTATTTAAAGCTTCTATCACTGATGACATGTTAAAAATTTCTGCAGGGACTTCGACACAATTAGAATTATCCGGCGTATCAGCTTTGAATGCGTTAAAGATGAATTACACGTACAAAGGCTTATATCAAATCGGAGTTTCAACAACATCTGATGATTACGGCAAGAGCGGTGAACTTGAATTTGACAGCAGCAAATTTATGGAAGCGTTAGAAGATAATCCCGACGAAGTCCAATCGTTAATGCTCTCATTCGCAACTCAGATTGATACTTGGGCGAAATCAATGCTTACAAGTTCGGGCGATACGTCTGGAATAATCACGCGCGAAATCGAAAATATAGATAATCAGATCAGCCGCATTGATGAATATTTAGAGGACTATCAAGACAGGCTCGACCGTCAAGAAGAGATGTTGCGCAGTAAATATTCAAGTGCTGAACAGACATTAGCTCAACTTACTCAAAAAGCAAGCTCTATCGCCGCAATTTTAAACACTCTTAACGGAACAAGCGCAAATAATAGTTCCAGCAGCAGTTAAAGTTAGCAATTTTATAAAAATTATAAAGATAATAATGGTCTCCCCAAATTTTAACGGAGAGGCCATTTTTTATTATTTATTCGTCTTCTTGGGTTGAATATATTTCGTTAGGGTTTTCGTCTTCAGAAACGGTGTTAATTTTTGTGAGGCTTAAAATTTTTATCCTATGGTCTTCAACGCTTAAAACTTTTATGCGCCAGTCCTGATAATCAAAAATTTCGCCCTCTTCTG
This sequence comes from uncultured Synergistales bacterium, assembly GCA_905233645.1. Classification (GTDB taxonomy): domain Bacteria; phylum Synergistota; class Synergistia; order Synergistales; family Aminobacteriaceae; genus JAFUXM01. The sequence continues at coordinate 9,840 of CAJODZ010000003.1, read as the reverse complement.
GAAAATTTCCGGCCAATGTCAAAACTAATCCGCCTAAACTTTTAATCTCGGTGTTATCGCTTTCAAATTCTGAGCCTAAAGCTTCGCTGACATCTTCAAGACTTGTTATTCCCTGAACTAAATATGAGCCGTCATCTAATTTTTGAATTTCCGGTGCTTCCTGGTCGTATTCGTCCTGAATTTCGCCAACTATTTGCTCTAAAATATCCTCCATTGTTACAAGACCTGCTACTCCGCCGTACTCGTCAACGATTATCGCAATATGAATATGGTCGCGTCTCATGGCCTCTAAAACTTCTGATGTTTTTATGCTTTCAGGGACAAATATCGGTTTGCGTAATAAATCTTTAATGCCGCAGTCTAAATCAGAATTTAATAAATTTTTCAGCGTGTCTTTAACGTATAAAATTCCTGTTATATTGTCCGGTGTCTCTTCATAAACAGGTACGCGCGAATGTCCTTGTTCGATAAATAATTTAACAGCGTCGCTCAATTTATCATTTGCCTCAAGCATGACCATATCAGTACGCGGTATCATAATATCGTTAATCTTTGTAGCATCGAAATCAATAATCCCGTCAATCATTCTGCGTTCGTCATGGTCTAACACTCCGGTCTCTTCGCCGATTTTAACGACCTGTTCAATTTCATCGCGCGTTACAAAAACTTTTTGGGTATTTAAATTCATGTGCAAGATAACGCCGATAAAACTTACAAATTTTTTCATTCCCCAAGCTACAGGCATTAACACAAACGCTAATAAACGCAATACAGGAGACGAAAATAATAAAACGTTCTCAGCGTAAATCATTGCTAAACTCTTGGGCAAAATCTCACCGAAAATTACGATTAAAATTGTCATCACCGGAACAACGATAATAATTGCGCCCTGTCCGAAAATATCTGATGTTAAAGCCGACGCAAAAGCACTTAACGCAATATTAACAACGTTATTCGCAATTAAACAGACCGTTAAAGCCTCTTGAGGGTCGTTAATAAGCCACTGGAAAATCGGATTTAAAAAATTATATTTACCCTGTTCCTGTAACGTACGTATTCTCGTCGTGCCGGTCGTAGTTATTGAAGTCTCCGCACCGCTGAAAAATGCTGAAAGCAAAAATAAAGCAACAAAGCTTAAAATTATTCCTGTCATGTTCCAAAAATCTATTTATTATTTTTATTTAAAGCGTCAATCATCAAATCTTTAATATCATTCTGTTTCGTAAACATTACGGCTTCTTCTTCGGGCGTAGCGTGGTCAAATCCCAGTAAGTGCAAAAATGAATGCGCCAACATTAAACATAACGCTTCAGTGTAATTTAAATCCGGATATATTTTTCTCATTTCGCTTTCACAAATTACAACATCGCCCAAAATTAAGAACGGTGTATTTTGTTCCGGCTCTTCGATATTGTCAAGCATTGGAAAAGATAAAACATCTGTAGCCGCGTCAACGTCCATGTACGTGAAATTTAATGCGTGCATTTCGTCTTCATCGACAAAAGTTATCGAAATTTCAGCCGTATCATAATTTTGCGACGCGGGCATTAAACTTTTTAATTCGCTTTCAAGAATAGGAGTAATGCTTTTAAAAAAGTTATCGGGGTCGGCTTCTTCCTGATTTTGATTATCCTGAGAGCCGGTGATATTTAATTCTAACTTCAAAATTATATAAAATCCTTTCGTGCTAAAAATTATTATTTTTATAATTATTGCTTCTGCTCGATTTTTTTAACATGCCTTGTATGATACATGGACATTAAAACATTTATGAGCGTCTCTTTTATAATTGCAAGGTCTTGCAACGTAAAACCCGTGTCATCAAATTGATTTTCGTTTATTTTACTCGACACGACTTGATTTACAATTTTTTCAATCATCATTGCGCCTTGACCTTTACCGCGATTAGTATCGGACGTTGCAAGCCCCCGTAAATTTTGCGCCCTCACTGCTGCTTCAACAGAATCGACAATCATTAACAAAGCTGTCTCTCTTGATTGAGGCTTAGGCCCTGGATAACAGAATTGCTCCCACGTAACATTCTCGCCTTCAGATTTTGCCTTATTATAAAAATATCTTGTGCTGGTCGTTCCGTGATGTTCAGCGATAAATTCTCTGATGCGAACGGGTAATTTTGCCTCCCATGCTAACTCAAGACCGTCTTTAACGTGTGAAATTATAGTAATCGCGCTCAAAGTCGGGGACATCTCATCATGAGGATTAGCACCGCCGCCCTGATTTTCAACAAAAAATAACGGCTTTCTTAATTTTCCAATGTCATGATAATAAGCTCCGGCTCTTAATAAATTTACGTCCATCCCTAATTTTAAACCTACGGCCTCGATTAAAGTCGCTATCGTTAAAGAATGTTGATACGTTCCCGGAGCATTCCTTTGTAAATCGCGCAACAAAGGATTTGAAGGGTGTGAAGCGTCGCGTAAACTTATCACCGACAAAACACCTAATGCTTCCTCAACGTAAGGCAGAAAGAATACTAATGCACACGTCGCAATTCCTTCAAACAGTAAATAAAAGCTCGCAGTTTTCCAGAAAGTCCCTAACGGAATAAATAACCTGAATGAATCTCGTGTTAATTCAGGCCCTTGAAACCAACGCATTAACATTCTGATTGAAGTCATAATTAACGCTGTCATTAAAATTCGAACTATAACTTTTTGCTTGACCGCGTTTAAATTTCCAAGCAAATAATATCCGATAGTCGAGCCGGCTATTGACATTAAAGCTAATAAATTTGACGCTGAAATCGCCTGGCCGGTAATTATAAAAACACCCGACGATGAACCAATTAACGCCAAACAAAACGCCGTATATTTATTCAAGCACAGATACGCAATCGTTACAGCAGGCAAAATTCCAGCACCATGAATGCCAAGACGAGCAGCAAAAACTTCACATGACCACGCCGTTATTATTAAAACAACAGCACACCACCAACTAACTTTTTTATAACCAGACGTACAGCCTAAAATTTCTAACCATGACGGTAAAAGCACTACGCACAAAATTACAACGCATAATTGAAAAAACGGGAAAACATCTTCTGTATAACCTTGTAAACGTAATAATATAGCCGTCTGTTTAGTTACAACTTCACCGCGCTGAACGATTACATCGCCTGGCTTTAATTTACGGTCAATATCAGGGACATCGTTTACAGCAGCACGACGCGCTAAATCTGTTAATTCGCCGTCAATCCGTAAATTTAAATTGCCAAGCCCCGTCAAAATTTGATATACAAAATTTGCGTCGTTGACAGAATTTATATTTTTATTTATCTCTTCCCATAAAATAGCCGTCTCCATTGTGTTATTCATGAAAATTTTTTCAGCTTCTAACCTGTCGATATAAGCCTGGCCAATTTCATAAGCGAGATTTAAAATTCTGGCTCTGTCAATCTCATCAAGATTTGCTATCGCTCTCGATAACGCTTCAGGTAAATATGAAATATTATTCGGCGAATTTAAATTCAATCCCTCTAAACGTGATTTTAACCGCGATTTTGCAGAAATATCCTTAACCGTAACACCAGCTATACTGTCGCGAACCATTTGCCTTAAAGTTTTAGCTGCGTCCTGGTCATCGTATCTAACTTCAGTTATTACACGATAAGTTTCAGGCGCAGGCTGATTGACGGCAAAGCTATCACCTTTTTTATTTAAAAAATACCATTGAGCAAGCACAAGCAAAATTCCGGCAATCATTAAAAATATAAACGGCCATAAAAAATTTTGAGTGTTGCTTGAATTTGTCTTAACAATTTTAATTCGGGTTTTCATTTTTAAATTTAGCTCCGTAGCGTTCATAGGCAAGTACTATTTTTTGCACTATCTCATGTCTTACAACGTCGGCATAACTTAAATCAATAAAGCCAATTCCTTTTATGCTCTGCAAAATTTCACGTACGCTTTTTAAACCTGATACAGCTTTCCCAGGCAAATCGACTTGCGTTATATCACCCGTAACAACAGCTTTCGAGCCATTGCCTAAACGTGTCAAAAACATTTTCATCTGCATAGACGTTGTGTTTTGAGCCTCATCTAAAATTATAAAGCTCTCGTTTAACGTCCTGCCGCGCATATAAGCTAACGGTGCAATTTCGATAATATTTTTTTCAGTGTAACGGGCAAATTTTTCAGGCGACAATAATTCAAAAAATGCATCATACAACGGGCGCACATAGGGTTCGACTTTTTCACGTAAATCTCCGGGCAAATAACCTAAACTTTCACCAGCCTCAACAGCCGGACGCACTAAAATTATTCGCGAAATCTTATTTGCTTTTAACATTGAGACTGCTTCACAGACTGCTAAATATGTTTTACCAGTTCCAGCAGGGCCGGTCGCGAATAAAATATCATTCTGGCGAATTGCTTTTATATATTCTCTTTGGCCGTGAGTTTTTGCTCTAATGGGTTTGCCTCTGGCAGTTGTGCAAATAATTTCAGAATATAAAGCGTTTAAATTTAATTCATGGCCTTCAGCTAACGTATCCATTGCAAATCTTAAATCAGCCGGAGCAATCTCAAAACCTTTTTCAGCAACAGACGCTAACTCACGAATTAAATGACTGACAATTTTTACGGGTTCTAAATCAGGGCCGCCAACACGAACGACCCCATCAACAATATTTAACGAAACGGGAAAACGTGCCTCAATAGCCTCAAAGTTTTCATCGTGCTGACCTGCAAGGCGTGCAAGCGTCTCCCCGGACAACGGAATATCCATAGCAATTTTTAATTTTTAAAATTTATACTGGATAAGCCGCCGGATCATCTGTTTTTTGTAAACCAACATCACGATTATGAACGCGCGCGTATTTTTTAGGTAAGAAATCTTTTGCAACCTGCGGGAACATAATCCAAGTTAAAGCGTCTTCTGGCTGTGTCATCCATGGAGCTGCGTCTTTGCGTGCCTGTTCCATTTCAGGAGCGATTTTCTCACCAGGTCTGCAAGTGATAGGCTCTTCTTTACCGATTGCCATTTTCTGAACTTCTTTATCAACCGGCGCAGGGGGCATTCCGTAATAACCTAAGAAATACTGTCTAATCTCTTTCGGGAAAATTTTCCAGCGTCCGCTCAAAACATTCATCGTAGCTTGAGTACCGACCATTTGCGAACTTGGTGTAACTAACGGAGGATAACCCATTGCTTCACGAACGACAGGAACTTCCTTTAAAACGTCCTCTAATTTGTCGATAGCGTTCATCTCTTTTAACTGGTTGACCATGTTTGAATACATACCGCCAGGAATTTGATAACGCAGAATATTTATATTAACTCCGGCGATTGAGGGCATTAAATCTTTATATTTATCGCGCAATTTTTTGAAATGTTCGCAAACCGGCAATAATTTCGCAATTTCTAAACCTGTATCCCATTCAGTACCGGCTAAAGCAGCAACCATTGATTCTGTCGGGGGTTGGCTTGTTCCGAGTGCGAATGGCGAGATTGCTGTATCGATTACGTCTGCACCGGCTTCAACTCCTGCAAAATATGTCATGCTTGCTAAACCTGTTGTGTAATGGCTATGCAACTCAATCGGAACATTAACTTTTGCTTTAATAGCTTTAACTAATTTTGCGCAGTCGCCTGGACTTAATAAGCCTGCCATATCTTTAATAGCAATGGAGTCCGCGCCCATGTCAGTCATTTTCTTGGCCATGTCGGCAAATGCATCAAGCGTATGAACCGGTGATAAAGTGTAAGCAATACATAACTGTAAATGCGCGCCCTCTTTTTTAACTTGGTCGGCTGCAATTTCAACGTTACGTAAATCATTTAACGCGTCGAAAACTCTAACGATATCAATTCCATTCGCAACGGCTTTTTTAACAAACTCTCTTACAACGTCATCGGCATAGTGTCTATAACCAACTAAGTTTTGACCGCGTAAGAGCATTTGTAATTTTGCTTTCTTAACTCTTGAACGAATAAGGCGTAAACGTTCCCAAGGGTCTTCGTCTAAAAATCTCATACATGAGTCAAAAGTCGCACCGCCCCACATTTCCAACGCCCAATAACCGGCCTCGTCCATTTGTTCAATAATCGGGAGCATATCATTTGTAGTCATACGGGTAGCTATTAAAGATTGGTGAGCGTCGCGTAAAACAGTTTCAGTAACACGCACACGTTTTGTTTCTGCCATGTTAAAAAAATACCTCCTGTTTTTAGTGTTTAATGTTGGAATTTATTATACTTGATTATTGCGCAAACATTCTTTCGCTTTATTCCAAAGTCTATTTAAATCATTTAAGCCGTATTCTGAAATATTATGATTTTCATCGCGTGCATATTGTTCCATTAGAGAGAAGCGCGATTTAAATTTTGAACATGTTTTAGACAACGCCGCATCAGCATCAATTTTCAAACGTCTTGCCAAATTTACAATCACAAATAAGACATCGCCTAACTCTTCGGACATATGTTCAATATTATTTTCTTTAACAGCGTCTTTTAATTCGTTTAATTCTTCGTCAATCTTTTTAAATAAGGGTTCAGAATTTTCGCCAGGCCAATCAAAACCAACGTGAGCCGCTTTAGCCTGCATTCTGTCAGCTTTTAACAACGGGGGCAAACTATCAGGAACACCCGCTAAAATTGACAAGTCCTGATTTTTAGATTTGCGCTCCTGAGTTTTAATAGCCTCCCAATTTTTTAAAACTTCTTCGCTCGTTTCAGCCTTAACATTTCCGAAAACGTGAGGGTGTCTGCGAATTAACTTATCACAAACCGCGCGCACGACATCAGACATATTAAACTCGCCTTTTTCGTTAGCTATGGACGCTATGAAAACGACTTGCAATAATAAATCGCCGGCCTCTTCTTTAATATTTTGCATATCATTTTTAGTAATAGCCTCTGCGAGTTCGTAAGCTTCTTCAGTAACGGGTTTGCGTAAAGTTTCGAGCGTCTGTTTTCTGTCCCAAGGACAACCGCCAGGCGCACGCAATTTTTCGATTATGTCAACGATTTCATCAAAGTAATGAATTTTAATCACGCTCCTATTTATTTTTCAGTATCTTGAATTTTTAAACGTCTATTTTTTGCTAAATCTTTTAAAAGTTCTGCGAAAGCATCTACAAGATTTTTAAGCGACGGCGCAACAACAATAATAATACTTACAAAAGCAAGCACCCAATAATTCCAATGAACAAGACCGTTAATTTCTGCTCTAAGTTCTTTCATATCAGAGCGAACCTCCGCTATTTCGCTTTTCAATTCGGTACGGACAGAAGCTATTTCATCTTTTAATTCAGTACGGACAGAAGCTATTTCATCTTTTAATTCAGCTCTTGTGTCTGAAAGTTTGCGGTCGAAAATAGCCTCTTGCATATCCATACGTAAATCGAAATATTCTTTCGTAACGTAAACATCATTTGAACTTGCCATTCTTAATCACGCTCCTAAATTTTTTAAATCATAGCATTAAAAAAGCCCCCTAAACAAATTAGGAGGCAACATAAAGTAAGTAATTGCGTCATTATTTTTCAGAAATCTTTTCGAGTATGTTTTTGTTTATTAAATAAAAACGCTCACCGTCAACCTCAATATAAGCACCTTCAAACGGTGGATACCACAAAGCGTTAATTTTTCTGTTTATGGTTTCGTTATTTTCGGTAAGTTCGATTTTTTTAACGCTTTGTAATTTTGCCATGCTGTAATATTCACCGCTGTTGCTTTGTTCTGTACCTGTGATTGTTTCGCCTGATAAATATTTTTTTAAAAAGTCTTTCAATTCGTCTAAACAAACACCCCAAGTAAAATTTGATAATTCGCGGCCTGTTGTTATTTTGTGTTTGTCAATTTGAAATTTTCGACGCTCAATTATTTTGCCTGTATCAATTCCAGCGTCAATAAAATGACAGGTTGCTCCAAATTCGTTTTCATTGTTGAGTAAAGCCCAAACAGCCGGTGCTCAGGGAAACAGCATTTACTTTTTGTAGCCAAAAATGATATTCAAGAGCACGTCAGGATTCAATGCTGCCTTGAACATCATTTTCTTTTTGCTTAAACGTCCGTACTGTGCTTCTTTTACAAGCGAAAGTGCCGTTTTTCGCAGAACGTTCATATTTAGCGGCGAATTATCCTTACGGTTTTTGGCTCTGTCTTCGCCGTAAATAACGTCAAGACTCCAGTGAAGCTGGTTTTCTATTGACCAGTGTTTTCTTACTGAATATGCAAATTCATTAACGTCTGAAAGCGAGGTTATAAAATATCTTATGTTTCTGCTCGTTTTATCGTTCTTCGTAACTGTCGAAACTTCCATTCCGAAAGCTTTCACGCCATTCCATTTCTTTTTACTGGTCAGCCATGTCAGATTTTTTAAGAGAAAATACTCCCGTTTTTCAATCCTTCCGTGATCTTTTTCAGACGTATAAAAATAGTCCGTTTCATCCTCAAAGGAGGCGAAAGAATCTATTGCGTCTTCATATAATTCATGCTGGTTTCCTTTTAGCGTAATCGTAAAATCAGCTTTCTTCTCCATAATTTTTTTGACTATGGCACTTTGGCAACTCATGGCATCTGCTGTAACGATTGCCCCCTCAACATCAATTAAATCCAGCAATGCGGGAACAGCCGTGATCTCATTAGATTTTTCCGCTGTAGTAATTTCTCCGAGCGTAATCTGATTTTCCGCTACAAAAGCACTTACGACATGATAAGCATTATGCTTCATGTTACTGCTGCCCCGTATCGTTTTACCGTCAACTGCAATAACGGAACGCTCTGCTCGTTCAGCGCCTATCCAATTTTTCAGACATACGGAAAGTTCCTGTGGATTAATCCGTTCAAATACCCGTCTGAAAGTGTCGCTGTCCGGTATACCGTTGGGAAGTTCGAGAAAATTTCTTAAAAAATCTTCCCGTTCTTTTCCGAACGTTTCCATATCTGAAAAATCTTCGCCTCCGCAAATTATTGCAAGCAATCCTATGATAATAATATCTTCAAGTTTATGGCGGATATTTCCGTAGGCGATCCGTCTAGGCTCAGTTAAATTTTTTATTTCATCTTGCAACTTTAATATACTTATTTTCATTTTTTAAGTATCGCAGTGTTTATCTGAAAAGTAAATGCTGTTGCCCTGATTTATCCTTCTTTTTTTGTTGGGAAGCCGCGCCCGATGAAAAAAGAGGGATTTTTTTATATAAAAAAATTTCCCGAAAGGAGAATCAATTTTAGTTATGATGAAACGGACTAAAATATTCGTTTTGTTGTGCGCGTTCGTTTTGGCGTTGTGCGCAGGGGCTTGGGCAACAGACGCAAATAGTAGTGGCTTTATCACTGTGCCCATAGCTGATAATCCCGCAGATGGGGCAAGTGATCCAAATCACCCAAGCTATAAAGTGATTACAGATCAGGTTGGAGGTCTCAAAATAGAACTCTTACCTGGCGGAGAAGCGTCATTTAAGAAGCCTTCAACTATTCAAATTACAGCTACAAATTTACCGCCTCATTACAATGGCAATCATAAATGGGGTTATTGGCTGGGATTTGGCGTAAATCTGACTACTTTGGCTAAGGACGCGAAAGGGTACTATTGGGGATACGGACCTTACACAGAAGGCGAAGAAAGTAAAGACGTTACTTACAAAGACTACAAGCCCGATAACACTCAGGAAACGACGTATAACAACTTTTATTTCGGCACTCAAAATACTTTCTCCGACAAAATAGGGCATTTTCTCATATCGACAGATAGCGACGTTAAATGCTATAACGTGGATTTTTCAAATATCACTACCCTGAGCAACGACTTTGTGAATTTGAAAACAAACGCGCCGACTATCTCATCGGCAACCGTTAAAGCTGAATCAATCG
>CAJODZ010000002.1:68365-104432 GCA_905233645.1 uncultured Synergistales bacterium | reverse complement strand
TTGGCATTGACGGCAGCTCTAATTTAATAGACAGAGCCAAAGATAATTTAAGCGAATTTCAAAATAAAAAACTGCTTGTCGGGTATTTTCAGGATTTAAAAAACGTTTTAGCTTCTCAAGGAAAAACTCATTTTGACTATGTATTCATCAACGGCGTGTTTATGTATTTAAACGATGTTGATTACGATAAAGCGTTACACGACGTGTTAGATGTTTGCAAGCAAAATTGCACTATATACTCTAAAGAAAGCATGGGCATAGAAAAACGCCTTACGCTTAATGATATATATTCAGCCGGTTTAAAACAGGATTATTCTGCAATTTACAGGTCTATTCAGGAATACAAGGAAACGCAATCAAAAATATGGGGAACAAGTTTTAAACTTATTTCTGAAGGACGGTTATTTGACGAAGAACTTACCAATAGAAAGGAAACAACGGATTATTATTTTGTCTGGAAAAGATAAATTTTAACCGTGTTATTGCTATAATTTTTGCTCCTTCGATTTTTTATGGTCGAGGGAGCTTTTTATTTAGGCATTGTATAATTTTGCTCTAATCGAAATAAGGAGGCTTTCAGTTATGCAATGTTTAACAAGAAAAAGTTTTCAACGATTTGCTTTGTGCTTATTATTCGTTATGTTTTTTAACGTTCCTGCCTTTTCACATAGCGTAAATCAAATTTTAGAGCAAGCTAAAAAGGGTAATCTTGAAGCGCAGTTTGAAATTGGTTGTATATATGCTACTGGAGACGGTGTCAAAAAGAATTTAGCTGAAGCCGCAAGGTGGTGGAAAATAGCAGCTGAAAGAGGCGAATATAAATCACAATATTTGCTCGCTGTCGCTTATTACAACGGTGAAGGCGTTAAAAAGAATAAGTCTGAGTGTTTAAAATGGTTACGCAAATCTGCCGCTCAGGGTTACGATTGGGCGCAATTTGATTTAGGAACGCTATATTATCAGGGCGACGGCGTTCAACAAAATGTTAACGAAGCTCTAAAATTATGGCGTTTAGCAGCACAACAAGGTAATAAAGATGCTAAAGAAGCTCTTAACGCACACAAACAGGCTCAAGAGCTTGCGGCGTTGGGAATGTTGGGAGAGCTTTTCTTCGGTGGAAGCGGAGGCGGAAATAATTCGTACAACAATTCAAACACGCCCAAATATGATTTTAGAGACGGTTGCTTATTTTGCGGCGGAACAGGAAGATGTCGCGACTGCGAAGGTAAGGGCAGAGTTTATAAAGCAAATTACAATTACAATCCCGAGACTGACCCCGATTCTTGGCAATATTATGAAGATTGGTGTCCAACGTGCGGCGGCTCTGGTAAATGTAAAAACTGCGACGGTACAGGAAGAACATAAATTCTTACTCGTCAAAAATGATAAAGAATTTTTTAAACCGGTTTCATGTTGTTAATGGCATGGCCGGTTTTTTGTGCGTTATAATTCGGAGCATGTTTGTAACGTTATTTTTAACAGTCTCGTTTTTTATAAGATTAAAATTACAGCAAGCCGGCATAAATCCATTCACAATAAAAATTTTTACGGGTTTGGCGGTTTTTAGCGGTATCGTTTACGTTGGAGCGTGGCGTTTATACAGTGTCAGCCGTTATTTTGAAATTATTTACGCGATTTTGTTCACGGTCATAATAATTTTCTTGTTCGCATTTATGTCAATAGGATTTATAGAATTATTAACAGGCTTTTCAAAATTTACACGCACAAAACTTTTTATAGCTATTGCTTTAACTTGTATTCTTTCGATTTATTCAATGTTAGAGGCTTATTTCGTGAGGCCGGTTTATATAAATATCACAACTAAAAAATTACCGCCCGAAATTCCCAAAATCAGAATTACTTATTTGACCGATGTCCATTTGGGAGGCGTTTATACGTTAAAACACTTTGAGCGCGTCATGCAAATCGTAAACAATTCAAAACCTGATATTTTTATACTTGCAGGCGATATCGTTGACGGTGATATGACTTCCAGAACACGCGAACTCGAATTATTAAGCAGTGCTGCTAAAAAAGCTAAGTACGGCGCATTCGCTGTCAACGGCAATCATGAGTACTATCACATTTATAACATGGACGTTGAAAATATTATTCGTGAGCAAAATTTTAATTATTTAATTGATGAACGTTTTGACCTTGAAAATTTAAACATGGCCGTAATCGGATTTGATGATAAAAAATTCGGCTGGCTCAGACCATATTTAAAAGACGGCGACGAGAATAGATTTGTGCTTTTAATTAAACATCGTCCAGGTTTGCCGCACGACGCTGAAAACAGATTTGATTTACAAATATCCGGACACACTCATAACGGACAATTTTGGCCAATGGGATATTTCAAAAACATCTCGTCTAAAAGCACACAGGGTTTTTCACAAAAAGCAGGCGGTTATGTTTACGTTTCAAACGGAGCAGGTTTTAACGGGCCTATGATGAGATTTTTTGCACCGCCTGAAGTTACGATTATTGATATTACGCGCGAGTAATTTTAAAAATAGACATGGCTTTATATTTAATCGCTACACCAATCGGAAATCTTGAAGATATAACGTTACGTGCATTGAGAATTTTGCGCGAAGTTGATTTAATTGCGTGCGAAGATACAAGAACATCAAGCGTACTCTTGAATAAATACAACATTCACAAAAAATTAACGTCCTTTCACATTCATAACGAGAACGAAAAATTAGACGAGCTTTTAAATTTACTCAAGGCCGGAAAAAATATTGCTGTCATTTCTGATGCCGGCACACCTGGAATTTCTGACCCTGGCTGGATTTTGTTAAAACGCGCTCAAGAGAATAACCTTGCTGTTGACGTAATACCCGGCGCGTCTGCTGTATTGCCTGCGGTTTTGCTGTCTGGTTTTAATCCTGAGCGTTTTATATTTTTGGGTTTTCCGCCTGAAAAATCGAGCGCGGCTAAAAAATTATATTTGAGCTTAAAAAATTTGCCGTTGAGTTTAGTTTTTTACATATCGCCGCATAAAATTTTAAAAAATCTTGATGACATGCTTGAAATTTTTAATAATCGGCCATGCTCTTTAATTCGCGAACTCACTAAAATTCATCAGGAAGTTATAAGCACCGACCTAAAAAATTTACTTGATAAAATTTCAAATGACGGCGTAAGAGGCGAATTAGTTTTAATAATTTCCGGCTGTTATGAAAATTTAAACGATACCGAATGGCAAGACGAAGCCGATAAATTATTTAATAACGGCGAAAGCGTAAAAACCATAGTTAATATAGTATCTGAAAAATATTCATTAAAACACAACGTCATTAAAAATTATTTGCGCGCAAAATTTTAAAAAATTTCGTTCCGTTTCAATTATTTGGCAATCTAAAATTTTAAATAACAAAAAAGAGACAAAACACTTTTATGCTATAATTACTACGCCAAACTTTTAGAGCATGTGACCTTTTTGATTACGTGCTTTCAGGTCTTATTTTGTCCCTAGCTGAATTATAGCACAGGGGGATTTAAGACTGTTTATTTTTTATTGTATTGAAAGTCTGCGCTTGCTTTTTGTGAGTTTAGCTGGGCGGTGATTATCAAACGAGGTCTTAAAAATTTTTTGCGCATGTAGTGAGTGAGGCTGAAAAAATTTTCTCTAGCACCGGCCTCACTCGTTCGGTTATTTATTTTGTGCTATATATTCAAGGAGGTTTTTTAATGAACAAGAAACTTTCAGCATGTTTTATTATTTGTATGGCGTTTGTTTTGTTAGCGGCTTCGAGTGCATTCGGTTTGAAATGCTCTTTGTCTGGAACATTCGCGGACGGTGAAGTAGACAACTGGTATTACAACAATAATGTAAAGATTGTAGGCTATACGACTATGTATTCCTATTCTGTCGAGTACACTGGTGAGTTACCGCCTGGCCTTGAGTTACAGACTGGTTTAGGTTGTTTATATCTTAGCGGAACACCTAAAAAAATCGGAACATATGACTTTGAAGCTCTTGTCTCGTGGATGGAATGGGATAACGATGGCGTAACTAATACATGTTCTGGCTCGTTCTCTGTTACGATAACAGGCGATGAACCTGACCCACCGTCAATTTATGGTTCGTTTACAAGCACAGGCACAGTAGGTACACCGTATTCAAGTTATATAACGGCGACAGGCGGAACAAGTCCATATACTTTTACATATTCAGGTAATAAACCTTCAAATTTGGATTTCAAAAGCTCTAGCAATAGATATACTTTAAGCGGAACTCCTGATGTTGCAGACGATTATACTTTTAACGTTACTGTTACCGATTATTATGATAAAACAGCGACGAAAACATTCACTGTATCAATCAAAGATAAAGACGAGCCTGAAGACCTTGAAATAAGCGGTTCTCTTGAAAGTACTACTTCGCTTCTTTCGGGTTATGTCAGCACACTTACAGCAACAGGTGGTAGCGGCTCTTACACTTGGTCGTACTCTGGGACTTTGCCAAATGGTTTATCATTCCCAACTTCAGCAACGGGCAGTACGTATACTTTGAGCGGTTTACCTACAAAAACAGGAATTTTTGAAAATATCTACGTTACTGTTACGGACAGCAACGGCAAAACAGCTCAAGGCTCTTACACTATAACAGTAAATGAGAGAAATTCGGGTTTAAGCATAAGCGGTTCTTTAACAAGTACAGCGACACAGTATGCAAGTTACTCAAGTACACTCACGGCAACAGGCGGTTCTGGCTCTTACATTTGGGCGCATTCCGGGACGTTGCCAAAAGGTTTAGAGTTTTCGCAGTCAGGTAACCAATACATATTAGACGGCTCACCGACAGAAACCGGAAATTTTGAAAATATTAAAGTTACTCTTTCGGACAGCAACGGCAAAACGACAAGTAATACGTATTCCATATATGTAAGTGCCGCAGTATCGGATTTAAAAATCAGTGGTACTCTCGACAGCTTAGCAACGCGCAATACAAGTTATTCAAGCACGCTCACGGCTTCAGGAGGTACAGGCTCTTACACTTGGTCGTATTCTGGAACGTTGCCAGGAGGTTTAACATTCCCAACTTCAGCAACGGGCAGCAGTTATACTTTGAGCGGTTCGCCGACCGGAACTGGAAAATTTGAGGGAATAATTGTTACTGTAAAAGACAGCGACGGTAATGAAGCAAGCGGTTCGTACGTTATAACTGTAAATAATAACAGTTCACCTGTAAGCATAAGCGGTTCATCAGATGCTATGACACTATTAGAACAGTATGAAAACTTTTCACATACGTTTACAGCGTCGGGCGGTTCTGGTTCTTATATCTGGTCATATTCCGGAAAATTGCCAAGCGGCTTAACATTCCCGGTATCAGCAACAGGCAGCACGTACATTTTAAGCGGTTCAGCTAATGAGGCAGGAACTTTTGATGACATAACGGTTACTCTTACTGACGCTAACGATAGCACTAACACAGCAACGACAACGTATAGAATATCTGTTACGCGCGATACTCCTTCAATCAGCGGCTCATTAGAAAGCGAAGTTACCCAATATTCAAGTTATTACGGGACACTCACAGCGTCGGGAGGCTCAGGCTCTTATTCCTGGACATATTCTGGAAATTATCCGGAAGACCTAACTTTTACGCCGTCCGGTTCAACTCTTACATTAAGCGGTAATTTACAAACTGCCGATACGTATGATTTTTCAATTACGGTTACTGACGATGACGGATACTCTAGCACCAAATATTACACAATCGTAGTTTCTGATAGTAATTCTGATGACGATATCGAAATACTTTACACATTCAAAGAAGGGACAGTCGGCGAAGCGTATAGCGATTTTGTCATAGTTTCAGGCGACTTAGCTCCATACGAGTGGACATACGACGGAAATCCTCCAACTGAAGACGAAGACGGTATTCATCTCGTAAAAGGCACTCTGTTCGCTGAGGACGATGCAGCATATTTACGCGGTACGCCAAAGAATGCGAAAACTTATTACTTCTCGCTAATTGTCAATGGAGCAACTGGTGCTACGACTACAAAATCATTCAGTGTTAAGATAAACGAAGCTTCTAGTGGTGGAGGAGGAGGCGGCGGCGGTGGTTGTAATACTGTCGCGTTGAATTTAGTTTCAGGCTTTGCAATTTTGGGAGCTGTGTTACTTTTGAAAAAGAAATAAATAATAAGAGTATCCTCCTATAAATTAAAAATTCCCCGTCCTAGCTGTTATTAGCGTTTATGGATTGGGGAATTTAATTTTGCAAACGCAATAATTATGAAATTTAATCAAATTTTCAAGGAGTGCTATCATTTAAATTAAAGAGCATTCCTTTTTTATGTGTATTTTTGAAATTATAGAGGTGATTTTTTTTGGCAAGTTTGGAAAAAAATAATAATTACCATAACGACAATGCTGAAAATAGTAATTTAAATTTGAATAAAACACCACTCCTGAAACTTGAACGTGTCGGTAAAGATTTTTACGGGAATAGAGTTTTAAACGATATCTCTTTTGAAATCCGCAGCGGCGAAATTATAGGCTTAGTCGGTGAAAACGGCGCAGGTAAATCGACACTGTTAAATATTTTGTTCGGAATGCCGGTCATAAATTCAACAGGCGGTTACGACGGAAAAATATTTTTAGACGGTAAGCAGATAAATTTTACAAAACCTGAACAAGCCTTAGCCGCCGGAATTGGAATGGTACATCAAGAATTTTCGCTGATACCTGGTTTTACAGCAACGGAAAATATTTTATTGAACCGCGAAATTTTAAATCCGTCGTTGTTAAATTACGTCTTCAGCGAAAGAATTGCTACTCTTGATTACAACGCCATGAAACAACGCTCGCGTAACGCAATTCATAAATTAGGCGTTAATATAAATCCAGACATGTTAATAAAAGAGATGCCCGTCGGTTATAAACAATTTATCGAAATTGCCCGTGAAATTGACCGCGAAAAAACACGTTTATTATTCCTTGATGAGCCGACAGCCGTTTTAGCAGAGAGCGAAGCCGAAATTTTATTAAACGCTTTGCAAAAATTGGCTAACTCCGGAATTTCTATCGTATTTATTTCACATAGGCTCGATGAGGTAAAGGATTTATGCAGCAGAATTATCGTTTTGCGTGACGGTAAGTTAATCAGCGACGCGCCGGCGTTTAAATATTCAACTAGGGAAATTGCTTCGTTAATGGTTGGCCGTAAAAATTATGATGATTTTAATGATTTCGCAATAACAGAACAGAATTTTTTAGATGACAATCAAGAATTACAGCAGGCTAAACCTAAAAAGACTAAGAACGCTTTAAAAGTTGAGCACTTGTGGGTAAATATGCCTGGCGAAAATGTTACGGATGTCTCATTTGAAGTTAAGCGCGGCGAAATTTTCGGAATTGGCGGGCTTGCTGGTCATGGCAAAATTGGTATCGCAAATGGAATAATGGGTTTATATCCTGCCGGAGGGAAAGTGAAAGTGCTTGGCCGCCGTTTAAATTTAAACAAGCCTAAAGCGGCGTTAAATAGGAAAATGGCATTCGTATCTGAAGACCGGCGCGGTTTAGGTTTATTGCTTGATGAGCCTCTATATTGGAATATCGCTTTTACAGCAATGCAGACGCAGGGAAAATTTTTATTAGGCATTCCGTACATATTCCAGATTAGAAATGAACACGCCATGAAAAAAACAGCTGAATATTTTGTCGAGGCTTTAAATATAAAATGCACAGGCGTAAATCAAAAAGCCGGCGAACTTTCAGGAGGTAATCAGCAAAAAATTTGTTTAGCGCGCGCGTTCGTCTTAGAGCCTGAAATTTTGTTAATCTGCGAGCCAACAAGAGGAATTGACATCGGCGCGAAAAATTTAGTCCTTGATACTTTACTCGAATATAACAGACAACACGGGACAACGATTATTATTACAAGTTCGGAGCTTGAAGAATTACGGAGCATTTGTAATCGTGTCGCTATAGTAAACAGTGGGCGCATAGCTGGAATTTTACCGGCGGCAAGTCCTGCTGAAGAGTTTGGAATTTTAATGACGGGTCAACGTTCGGATTTGAATATATTAGACATGGAGGAATAATTTTAAAAAATGTTGAGCAAGTTTATTCAAAATACAGGCTGGCCAAGAATTATAATCGCGTTATTTTTAATAGCATTATTTTCGGTTGCGCCGTTTGTTGGAGTTCAGATTGATGTTTCGATATCACAAATACTCGAAAGATTTGCGATGAACGGCGTATTAGTTTTAGCTATGATACCTATGATACAGTCTGGGTGCGGTTTAAATTTTGGGTTGCCTTTAGGAATTATAGCCGGCTTATTAGGAGCTGTGCTTTCGATAGAATTTAACGGCGAAATCATTTCAAGCGTGATAAATTTTGCAGGTCAATATAATTTTTTAACATGGATTGACGCAAATTTTGTTAATGCACACAGAGAAGCTTTTATATTTTCAGCGGCGATTATATTTTCAATTCCGATTGCTTTAATTTTGGGCTGGCTTTACGGGATATTATTAAATTTTGTCAAAGGCGATGAGATGATGATTGCGACTTACGTCGGTTTTTCATCAGTATCGTTCATGTGTATAGCTTGGCTTTTGCTGCCGTTAAAAAATCCTGTCATGGTTTGGGGATATGCCGGAACGGGTTTACGAACTTCGATCAGCGTTGATGGATTTTGGTTGCACGTCTTGAGCAATTCATTAGGTTTTCACGTCAACGAACGTTTATATATTCCTGGCGGAATGCTGATTTTTTTCGCGGTCGTAGCTTTTTTAGTATGGCTTTTCATGCGTACAAAGACAGGCACAGCTTTAACGGCGGCTGGTTCAAATCCTGATTTTGCGCGCGCGTCAGGTGTTAATGTAAATAAGATGCGCACGATTTCCGTAATGCTTTCAACAGTTTTAGGAGCTGTCGGCATAATCGTTTATGAACAGGGTTTTGGATTTATTCAGCTTTACATGGGGCCGTTTTATATGGCATTGCCTGCGGTAGCATCGATTTTGTTAGGCGGAGCGACTGTTAATAAAGCAGGGATTTTGAATGTCATCATCGGTACGTTTTTATTTCAAGGGATTTTAACAATGACACCGCCCGTAATAAATAATATTTTTCAATCGGATATGTCGGAAGTAATTCGTTTAATCGTCAGCAATGGGATTATCGTCTATGCTTTAACGAGAAAAGCACGGGCTGAAAGGTAGAGTGATTAAATAAGATGTTGCGTAAAATTTTCAACTTGATAATAAATAATTTAGTCCCTGTAATTTTTATAGTCGTATCTTGTTTTGCAATTCCTTTATCAGGATTTTCAGCGGAATATTTAATTCAGGAATTATTGACGCGAATTGGCCGTAATGCATTTTTAATTTTGTCGCTCTTAATTCCAGTCATGGCCGGTATGGGTTTAAATTTTGGCATGGTTTTAGGAGCGATGGCCGGACAGATAGGTTTATTATTTATTTGCGATTGGGGTGTTGTTGGAATACCTGCGGTTATTTTAGCGATGTTAATAGGAACTCCGATAGCAATAATTTTAGGAATTTTCTGCGGCTATGTCTTAAATAAAGCTAAAGGCCGCGAAATGGTAACGTCATATATTTTAGGCTTCTTTATTAACGGAGTGTATCAATTATTCGTTTTATATTTCATGGGCTGGATTATACCGTTGACGAGCAACGCATTATTACTTTCGCGCGGATATGGTGTTAAAAATTCGTTGAGCTTAAATGGAATTAGGGGCGTGCTTGATAATTTAATCCCGACGGTAATCGCAGGCACTGAAAAGACAAAAGATTTTTTAAGCGTCAACCTGAATAATTCTTCAAATCCGTTTATATTATTTGAGCTACCGTTTTTCAATGGAATAATTAAAATTCCTTTAGCGACGCTTTTAGTAATCGGAGTGTTTTGTATTTTAATTGTCTGGTTCAGAAATACAAAGCTCGGCCACGATATGAAAGCTATCGGACAAAATCAGGACGTTGCAAATTTTTCAGGGATAGCCGTAAACCGTACAAGAATTATCGCGATTGTAATTTCAACGGTGCTCGCTTGTTACGGACAAATAATTTATTTGCAAAACATGGGGACGTTAAATACATACAATGGCCATGACCAAGCAGGTATGTTTTCGATTGCGGCATTGTTAATCGGCGGAGCAAGTGTTTCGCGTGCAACTATTAAAAATGTTTTCATGGGAGTAATTCTTTTTCACTTGATGTTTATTGTTGCGCCTAATGCCGGTAAAAATTTAATCGGAGACGCACAAATAGGGGAATATTTTAGAGTTTTTGTATCGTACGGGATAATAGCTCTGTCTTTAGTAATTCATGCGTTAAAACGTAATCGTGAAAGCAAATTTGCTCATAAAAATTTGGACAGCGATATTTGAAAATTAAAATTTAAATATAAATTCGGAGGCCATATTTAAAAAATGTTTATTCGGTTTTTGAAATTTTTAATGCGTTGGACACAGCGGATAATTTTAATTACTGGTTTAGCCGCGTTAGGTGTCTGGTTATTTTATATTGGTCGTGAACATCAGATATTTTTAGATAACAAAAGTTTTGAGGATTACAGGCCGCTTGAACAAGTCAATGTAAAAATTAACGGCGGCGAAGTTGTTGAATTATTACCGCGTGAAAGAGCTGTTGTAAAAACGGTTGGGGCTGAATTTGAATTTGAGGCTGAAATTTTCGGGACTGACGGCAAAATTATAAGAACGCTCGGAAAAATTATAAAACCAGCTTTCAGCCGAGATATCATGATAAATTTACCGGCGTTAGCGTCTGGATCTGATAATTATATTTTGCCTGCTCCTAGATAAAATCAGACTATTGCTATAATTGCGCGGTAATTTTTAATTTTTCGATTGAACAGGAGTTTTTTATTTTTAAATGAGTATCAAAATAATTTTAATGGTCATAATTATATTCGCGGTCGTTTTATACATTGCGTTTAGCTTTTCTAAAAAAGGTTTTCTAAAACACGCAAAAACCATAAACACGGCTGTGCATGAAAATCCCGAAATTAAAAACGAGGAGAATTTAAGCCCTGAAGTTTTTAACAGCACTCCTGAAAATATAACAGATGTTCAAAATATCGCGGTTAAGGAGAATTTAGCCCCCGAAGTTTTTGACAACACTCCTGAAAATACAACGCAAGATGTTCAAAATATCGCGGTCGAGGAAAATTTAAGCCCTGAGATTTTTGACAGCACTCCTGAAAATACAACGCAAGACGTTCAAAACATCACGAGTGAGAAAAATTTTGACGCTGATTTATTCCAGGCAGTGTCATCACCAGATACTAAGCCGCAAAAAATTCAAGAACTTATAAAAGCAGGAGCTAACGTCAACGCTGTCAATGAAGAGGGCAAAAGCGTTTTAATGAAGTGTTCTGAAAATATTTCTAATCCTGATATCTCAAGAGTTATAAAAACTTTAATCAGCAGGGGCGCAAGAATTAACGCTAGGGATAAAAATAGTATGACCGCTTTAATGTACGCCGCTAAAAATGGAAATTCCAAAATTGTAAAAAGTTTATTGGCAGCCGGTGCAAACGTAAACGCAAAAATTGATTTAAGCGACAATGAAAATAACAACGACCCTGAAAATAAAAAAGTTTTGCTCGATGTTGATGCTGGCGTTGAAAACGGCGAAACGGCTTTAATGTTTGCTACGATGAATAATGATAACCCTGAAATCGTAAAAATGTTGATTAAGGCTGAAGCCAAAATAAATTTAAAAACGAGTTTAGGCTACACAGCTTTAATGTACGCTGCAATGAACAGCACTAACCCCGAAATAATAAAAACTTTAATCAAAGCCGGAGCAACTTTAAAAGCTAAAAATTGTGTTGGCGATACCGCTTTTGATTTAGCTAAAGACGACGCAATTAAAAACGTTCTCCGCGAAGCCGTTAGTAAAAAATAAAAAACAACGCTCAAAAAATTTTAAACACCTCCAAAAATTTTAAACGGGGGTGTTTTTTTATCATTAACTGGCAAGAAGACTCCCACTTCTTCAAGTGGGAGATGAATTGCCCGTATGGTACAATGCCGCGCAGGTTTTCAAATGTTGCCCGTAAGGTAACAGTACCAAACTGATTCCTGTAAAACGAAATCCTGAAGGCTAAGAAGTATTCAGGTTAGGAGGATTAAAGGAAGCTGCCATCTTCTATAAGTGGCGGTAGTTCACTGGCCGTAAGAAATTTAACACTTTGTTTCAAAATTGATGTGCTTAAAAATTATGCGGCGGTTAAATTTATAAATGCTTTTTTGTAGTGGTAAACGTAGTTGCAAAAAATAACAGCTCCCAAAATTTTTTAAAATCTTTTAGGAACTGTCATACAAGATTTTATCACATGAACTTTAAAATTTTTTAATAGTGAATTACGTTAGATTGGGCTTGAATTTTAGCAATAACGTTTTTAGCTTCATCGCTCGTAAAATAATTATACGTCGACGCAGGCACAAGGTCTTTAATTTGGTCGAGAGTATTATTTTTAATTGCCTGCCGGACGTTTGACGCGCTGATAATTTCGCCATTTAAAGCTTTTCGAGGAATAATCACGCACTTAATTTCATGTTCGGGTAATTTTTGCGCCATGATTTTATTATAAATCCCTGTTACTAAACTTTTTGGCTCTTCTCCAACGTAGCGCGCGTTAATCCCTAAAGAATGTGCAATTTTTATAAATACCTCCAAATCTAAATTCGCATGACTTTCGATAACAGCGGTCTCGTCTTTTTGAAAATAGCTCGGAAATGTTGAACTGCTGATTATATATGCTCCGCTGTCATGATAAATTAAATTTTTTAAATGCGACGTTCCTTCAATGACTAATTTTTTACGGATTTCAAACGGTACAAGCGAAGCGTCCTCACTCACTATAAAAACATGCAGCCAATCATTTTCAGCGGCAGCCGTCTCAACTAAATATAAATGCCCTAACGTAAAAGGGTTCGCGTTTAAAACTAAAGCCCCGATTTTTGCGCCGTCCTGTTTAGTTTTAGCGAGTTCGTTTAAATAATCCTGAAAGCCCGTGCGCTTATTTTCCATGAAGACGATTTGATTAGCGATGTTTACGATTTCATAAAAGCCTAAGTCCCCGAAAAATTTTGCTGAGTTCGTCTTAGTGTATAAAAACAAATGATAATTTCCGCGCGCGAATTGATAATTTACTAAATGCGTAATAACTTCGTTCATAAGCCCTTCACCTTGATGATTAGAGCTTACGGCTAAACATCTTAACGTATTTCCGAAACAGCTTCCGGTCGCAACAACGTTATAATCATCGTCAAACATTGCACAAGTGTAATCTAAATTTTTATCACGCCGAATGCCTTCACGTAATAATAATGCCTCAACTTGTTTATTAGCGCGTTTGTCAGTCTCGTAGACTTTTGAAATCGAATACTCGCTCATAATTTTTAAAATTACCTCCGTTGAAAAATTTTGAAAAATTTGCTCTTAAATAATTTTACAGGGTAATAATTTATCAGGGTGTTAAAATCTGGCTGAAAAGTTTTTAAATTTAAAACAGGAGCAGAAATTTTGAGTGTATCGTTATATCGCAAATACAGGCCGCAAGATTTTCAAAGTGTTTGCGGACAAAAAGCGGCTGTAAAAATTATTCTTAATTCCATTTCAAAATCTAAAGTCGGACACGCATATTTATTTTCTGGTTCAAGAGGCTGCGGAAAAACATCGGTTGCTAGAATTTTTGCTAAGGCTCTGAATTGTCTTGACCCGCAAAATTTTGAGCCATGCGGTAAATGTAAAAATTGTCTTGAAATCACAGCCGCAAAATCATTAGACGTTGTAGAAATCGACGGTGCGTCTAATAACGGTGTTGACGAAATTCGCGAATTAAAAACCCGTGTTGCATTAGCTCCGTTCTCTTCGCGCTATAAAGTTTATATAATTGACGAAGTTCATATGTTATCAACAGCAGCGTTTAATGCTTTATTAAAAACTCTTGAAGAGCCGCCGGAGTATGTTATTTTCATATTAGCTACGACTGAACCGCATAAAGTTCCAGTTACTATACGTTCGAGATGCCAGCATATTCCTTTTCACTCAATAAGCCCTGAAGATATTTTTAAACGTTTAAAGGAAGTCTGTAATTTAGAAAACGTAAACGCTGATAATGACGCTTTATGGGAAATTGCAAGACAGGCCGACGGAGCATTAAGAGACGCGCTTTCATTACTTGAGCAAGTTATAGCCGCCGGAGATGTTAATTTAAAAAATGTTGAAGACATGTTAGGAGCTGGCAGTCGTCCTGAATTTGAAAGATATATCACGCAACTTCGGTCAACAGATATTTCAAATGCTTATACCGGAATTAAAAAAATGTTAGATGCTGGCGCGACACCGTCAAGAATTTTTGAGGAATTATTTGCGGTATCGCGTGATTTATGGTTAAGCGCGAGATTTCCGGATATGATTAACGCGCTTGGAATGACTGAACAGGAATGCGATTTTTTACGTGAAGAGATTAAAGCTTGGCCAATTCCTAAAATACGCAAATTGTTAAAATCAATCATAAAAAGTTTATCGCTTGCTAAATCAGGAATGAGGCAGGATATTTTAGCTGGGTTACGAGCTTGATGATTTAGAAAACGACGAGCCTGTAAAAATTCCTGAACGCAAAAAACCTCAAGAGAATAAGCAAATACAATTACAAATTGACGAGCCTGCTCAACCTAAAGTTACACCAGTTGAATTTAAGCCTGGCGAAAAATTAAAACCTTTGTTCGTTAATAAGCGCAAGCCGTCATTTTCTGAAAGTGATTACGATGAAAAATTAAAGGCCGAAATTTTAGAACTTGCTCACGAAAATAATTTTAAGATTTTCTGCGGACTATTAACCTCTCACATGTTTGAGCGCGATGAAGTTTTAAATATCATTTTCGAAGACGCTTACACGTTTGAAGCTTTTAATATAAACCGAAACAGAATGGATTTAGCAACAACGTTACGAGGCAGAAAAAAGATTTGCTTATATTTTGACGAGAACAAGTTAGAAATTGAGGCTATCCCCGAAATTGACAGTCCCAAAAATAATCGCGCTATAAATTTAACGGAACATAATTCTGAAAATCAGCCGGAAGCAATTTCAAACGGTGAAAGTGTTATAAAAGACGCGCGCGATTTAATAAGTGGTCTTAATAAATTTAGTGTAAGCACTGAATTATTAGTCAGCAAACAAGATGATTTAAAAATCAGCGATGATGACAACGATTACGATAATGAATTTGCCGGAAATGATTTCAATGACGATTTACAGGAGGAGGACTAAAAATTTATGCGTCCATTTGTTCATTTACATGTTCACACTGAATTTAGCTTACTTGACGGCGCAATAAGAACTAAGAAGCTCGCTGAAAAAGTTTCTAACTGGGAGCAAAAATACGTCGCTATTACTGACCATGGAGTTTTATACGGTGCGATTGAGTTTTATGAAAATTGTAAAGCTCAGGGCGTTGAACCGATTTTAGGCTGTGAAACTTATGTTGACCCTAACGGAATAAGCAGCAATTCTAAAAATGGACGTTATCACTTGATATTATTAGCTGAAAACGAAAAGGGCTGGCACAATTTAATTAAACTGATTTCAATCGCAAACACTAAAGGTTTTTATTACAAGCCCCGTATCGACCATGATTTATTAGCTCAATATCACGAAGGGATAATCGCGTCGTCGGCATGTTTAGGCGGAGAAGTTGCTCAACTGATTTTAGAGGGACATATCGACAAGGCCGAAGAGTGCGCAAAATGGTATAACGACGTTATGGGTGAGAATAATTATTTTTTAGAGATAATGCCGAACTCAATACCGGAGCAAAAAATTGTTAATAAAGCCGTCATTGATATTCACCGCAAAACTAATATTCCGATTATTGCAACCGGAGACGCTCATTATTTGAATAAAGAGGATTACGAATGGCACAAAAAGCTAATTCAAATTAACACGTACAAACAAAAGAAAGTTAAATCTTCTGGCGAAGATAATAACGACGCTGAAAACGAGAGCAATTCTTTTGGCTTTGAAAATAACGATTTTTATTTAAAGACACCGGAAGAATTTAACGAAGAATTTGAAAGCGAAATTCCTGAAGCATTAGATAATACTTACGAAATTGCTCAACGTTGCGCCGGTATCGAAATCGTCCCCAAGAAAAAAGAGTACATTTTGCCCGATATCAAATTATCTTCAGACGCTCAAACTCCGGAGGAACAATTAGCTAAAAATGCCCGTGAAGGTTTAATAAAGCGTTTCGACGGCCAAACTCCTCCAGATGATTATTTAAAACGTTTTGATTACGAGTTGGGTATTATAAATCAAATGGGATTTGCGGCGTATTTTTTAATTGTCTCAAATATCATCAATATGGCTCGTTCACAAAATATTCCGATTGGGCCTGGACGTGGTTCAGCTGCCGGTTCAGTCGTTGCGTGGAGCTTGGGAATAACTGAATTAAACCCTTTGAAATATAATTTGCTGTTTGAAAGATTTTTAAACCCTGAAAGAATTTCAATGCCTGATATCGATACCGATGTATCAGATAAAGGGCGCGAAGAACTTTTAAAAATGATTTCCGAAGAATACGGCCATGAAAACGTTGCTCAAATTATCACGTTCGGAAGAATGAAGGCTCGTCAATCTGTAAAAGATATCAGCCGCGTAATGAATGTTGATTATAATATCGCTGACGCTCTTGCAAAATTAGTTCCGATTGACGCAAAAAATTTAGCCGACGCATTAGAACATTCCGCCGAATTAAAAGACAAATACGAACACGACCCAGGCTCGAAAAATGTTTTAAATATCGCGCTCAACATTGAGGGTTTAGCTCGTCATACTTCACAGCACGCCGCAGGGGTTGTCATTACGCCGATGAAGATTACTGATGTTGTGCCTGTTAAAAGATTGTCCGGCGATAATAAAAATTCTGATGACCAATCCGTTGCTCAGACCGTAACGCAATTCACAATGGACGCAGTCGAAAAATTAGGGCTTGTAAAAATGGACTTCTTAGGTCTAAACACTTTGTCAATAATACAAGAGGCTTTGCAAAATATAAAAGATAATAATAAACAAGTTCCCGACCTCAAAAAGATTAACGATGAGATGAATGACGCGCCGACTTTTAAAATTTTAAGCGAAGCTGATACGATGGGCGTGTTCCAGCTTGAAAGCGACGGCATCCGGTCAATGTTGCGCAAATTAAAAATTGACCGCTTTGAAGATTTAATCGCCGCTTTAGCAATGTACCGTCCCGGGCCTCTTGACAGCGGAATGGTTGACCAATATATAGACTGCAAACACGGAAGAGCAAAACCGGTTTATCCGCATTCGTTGTTAGAAAATGTTTTGAAAGAGACTTACGGCGTAATTTTGTATCAGGAGCAAGTAATGCAATGCGCGTCAGTCTTGGCCGGTTACACGTTGGGTGAAGCTGATATTTTACGGCGTGCAATGGGTAAAAAGAAGGTCGAAGTAATGCAGGAGCAACGCGCTAAATTTTTGTCCGGTGCTGAAAAAAATAAAATCGATGCAAAAACTGCGGGCGAAATTTTTGACAACATTGAGAAATTTGCCGGTTATGGTTTTAATAAATCTCACAGTGCCGCATACGCTTTAATCTCGTATGATACGGCCTATTTAAAAGCAAATTACAAAGTTGAGTTCATGGCCGCGTATTTATCAAGTCAAATGAAGGCTAAAAAAGATGTTCTCGGCCATTACGTTCAGGAGGTTAGACAGAGCGGAATTAAAGTCTCACAGCCCGACATAAATTTTTCAAACAGGAATTTTACGCCCGTCGGAGACAAAATAATTTTTGGACTTGGTGCAATCGCCAGAGTTGGAGACGCTGCGTTAAAAGTTATTCTCAAACAGCGCAACGAGAACGGAAAATTTAAAAGCCTCTACGATTTTATGCAGCGTGTTGATTTATCGGAAGTCAACAAAGCAGTAATCGAAAGTTTAATTAAGGCCGGTGCTTTTGATGAAGTCGAAAAGGAACATAACCGCGCACAAATGGTTGAAATAATTCCGCGCTTTATCGATGTCATTCAGGCTAATAAAAAAGGTGCGGCGGCGGCTCAAATGGATTTATTCGGCAATGTTGATGTTGGAGTAGAGACTGAGCCGGAATTTTCAAATATTCCAGATTATGAAGAACAAGAGCGTTTAAGATATCAAAAAGAAGTTACGGGTTTGTATATTTCAGGTCATCCGTATGACAGCGTTGCTAAAAAACTTAGTCCGTATGTAAATTGTGCGGTTGGCGATTTAAAACTATGGAAGAGCGAAAATGTTAGGGCTTGTGCCGGCGGTATTATTAGCACTCTCGAAACGAAGACGACTAAAAAAGGTGATGCAATGTGTCTAATCGGAGTTGAGGACGCTGAAAACTTGATAATATGTGTTGCATTCCCTCAATTATGGGAGCAGCTAAAGGGCAAAATTTTACCTGGCGACGCTTGCTTAATCGAGGGTAAATTAGATAATCGCGGACAATTTTTGCTTGAAAGTTTATTAACACTTGACGAACTTGAAGCGCGCGCTAAAAAATTTGTAAATTTAAAATTCGATTTAACCAGCCAGCGGAAATTAAACGTTAAAAAATTTTTGAGGGTTTTACATGACTGCAAAGGCTCTCACAAATTGATTATGCGGATTAAAGACACGAGAGGCACATATTCTTATTCGGTTGACAATATGCCAGTTGCACCGGATAAATTAAAAACTCAGCTTGAAAAAAATTTTAGTGATATATTTTGGCAAGTATTTTAATTTTTGAGAGGGAGGCATTTTGAAACATGTTCGTAAAAATAGTTTGCACTATCGGGCCGGCCAGTGATAATTACGACACTTTAAAAGCTATGGCGGAAGCCGGAATGAATGTAGCTCGTTTAAATTTTTCACACGGCGATTACGAAGGACACGGCAAAAAATTAAAGTTAATCCGCAGAGTTGAAAGAGCTGTTAAAAAACCTATAGCCGCATTACTTGATACTAAAGGCCCTGAAATTCGTACCGGACACATGCAGGACGGCGAAATAAATTTAGTTTCAGGCAACAAAATTATTTTGTCAGCAGTCGATGAACCATTTATCGGAACGCCTGAAAAAATATTTGTGAATTATAAATTGCTCGCTCACGAAGTAACACCAGGTCAAAGCATTTTTATCGATGACGGTGCTTTAAATCTTGAAGTTGTTGAAGTCAACGGCGATGATGTTACCTGCAAAATAATTGTTGGAGGCCCGTTGCGTGATACTAAAGGTATAAATATTCCTGGAGCTGATATAACGATGCCCGCACTTTCTGAAAAAGATAAACAGGATATCGAATGGGGCATTCAGCACGGAATGGAATATTTAGCGGTATCGTTTGTTAAAACCCGTAAAGATATTGTCGACGTTCGCAGGCTTGTTCAGTCTTACGGCGGCAATATGAAAATTTTAGCCAAAATCGAAACCCGTCAAGCCGTTGATAATATTGCTGAGATAGTTGATGTAGTTGACGGAGTAATGGTGGCGCGCGGAGATTTAGGTGTTGAGATGCCGACAGAAGATGTTCCGTTAGTTCAGAAAAAAATAATTGACATGTGTCGCGTTCAAGGCAAAGTCGTAATCGTTGCTACGCAAATGTTGGACAGCATGATTAGAAATCCAAGACCAACAAGAGCCGAAGCCTCAGACGTTGCGAACGCTGTTTTAGACGGAACGGACGCAGTTATGTTATCAGGTGAGACAGCCTCCGGAAATTATCCAGTTGAAGCTGTTGCTACGATGAGAAAAATTGTCGACAGAGCCGAGCGCGATTTAGAAATGTGGGGCATTCATAAACATGATAAAAATCGAATTGGCGCGTTGAGTTCTATTCCTGTACCTGATGCTGTAAGCGGAGCTGCTGTTTTAATTGCTCAACAGGTCAAAGCTCCGGCGATTATCTCATTAACGAGAAGCGGTTTGACAGCACGAATGATTAGCAAACACCGTCCGGAATGTCCGATTTTAGGTGTAACACCGTCACAGCAGACATGGCGTGAGTTAGCTTTATGGTGGGGCGTTCATCCTGTTAGACTTTCTGAAATGTCAGATATTAACGTTGCGGCAAAAGAAGCGATTAACACTTGCGTTAGTAAAGGTTTATTGCCGGAGGGCGAATTAGTTGTAATAACGGCAGGTGTTCCAGTTGGCAGGCCAGGCTCGACGAATGTTGTTGAAGTTTTAACGACCGGAACGATTTTATTATCAGGCACACCGCTTTCGCATAAAAACGCAGTCGGTAAAGTTTGTATAGCCCGTACTCCTGAAGAGGCAATCGAAAAAGTTACGCCGGGCTGTATTCTGGTCGTCAGACAATTAAGCGAAGAGTATAGGCCGATTTTAGATAAAGTCGGAGCAGTATTATTTGAGAGCGGTTTATTATTTTCTGAAGGTAACGCGCTTGCGATTGATTATAACTTGCCTTGCATTGTTGGAGTTGCGGACGCTTTTTCAACGTTAATGGACGATGACACTGTATCAATCGACGGAACTAGGGGACTTGTTTATAAAGGTGTTGTGAGGTTAGTAGTGTAATTCATGTGGGCAAATGTTCGCAGTGTTTTAGATATCGCTATCGTCGCATTTATTATTTACAGGATTTTAGCTTTACTGGTTGGGACGCGGGCTATTCAAATTGTAAAAGGTGCGGCGTTAATTTTAATTTTGTGGGAATACGTTATGGCTTTTCGGATTTGCATTACCTATAGTTTTTCAGCCTGAAATGCGCAAAATGTTGGAGGAGATCGGGCGCGGACAATTTTATTTATTCAGACGCAAAATTTCAGCCGATGAAGCCAGTGTGCGTGTAAAACAGATTGCCGGCGCAGTTAATTATTTAAAAGCACACAAAATCGGGGCTTTATTAGTTTTTCAAAGAGAAGTTCCGCTCGTTGATTATTCACAGACAGCAATTCACTTAAATGCAAATATTACTCAAGAGTTAATAATCTCGATTTTCTGGAAGAATAACCCTTTACACGACGGCGCAATAATTTTAAACAGACGCGAAATAATTGCCGGTGGTTGTTATTTGCCGTTAGCTGATGTTCCGGAGATTTCGCGCTGGTATGGGACGAGGCATAGAGCAGGTTTAGGCATTTCCGAAGTTTCGGACGCGATAGTTCTAATCGTTTCTGAACAGCACGGTGAAGTCTCGTTAGCCGCAAAAGGAAGGTTATCAAAAGATTTAAAAGATGTTCAAGTTGAACGCCTGTTAACACATTATTTCGCCGGTGAGCAAAAAATTAAAAACTGGAGTGACTGGTGGCGTGAAGTTCGTGATTTATTCTGGACGCAGACACGTGAACCGGAAGCCGGAGGTATTGTCAAATGATTAAGAGGCGTAAATTTAATTTTGATATCGACGATTTTTTAACATCACCGTTAGTTTTATGGATTATAGCGATTGGACTTTCTGTAGCATTATGGCTTCATGTTACGGCTGTTGACGAGAGCGAATACATAACCCGAAAATTTTCACGCCCTATCGAATACAGACATTTAGACGCTCAAGCAATATTACGCGGCCGCGTTTCTGAGGTTGATATTGAGATACGAGGAGCTGAAGCGAACGTCCTGAATTTAAATATTGACAATGTTAAAGCCTATATCGACGCTAGAAATTTAACACCAGGCAACCGTTACACTCAGAATGTAAGTTTAGAATTGCCGGACAATATAAATTTAGTGTCTTGCGTTCCTTCTCAAGTCGTTTTAGATTTAGCAAGGCAAATAACGCGTTTAATCCAAGTTGAAATAAATTTGCCTGAAAATATTCCCGAAGGCCAATATGTTGAAGGTGTCGAGATAATTCCTAAAGAAGTTGCTATTAAAGGTGCTGAAGATGATATTGCAAAAGTCGGAGCGTTAAGAATTTCGCCGTCCTTTGAGGAATTACAGGCAGGCCGCGAATTGTTAATGCCCGTGAGATTTTCACAGTCAGAGCCTTTCACAGGGACAGTAACGATTGAGCCTGCACAGGTAAGATTTAGAGGGACTATAGCTCGCGGATTACCCAGAAAGCGCGTTCCGGTGAACGTAAAATTAACTGGTGAGCTTAACGGAGATTACGAGATTAAATCTTTAATCACAGACCCTTCAGAAATTCAGATTGAGGGCGAGACAGATTTATTAGCCAAAATTGACGCAATAGATACAGAGACGGTCGATATATCATTATTTGAAGACGATAACGTAATAGTAGTACCACTGAAAACTTCAACAGATTACGGCCTAATAAATCCATTGAGTACAAAATCTGTCAAACTTACTTTGCAATTAGGAGAAGTCCACGCTGAAAAAAGACTTTCAAATATTGCGGTGAGCTTAAAAAATGCAGACCCGTTATTAAAATGGCAAGTCAACCCGTCGCGCGTCAACGTTGTAATTTCAGGACGGCCATCGTTAATTGAAAAATTTAATGCTGACGAGAACAATTTACATGCGTTTGCTGATTTATCGAATATTTTCGTAACACCCGCGACTTTGCCGGTACGTGTTGAGATAAAGTCCAGCGATGTTTTTGATGTTGTAAGGATTGAGCCTCAAACAGTAACGGTAATTTCAAGCAATTAGATTTAATCTTAAACACAAAAAATTCCCCTGAATGTTTTTATGCACTTCGGGGGAAAATTTTTTAATTACAAAATTTTATTGTGTTTAGCGTTTAAAAGCGTTCGACTTTATAAACTTTTTCTAATTCGTCTGAATGCTTTTTTAATAATTCCGAGCTTTTAGCGTCCTGTAAATTATGAATGATTTGCTCTTTGACATCATCAAATTTAATCGTGCTTTCAGGGATTTTCTCATCAAGCTTTATTATGTGCCAGCCAAATTGCGTTTTAACGGGTTCTGAAATATCGCCTACATTTTGCAAATTAAAAGCAGCCTCTTCAAATTCTTTGACCATTACTCCGCGCGGAAATTCTCCTAAATCACCGCCATTAGCAGCACTGCCCGGGTCAAGTGAAAATTCTTCCGCTAACTCGTCAAATGATACTCCGTTCGATAACGCGCCTTGAATGTCTGCAATAATATCAACGCTGTTTACGTCATCACTGATTAAAATATGGCTTGCTCTAATTTGTTCGGGCTTTTTAAAATATTCGTTCAAATGTTCGTCATAAAACTTTTTCGCGTTGTCTTCAGTGACTTTTACGTCTTTAACGATTTCGCGGACATCAGCGTTAGCTAAAAGACTGCGTCTAATATTTTCGAGTGATGTTTTAAACTCTTCTGTCTCATCAAGTTTTTTAGCAGCCGCGTCCAATGCAAATAATCTCAACGAGATAATCTCATCTAAAATCATTTTTTGCCCTTGTTCAGTTCCGTAAAACATCATTGCTTGTGCGCCCATACCCTGTAAAAATTGCAATACTTCTGCTTCAGTGATATCAATTCCGTCAACACGCGCTAAAATTTTTGGTTGTTCGGGAGCTTTTTCGCCTTCGTTTTGAACTTCAGCGGCGCAAGCCAAATTAAAACTCATCGCTAAAATCAAAAGTGCTAATAAAAATTTTCTTGTCATAAAATATCTGACCTCCAAAAAATTAAAATTTAATCCGCAAAGTGAGAGTGTATCATACTATAATTAAATGCACTGAAAAATTTTTAATGGAGTGATTTTAATTGCGCGTTGTTAATACTGAGATTGTTTTAGGGTTAGCCGTATGGGTAATGGGATTTGCTTTTATGGTTGCCGGCTGGTTAGTTGAGGCATTATTTGAGAAGAATCGTCGCTGTACCTGTAATAATAATCTTATGGAAAATTTCAGGACTTTTATACACAACCAGATTTTATATTTCGACTTATATAAATAACGCTGTTCAATTTGTAAAAGACGCATTAAAAGTTATTTAGCATGTTAATGCAAATTATAGGCTTAGTAATAGCGGCTGTACTTTTATATTTTCCGTATGTATGGTGCAAATTTAGACACGAGGACGAAAAATTATACGGGCTTAAATGGTTTTTAACACCGTCTTCAAAGCGCGATTTAATTTTTGCGTTAGTGTTTACTCTTGCGCCATTGACTTTTATTTCAATTTACTGGCCTCCGGAATGGGGGCGCGGCGGTATTCATAATCCTGAATTATTGCAAGCTTTAGACATGGCCGGAGGAGGAGTAGCCGCAGCATTTATTGAAGAGACGTTTTTCAGGGGCTGGCTGCAAACTATTTTGGCGCGTCATTTAAAAATTTGGCTTGCTATATTTCTGACAGCGTTAATATTTTCACTGAGCCACTTAATTTTAATTACGGGCTGGTTAAGAGTAGCGACGTTCTTTCCAGGTTTGATAATGGGAATTTTAAGACATCGCGGGAAATCCGTTTTGCCTGGAATAATTTATCATGCTATTTGTAATATATGGGCTGTGTGGTTTGCGCCAATCGTTTAATTTTGAATATGAGTGTGAAAAAAATGCGTTTAAAAAATTTAGTGTTCGCGGTTTTGATTTTGATTTTTAATTTAGCGGTTAACTCAAAAATTTTCGCGGCCATGATTGAATTACAAATTCCTTGCGAAATCGGCGGCGTTGTAAAAGCAGTTATGCCTAAAGGCGAAATAATAGAACTTGGCCAAGTCGAAAAAGTTCCTGTAAAAACTAATTGGCCTGCTTACACTGCCAGTAAATGGGCTGATAATTCAAGTGTGAGCGCGACGGCTGTAAATGCAATTCATATTTTAATAAACGTTGAAAATAATCGAGGCCGGATAATAAGCATTGTTCCTTCCGTAACGGTTGCGCCTGCGGCTGAGGCTGGAGCATATTTTTCGTTGAACATGCCCGCCGGAAATGGAATATTTGGAGGTTTTGCGCCTTTGACCGGTTCAAAAGTTACTGTACGCAATAAAAATAATGGCGAAGAGAGAATTTTAGACGAGCAGATTTTAAATTCAGATGACATTTTAATAATACGCTCTGAATTTTACGATGACGTTAAAAATAATTTATACATGCTTGAAATTGAGAACAGGCCGGCTGGAAGAGTTATAGCGTATAAAAATTCAGGTTGTGAAATAATTGCGCGTGTAATTCATCCGGTTGGCGGTGTCGGGAGATTTGGCGGAAGCATTTATCAACATAACAGCAGGATTAGGGCTTCGCATTGCGGAGTAATTTGTATAACGACTTCAAAAATGAATGAGGTTGGCGGTTTTCAGATTATTCCATTGACACACGCTTTAACTTCGTCTGAAATGAGCAGTGCTTGGGACTTAACACAATGGCTGATAATATCTCCGTTACCAGAACGCGAAAATATTATGCTTGAAGGGCATGAACCGTTATTCAAAAAAGCTTTTATCCCCGGAGCACAAGCAAGTGATTTAAAAAAATTTCCAGATATCATAAATGCGTACAATTTGCGGCCGTTAGTTTTATGCAGGATTTCAGGCGGCAACTGGCAAAAATTACCGGTTGTGTCTGGCAAAGAGGATAACGCTTTAAAAAATATCACTCATTTACGAATTTACTATCCCATTTTTGAAGGGTTATTTTAATCTGTTCGATAGGGCTTCTGTGCGTTAAAATAGTTCTGCAATAAATCCGCGTAACTCGAAATATTTATTGCGCGTAAATTTTAATAAACGGAGGATTTTTTATGTCAATAATTTCTGATTTTTGTGATGTTGTCACTAGCAGTGTAACTGATATTTTTACATCGGTTACTGTCCCCAGTATGCTTCCGCAGAGTGGAACAGGAGAATTTATCGCACGCATAGCAAAGCTTGTAAATAATTTTTCAAACACTCACAAATTTAAAACTTGCGTTGATGATTTATCTAAATTATTAAAAAGATTTGGACTTGATAGAATTGCTCAAGCACACTCGATAATCACCAATAAAATTATCAACAACGCAGACAAAATAGACATTCTCGACGCAATAAGAGAATTAGCAGAAGGATACGGCGAAAGTGCTTTAACTTTTGGAAAAGTTTTTGCGTTTTTGTTTGTGCCTGAGTTATCGAACAGCGATATCATGAATAATTTTTTGACGAGCCTTGAAAATTTTACGCTTGACTTAAAAGCTAAAAAGTAACTGTCTATGTATTATTTTGCCTCCCGTGAAATTATTTCGCTTGTGTGATTTAAAAACATGAGAGGCAAATTTTTAGCTATTTTCTCCCTCTCAACATTCTGTATATTTTGCGTAGTGGTGTTATTTTACGAAGATTGTTTTTTAGCGGTTCTGTTATGAATTTTATGCATAATTTTAAAGGTACACTCGAAACTTTTACAGCATCTTTCATCAAACCAAGTTGTTCTAGAAATGATTTAGAAGATTTACTACACCAGTTTACAAAAATTAAAACATTATTAAGATACCACCAATTAGCTATCGTTGTATTAGTTTGCTTTTGTAATTCACATTTAATAATATCCAGTATTTTAATAAATTCGATTTGATCAGAACGTTTGCGGTCATAATATTGCTGGTGTTGAGTATAACCTACGCTCACGCTGTTTTTATGGATTGTGTAAGTACCTATAATGTCTTTGAATATATAAGCATTTCCTAAAAGCGCGGCTTGATAATATACCGCAGTATCAAAAATGGCTAAAGTATTGAGACCTGACTTCTTTAAAACATCTGATTTAAATACAGTTGGAAAAGTTGAATTAGGTTTTGTCGTACTCAGCATATAATCAAGCCCCGACACAAAACCTTCACAGCCAATATAGTGGTTTGTAAAAGTCATAGTGTTCATATTGTAATTTTTCGTATTAGCTGCGACAAATGCGAAATTTTTTTCTGGATTGCTTTCAAAAAGATTTATAGCTTTTTCAAAAAAATCCATATCAGTATAAAAATCGTCATCATCAATAAATACTGCATATTTTCCACGCGCTACTCTGAAACCATTTCTGCGGCTAATCCCTTGTCCTGAGTTTATGTCATTTTTCAAATATTTAACACGCGAATCAGATTTAATTAAATTGTGTACTACGTCTTGAGTATTGTCCGTTGAGCAATCATCTACAATGATATATTCGAGATTTTTTAAACTTTGATTTAAAACACTTTCTGCCGCCTTTAATAACATATCGGCTCTGTTAAATGTCGGAGTAATTACGGACAAAATAGGTGTTGTGTTGGCTGTTGGCTGTTGGCTGTTGGCAAAACTATTATTATATGTCAAGAGCAAAATTTTTCAACCTCCGTTTATATGATTTATTATTTTTTATATTAAAAAACCTCCCGTAAATAATTTTAAATTTAGTTAGCTTTAATTCAGGTCTATTTTTAGTTACGGGAGGTAAGTTTTTTGTGCTAATTTAATTTTATGGACATTAAAAATTCTTGATTGGTTTTGGTTTGTTTAAGCTTGTCGAGAATTAAATTTAACGCTCCAGCTTCATCAATACCGGCGATACGCTTACGCAATACCCATAAACGTGTTAATTCGTCCTCGGGAATTAAAAGTTCTTCGCGGCGCGTTCCTGATTTCGTAATGTCAATGGCTGGAAAAATTCTTTGCTCAGAAAGCTTGCGTGATAGGTGTAATTCCATATTACCAGTACCCTTAAATTCTTCGTAAATAACATCGTCCATTCGGCTTCCGGTCTCTGTTAATGCAGTGCCGATAATCGTTAAACTTCCGCCCTCTTCAAAATTACGGGCTGAGCCGAAAAATCTTTTTGGGAAATATAAACCTGAAGGGTCTAAACCGCCTGATAATGTTCGTCCTGACGGTGGTACAGTTAAATTTGATGCACGCGCTAATCTCGTTATCGAGTCCAGCAAAATTACAACATCCCTTTTGGCTTCAACAAGCCTTTTCGCTTTTTCAAGTGCTAAATTTGCCACACGTATATGTTCATCAGCCGGACGGTCAAACGTTGAGGCAATGACTTCACCGTCAATCGAGCGTGAAATATCAGTAACCTCTTCAGGACGCTCGTCGATTAAAAGTGCCATTAAAATTATATCCGGCGAACTCAATGAGATTGATTTAGCTATACGCTTTAATAAAGTCGTCTTGCCTGCTTTAGGCGGTGAAACAATCAAAGCACGCTGTCCAAGTCCAATCGGAGCAAACATGTTTACAAGGCGCGTCGCAATATCATTAGGTTCACAATCCAAATTTAAACGTTTATTCGGGAAAATCGGAGTTAACTGCGAAAACATCGGTCTTCTGCGTGAGTGTTCAGGGTCTGAAAAATTTACAGTTTCAACACGCAACAAAGCTTCATAATGTTCCTGGTCGCGCGGCGGTCTTATTAAACCCCAAATCACATCGCCGTTACGTAAACCAAAACGCCGGATTTGTGATGATGATAAATATACGTCGCTGTCGGTCGGGAGCATTCCTTTAGGTCTTAAAAATCCAAAGTTCTCCGGCAAAATTTCAAGCGTTCCGCCGCCAAATCTGTAATTCATGCTTTCAGCTTGCGATTTTAAAATTGCAATTATTAAATCGTCCTTGCGTATCGATGCCGGAAAATCAACGTTAAAATCATTCGCAATGCGTTTTAAATCAGCAAGATTGCGCGTCGATAAAATAGCATAAGTATATTTAGGTTTCGGGTGTTGAATAATTTCGCGCGAATGAGTGTTCCTGTTATTTTTATAACCGCGCTCACGAACTGTATTGTTTTCGCTTTCTGGTTCTTGTTCCGGCTCTGGTTCGTTTTCCGCTTCTGCATCAACGTCATTGTCAATCTCGGCTTCGCCTTCTGCTGTAAAATCTGAATTATTAGCTTCTTGCTCGTTTTCTAAATTATTTGCGTTGTTATCAGCAAAATCATTTTCAATCTGATTTTCTGCTTCACTCTCATCATTTAGATTTAATTCAGGTTCAGGGGGATTTTGAATTTCCTGATTAGCTAAAGTTTCCGGATTTTCGATAGCGTTAATTTCTTCCTGCAAAGCTCTCATTAAAACTTCTTCTGACGGTTGACGCATCTCTTCAGCAACGGCCGGAACAATTCTTTTACGTCGGACTGTAGCAGGTCTTTTAGCTACGGTTTTACGGGTTGACATTCTTGTTCTTGCTGGTGCGGGTCTGCCTAAAATCTGGCTCGTATCAACGTCCATGATGGAATTTAATTCCGCCTCATGTTCAAATTCTAAATCCTGATCGTTTATTTTTCTCACCTTTTCCATAAATAAAAAATATAAAACATGGCCGGAAGCGAAAATTTATATTTTTAAAACACCTCCGGCGTAAAAATTCGTTAGTTCATTTTGTTAATTAAGCTTAATAATTCCGGGCTTAACGATTTATGTTCGCTCCAAGCACGTTCTAAATCGCTGAATACGAGTTTATGATTTATATTACCAACCATAACGCCCGATTTGCCGATTAAAAGCCCTTCAGTTGCGAACGCTCCCATTCTTGTTGCTAAGACGACATCAAACGAAGTTGGCGCACCGCCGCGTTGAATATATCCTAAAACCGTTACACGAGCATCATAACCGCCGGTATCTTGTAATTTATCACGCATTTCAGACGCCGGCATAACACCTTCAGCTAAAATAATTAACGTATGGCTGCGGTGTTCGTCGTGTGAATTTCGTAAAAGCTTGCACAAATTTCCAATGCTTAACGGTAATTCAGGCACAACCGCGTATTCAGCACCACTCGCGACAGCAACTTCAAGAGCTAAAAATCCTGCATTACGCCCCATAACTTCGACGATAAATAATCTTTCATGGCTGGAAGCTGTATCACGTAACTTCATAATCGCCTGCAAAGCAGTATTAACAGCCGTATCAAATCCGATTGTCTCGTCCGTTCCTGTTATATCATTGTCAATCGTTCCGGGAATGCCAACCGTCGGGAAACCCATTTCGTGTAAAGCTTTAGCCCCGTGAAAAGAACCGTCGCCGCCGATTACAACAAGTCCGTCAATTCCAGCCTCACGCATTTTAGCAACAGCTTGTTCACGTCCTTCAGGTGTTTTAAATCTGTCGCTGCGTGCCGTTCTTAAAATTGTTCCGCCGCGATGAATAATGCCTCCGACTGCTGCTCTGTCAAGCGTAACAAAATCACCGTCAATTAAACCCTCGTAACCGCGCATGACACCGACACATTCTTTATCGTTAAACATACATGTACGGGCAACTGCTCTTATCGCCGCGTTCATTCCTGGAGAATCTCCGCCGCTTGTTAAGACTGCTATTTTATTCATATTTGCCATAATTAAAAATTTAAACTTCCTTTCAAAATTCGAGTATGTTAATCACTTGTCTGCAATTCGTCAATTCTTGTGCTTATATTGTTATATTCGTTATCAAGAGCTTCGAGTTCGGTCTGAAGTTTTTTCCTGTCAGAATTTATCTTTTCGATACGTTTTAAAAGTCTGTCAACTTCAAGCCTGTTAGCCGCCGTTCCTGTGAAGACTTTGCCTCTGTCTCTTGTGATATCCCAAACCCAAGTTATATCGCCGCGTCCGGCTGTAGCATATCCGATTGAGCCGTCGAGGATTACACGAATATCACGAGCTTTTTCTAAAACGTCCTTGCCTGTTTCGGGGTCATAACGCGGAAAAAAGACCATACCTTCACGTGCGCCGAGAATTTTAAAATTAAACATTTTGTCATAATCTACAGGTACATATTTTTTACGGCCAATCATCATATAAATATGTTTGTCAAACGGTTGAGCATACATCGGAACGCCTTCGACATACATTGAAATATGAAAAGGGATTGTCTCGTTAAAATTTATGGTTTTCAGGAGCGAATATTTATAATTTTCCATTTCGTCATTAGTCCATAAATTTTTTTCTGCCTGAGATTGTACAAGTGCTTCGACATATTCACTTGCGTAATACGTAATCTGAATAGTTAAAGTTTGTTCACCGTCGCTAGCTTTTGCCGCACTCTCTTTTGTCCAACCCTGTAAATTTGGGTCAACTCTCGTCATAGCAAAACACTCAGCAGGCAAAAACACAACACATAATATAAAAAGCATAAAGGATATTTTTTTTAGCATTATGAAATTTTATTCCTTCCAAAAAATTAACTACCTGATGGGCGTGAAACATTTGCGGCTATTATACAACATAAACGCCGCTTGCAACTAAAAAAATATGCTCTTAAAAATTTTTCACACGCTCATAAAAAATTTAACACTTTGTTTTTTAAAATATTTTCATAAAATTTTACGGCCGTTAAATTTTTTAAACCTTTTTGTAGTTGTAAACGTAGTTGCAAAAAATACACTCCCCGCAATTTTTAACAGGGAGCGTAATTTGTAAAACTGGATCGATATTTTGCAAACGTAAAATTATTTTACAACGATATTTACTAATTTGTCAGGTACGGAAATTATTTTAATAATATTTTTGCCGTCAATACGAGATTTTACAGCGTCGTTATTTAAAATTTCATGCTCCAAATCTTGAGTACTAAGTCCGGCAGGTAAGTTTACTTTTTCGCGAACTTTACCGTTAATTTGAACGACAATAACCGCATTTTCGCGCACTAAAGCTTTCTCATC
Organism: uncultured Synergistales bacterium; assembly: GCA_905233645.1. Taxonomy (GTDB): domain Bacteria; phylum Synergistota; class Synergistia; order Synergistales; family Aminobacteriaceae; genus JAFUXM01. Next base: position 72,908 of record CAJODZ010000002.1, on the reverse strand, counting down.
TGCAACAGGCCAAGCTGTAACGCATAAAAATTCTTCATGACCTAACATTTGCCATAACTCTTCAGTCATGTGCGGACAGAACGGAGATAAACAATTTAATAAAACGTCAACCGCTTCGCGCTTCAAATTATTTGCAACGTCATCATCAAAATTAAATGTGTAAATTGCATTCGTCAATTCCATTAAACGCGCAATAGCTGTATTAAATTGTTTTTCGTCAATCAAATCGCGCGTAACATTTTTAACGGTGTCATGAATTTTGCGTTTAAATTCGCGTTCAGCTTCATTTTTGATTTCACCGACAGGGATAATTTTATTGTTAGCCTTTAAGCTTTCTAAATTGTCCTCAACGTAACGCCAGACACGCCCTAAAAATCTATTAACCCCTTCAACTCCGCGTTCAGACCATTCCAAATCATTATTCGGCGGAGCAGCAAAAAGTATAAATAATCTAACTGTGTCAGCTCCGTACTTGCTTACGATTTCGGTTGGGTCGACAGTATTGCCGAGAGACTTTGACATTTTTGCGCCGTCTTTAATGACCATGCCTTGCGTTAATAAATTTTTGAACGGCTCTCTAAAATTAGTCATACCGATATCATTTAAGAACTTTGCAAAAAATCTGGCGTAAATTAAATGTAAGCAAGCGTGTTCAATTCCTCCAATGTATTGGTCAACGGGCATCCAATAATTTACGTCGGAGCTTTCAAAAGCGTTTTTGTCATCATGAGGCGAACAATATCTGTCAAAATACCATGATGAACAAAAGAACGTATCCATTGTATCGGCTTCACGTCTTGCAGGTTTTCCGCATTTTGGGCAAGTAGTGTTTAACCAATCGGGCAAATCTAACAGCGGCGAGTGTCCAACTTCTTTAACTTCAACGTCTTCAGGTAATAACACCGGCAAATTCTCTTCAGGTACAGGGACAACTCCGCAATCATCGCAATATACAAACGGGATAGGCGTACCCCAATAACGTTGACGGGATATTAACCAATCACGTAATTTAAAATTGACTTCGCGTTTGCAGTAATTATTCTTTTCGCCCCAGTCAATCATAATTTTAATCGCGTCTTCAGTTTTTAAACCATCGAACTCACCAGAATTGCAAACTATTCCGTATTCTTCATAAGCGTGCGTCATAGTTTCGCCGTCAAAAATTTCACCGTCAACGGGTTTTATAACGGGAATAACTGGAATATTATATTTGCGGCAAAATTCAAAATCTCGCTGGTCGCCTGACGGAACACCCATAATTGCGCCCGTACCGTAATCGATTAAAATATAATTCGCTATCCAAATCGGAATTTGCTTACCAGTAACGGGGTGAATGCCATAAAACGGGGTTTTAAAGCCTAATTTTTCAGCTCCGGCATCAGAACGTTCTATTGAAGATTGGGCGGAAACTTTTTGAACGAACTCATTTAATTTTTCAGCCTCATCATGATTTAATTTATCGCGCATAATTTTTACGAGTTCGTGTTCAGGAGCTAACGCAATAAACGTAACACCGTAAATCGTATCAAATCTAGTCGTAAAAGCTTCGATGTCATAATTTAATTCTGGGACTTTAAATTTTAATCTTGCGCCCTCCGAACGGCCAATCCAGTTAGTTTGCATAATTCTTACGCGGCGCGGCCAGCCTGGGTCTAAATCTTTATCAATATCGTCTAATAATTCCTGCGCGTAATCTGTGATTTTAATAAACCATTGTTTTAAATTCTTTTTAGTAACGGGATTATGACAACGCCAGCAGCAACCGTTTTCGACCTGTTCATTAGCTAAGACCGTTCCGCAAGTGTCGCACCAATTAACGGGAGCTTCTTTTTGATAGACTAAACCGCGTTTATACATTTGGAGGAAGAACCACTGATTCCACCTGTAATACTCCGGAAGGCAAGTTATAGCTTCTCTGTTCCAGTCATAACTATAACCCATACGTTTTAATTGTTGGGTCATGTAATCTATATTTTTTAACGTCCAATCGTGCGGCTTAGTTTTAAATTTAATAGCGGCATTTTCTGCTGGCATTCCGAAAGAATCGAAGCCGATAGAATATAAAACATTTTTATTATTTTTGCGTAAAAATCTAGCAATAACATCACCAATCGAATAATTACGAATATGTCCCATATGTAACGCTCCGCTAGGATAAGGGAACATTTCGAGACAGAAGAATTTTTCTTTAGAATTATCCGTATGAGATTCAAAGCATTTATTTTCTTGCCAGATTGACTGCCATTTATTTTCGACAGCGTTAAAATCGTAAGGCATAAATAAAAATCAACTCCGCAAATGAAAATTTTTAAAAAATTATAAACAGCGAAATTTTAACACTATACAAATTTTTCATGGCTGAATAATAAAGAATAAATATACTTTTTGCTTGCGGATTATTTAAAATTTGTTGCTTTTTAAAATTATGGGAGGAACTTACGCATTTTTAAGAGAATTTTTAATATTTGCGCTGAGCAATTTTAATAATCATGCGAAGTGGATTTTGAATAACTGTCTTAATGCTTGTGAGCTTTAATGAATGTAACTGGAATTTTTACGAACGGTGGCGGCACCTGGAATCGAACCGGGGACATTACGGGTATGAACCGTACGCTCTAGCCATCTGAGCTATGCCGCCTAAAAATATTTTTTAATTTTTAAATCTCTAACGGTGGCGGGGAAAGGATTTGAACCTTTGACCTTCGGGTTATGAGCCCGACGAGCTTCCAGACTGCTCCACCCCGCTATAATAGGAAGTGGTGCCGGGCGAGGGACTTGAACCCTCACGGACTTTACGCCCCCGGGATTTTAAGTCCCGTGTGTCTGCCATTCCACCAGCCCGGCGTGAAAACGCTGCATATTTTATCCAGATATCGGCAAATCGTCAAGTGTATTCATGTTAAAAAATATATTGCGTTAAAATTATTACGGCAATTATTTTTAATTCAGGAGGTTTTTTAAAGTGAGTGTACCGATTTTAGATTTAAGCCGCTCGTTCAAAAGTATAAGGCCGGAAGTTGAAGAGGCTTTGCAAAAAATTTTAGACAACCAGAATTTTATATTAGGTCAGGAAGTTAAATCATTTGAAAAACACGCAGCCAATTATTTAGAAATTCCGGAGACAAATGCTATTTCGTGCGCGTCCGGGACTGATGCTTTATTGTTGGCGTTAATGGCTCTCGATGTTAAGGCGGACGATGAAATTATTACAACACCGTTCACTTTTTTTGCAACGTCCGGAACTATTGCAAGGCTGGGCGCAAAACCCGTCTTCGTTGATGTTGAGCCTGATACTTACAATATAAATTTAAATCAGGTTGTCGATAAAATTACTGCTAAGACAAAAATATTTTTGCCGGTTCATTTATTTGGACAAATGACACCGCTTGAAAATATTAAAAATGAATTAGACGCACGCAATATAAAAATCGTTGAGGACGCGGCGCAAGCTTTTGGAACTCATAGAATGATTAACGGGAAAATTACAAGAGCCGGAACGGTGGGGGCGATCGGTTGTTATTCATTCTTCCCAACAAAAAATTTAGGCGGTTGCGGTGATGGCGGAATGTGCGTCACTCATGACGAAAATTTAGCCGAACGTTTGAAAAAATTGCGCGTTCATGGTTCGGGAGCTACATATTTTCATGATGAAGTAGGAATTAACAGCAGACTTGATACAATCCAAGCAACAATTCTCGATATAAAATTAAAACATTTGGAAAATTGGAACGCTCAACGCAGAAAATTAGCTGACAATTATAAAATCTTATTCGCCGCAAGCGGACTTGAAGAATTTTTAACGACACCGCGCGAATTAGAAGGCAATTATCACATTTATCACCAGTATGTAATTAAAGTTTATGAACGCCGCGATGAGTTAATGAAATATTTAGACGGACTTAATATCGCAACGCGCGTTTATTATCCATTGGCTTTGCATTTACAACCATGTTTTAAATATTTAGGTTATAAAGCTGGTGATTTCCCTGAAGCTGAAAAATTAACAAGTGAAGTTTTAGCGTTGCCGATTTTCCCGGAATTAAAATTTTCTGAACAGGAAGAATTAGTGAACGCGATTAAAAAATTTTTCAGAGTTTAATATATTTGGCAAAAGAATTTTTGACGGATTAGATTAAAATTTTTAACAGCGATTTTGTTATAATATTTTTCATAAAGCAGTTCCCTTAAAAAATTTGGGAGCTGTTATTTTTGCAACTACGTTTACAACTACAAAAAGCCTTTCAAAAATTTGTTCCTGCAAAATTTTATAAATATTTTTCAAAAAACAAAGTGTTAAATTTTTTTAGAGCTGTTTTTAAAATTATTTAGCATTTAAAAATTCGTATTTAAATTTTGGCCTGAGTAATATTTGTAAATTCACGCGCTAAAATATACGGGTTATTTTAATTTTTCGGAGATGAGTATTTTTTATTATGAGTGTCAAAAAAATTTTCGTGTCGTTGTTAATCTTAGTGTTAAGCCTTGACTTGGCCGGAGCAGCTACTCTCGATAAAAAAATTCGAGACCAACGTAAAGCTCAGGG
>CAJODZ010000002.1:41779-68350 GCA_905233645.1 uncultured Synergistales bacterium | reverse complement strand
ATATAACGCTATCGCACGCACTAAAGAAAAGCAATCTAAAACACTTCTAACCCAACTTACTCAGCTTAAACGCGACGCTAATAACTCTCAGGCTAAAATGAAGGAGCTTGAAAAGGAAAACGCAAAGCTTAAAAATTCCGTCGACGGCCTCAATAAAAATATTAAGTCCGTTAATAATTCGATAAATGAGATTTTAGAACACTATAAAGGCCGTTTGCTTGATATGTATAAATATAACCCTGACAATAATTTAAATGTTCTGTTCTCGTCAAGCAATGCTCATGAAGTGGTTAATACGGCTTACATTTTAAATATATTTGCCAAAGAAGATGAAGCCATGTTAAACGAGTTAGGACGCAAAGAATTTGAATTAAATAACGCCAAAACTTTGCTCGAACAGAATAAAAAACAAGTTCAGCAGCAAACAGAAGAATTGCAGAAAAAACGCGCTGAATATAATTCGACAATCAAAAAGACAGACAGCCTCTTAAAAAATGTTCAGGCCGAACAAAAACAAGCTCTGGCCGCCGCAAAAGAATTAGAAGCTGCTCAAAAAGCTATCGGCAATAAAATTAACGCTTTAACTCGCCAGAAAAATAATTCTAAAAAATCCAGCGTTAATTCAAAAAATTCCGGGACTGCCGCGAAAAAATCAAGTTCTAAAAATTCAAATTCAAATTTAAATTCAAGTTATGTTTACGAACAGCCAGCACCTCAAATTTCAAATTCGAGCGTAAAACTTGACTGGCCGGTACGTGGAAATATCATCGCTCATTATGGGACACGTGTTCACCCGACGTTTAAGACTAAAATTTTTAATTCGGGTATCGACATCAAAGCAACAGCCGGAACTCAAGTTAAAGCAGCCGCAGCCGGTGAAGTGTTATACAAAGGCTGGTTAAAAGGTTTTGGCCAAGTCGTAATAATTGACCATGGTAATAATATTTCGACTGTTTACGGTTATTTAGCGTCAAGCGGTGTTCGTGAAGGGACAAGAGTGAGAGCCGGTACGGTAATCGGGCGTGTTGGAAATTCCGGTACAAATTCTGTTTACAGTCTTCATTTTGAAGTTCGCAGGAATGGTAACGCAATCAATCCGCTTAATTTTTTAAGACGCTAATTTTAAGATAGTATAATTTTGTAATTTCAAAGGCAGGTGCAAAAGTCAAGTTGACGAAAAAATTTAAGAAGTCAGGTTTTATTTTTCTATTTATATTTTTAGCGGCTATCGGTTTTACATTTGGTTATAACGGTATTTTGAGCAGTGCTCCGGCAGCAGAATTTGACGAGGATGAAATCGAACAATTTTCGCCGTTTAATTTAAAATCGTTATGGCTGTTAAAGCAAGTTAAATTTATTATTGAAAATTATCAGGTCGACGCAGGAGATAAGCCGGCAACAGACGAAGCTTTATTGCATGGTGCTGCTAAAGGAATGGTCGAAGCCTGGAAAGACCCTTATACGCGCTTTGTAACACCTTCACGTTTAAAAGAAGACGAAGTCGAACTCGAAGGGCGTTACGGCGGTTTAGGCATGTATATCGGAGAGCGCGACGGTCAAATTTTAGTAATAAGCCCAATGGAAGATTCTCCGGCTGAAAAGGCAGGTTTAAAACCTAAAGACCAAATCGTAAAAGTTGACGACGAAGTCGTTATCGGTTGGAACTCAGACCAGGTTGTTCAAAAATTACGCGGTGAACCTGATACGAGCGTTACTGTTTGGGTAAGGCGTGAGGGCGAAGATGAGTTATTAGAATTTAAAATCACCCGTGAGATTATAAAAATTAAGAGCGTTCGTTACGAAATGCTTTCTGATGATATCGGCTATTTAAGATTAACTCAGTTTAAACATAATACAGACACCGAAGCTAGAGACGCAGTTAAAGATTTAATTAAACAAGGCGCGCGCGCGATGATTTTAGATTTGAGAAATAACGGCGGCGGTTTGCTTGATGTTTGTGTAAGAATTGCAAGCATGTTTTTAAAAGACGGTCTCGTTGTTGAAACTAAAGGGCGTTACGAGCGTGCGAATGAGAAATATTTTGTCGAGCCTTCATTCTATTTAACGAACGTTCCGATGGTTGTTTTAATTAACAGCGGGAGTGCTTCGGCTTCAGAAATTGTAGCAGGAGCTTTATCTGATAGAAACCGCGCGACATTAGTTGGTGAGAAAAGTTTTGGCAAAGGTTCTGTGCAGACGTTATTCCATTTGACGGACGGTTCAGGAGTTTACGTAACGATAGCCAGATATTACACGCCTTCTGGAAAAGTAATTGACCATATTGGTTTAGAGCCTGACGTTGAGATTAAAGGTGAACCCAATCGTAATATTAGTGAGGATATTCAATTACAGACGGCAATAAACGAGGTTAAAAAGAAATTGCCGGCTTCGCCGAAATCATCAACTGTTAGTGTTAAACGGCCAAGATAAAATTAAATTTAAATTTTTTGCAAAGGAGTATTAAAAATTTTGAGTAAACGTGTAGATTTATTAGTAGGCGCACAATGGGGCGACGAGGGCAAGGGCAAAGTTGTCGACGTTGCTGGTGCTGATGTTGATGTTTTTGTAAGATATCAGGGCGGAGCTAATGCCGGTCATACAGTTATAGCAGACGGTCAAAAAATCGTATTTCATCTTTTACCGTCGGGAATGTTATATCCTGGAAAATTATGCATTTTAGGCAACGGCTTAGTCATAGACCCGGAACAATTTTTAAACGAGACTTCAGACTTATTTAATCGTGGCCAAGACAGAGCGCGTTTAGCCGTAAGTCCTCATGCTCATGTAGTTATGCCGTATCACAAAATGTTGGACAAATTACAGGAAGAGGCGCGCGGTAAAGGTCGTAAAATCGGTACAACGGGTCGCGGAATTGGGCCTTGTTATGTTGATAAATATTCGCGTTCCGGTTTACGTATTCAGGATTTATTAGACGAAAATATTTTACGCGAGCGTTTGACATATATTCTTGAGGAAAAAAATCAGCTTTTCACAAAGTTATACAATCAAAAACCTTTAGCGTTTGATGAGATTTATGAGCCTGCCAGAAAATGGGGTAATGCTATCGCTCCGTATGTTGATGATACACGCGCTTTATTACGTAAAGCTGTCGACGACGGCCAACATATTTTATTAGAGGGAGCGCAAGCGGCGTTACTTGATATTGACCATGGGACTTATCCATACGTTACGAGTTCGTCAACTTCTGCGGCTGGAGCTTTCACAGGCACAGGACTTTCACCGCATGATTTAACACGTGTAATCTCGGTTGTTAAAGCATACACGACGCGCGTAGGTGAAGGGCCTTTTCCGACAGAAGATTTTGGAGAAGCAGGCGAAAAATTAAGAACTAACGGCGGCGAATTTGGAGCTACAACAGGAAGGCCAAGACGTTGCGGCTGGTTGGACATGGTAGCTTTAAAATATTCGACCGAGTTAAACGGAGCGGACGTGATTGCATTAACTAAGCTCGATGTTTTAGGCGGCATGGGCGATATAAAAGTCTGCACAGCTTATGAATTGGACAACGGCGACAAAATTACAACTTGGCCGACCGACACAGGAATTTTAAGCGAGGTCAAACCTGTTTATGAAACATTGCCAGGCTGGAACGATGATATATCAGGCTGCAAGAGTTTTGATGATTTACCTGAAAACGCGAAGAGTTATATAAATTATATTGAACGCGCTTTGAACACACCTATTGTTTTAATTGGCACTGGTGCGGACAGAACTCAAACGATAAATCGCGGTTTTTAATTTTTAAATCAGGAATAAATTAAATTGTTTTTGCCTGAAATTAAATTTTTGACGCATAAAGATATACCAGCCATCATCGAAATAAATAACGCTCTTCAATGGTCATGGCCTGATGAAATTATTAAACAGGATTTGAGCGTAAATTCTAATAACGAGATTACTTATATAGGGGCTTTTGCTACGACGACAGAAGCTCCGCTTTTAGGATATGCTGTTATAGGCCGTGAAAATAGATTGAGTGTTTTAATGGCGTTATTAGTATCGTTGCATTACCGCCGTAAAGGTATTGCATCACAATTATTAGCGGCGGCTGGAGAATGTGCGTTTGAATTAGGTTTCAGGCGTTTAAAATTACGGGTTAGAAAATCAAATTATCCGGCTATTGAATTATATAAAAGCATGAATTTTAAACGTTCCGGCCTTGAAAAGAATTATTATGCTGACGGTGAGGACGCAATGATTATGAATGCCGAGTTACCTTTTAAATTTTAATCATGAATAACAGCGTAGTATATTTACCGTTCAGTGACGGCTCTTCAATTTCATTCGACGGCAACGCATTTGTAATTCACAAGCGGCCTAAAAATATTAACGCCATTGATTTAGAACCTGAATTTCCACCGTGCATGGCCGAAAAAATTTGGTCTATTCATGCTCACGAAGTTATAAAAGCTTTAGAGAACGCTTATCAAAAACAAAAAGAAGAACGCAAAACAGGACGCACTAAAAAAATTTATTCGCGGTGAATATGCTTGTAAAAAATAAAAAAGCCCCGTCCTAAAACGGAGCAAATAAAATTCGTGTCTGAAAATTTAACCGCCGCAACTTCCTGAACAACCCTCGCAACCCATTCCGCAAGAGCCTGATTTCCATGCGTTAATTACAGGGACGAATACTTCTAAAATCTCAGGGATATTTTCTGCGCCGTCATCTTCTGAACTTAAATTTAATTCGTTCATAACGTCTTCAGGTGTCTCAAAACCGTCTAAAATCGTTTGAACAACATCGCGTAAAAAAACCTCTTTTGATGCTACTACAACCGTATCAGCAGGCGCACGCCCCCAATCAATTTTTTCAACTGTCATTTCTGCTATTTCTGCCATTTAAAAATCCTCCTAAAAATTTATGCAATAATTATAATTCAAATGGCAAGACCAAATTTTAAATATATTTTTAATTTAAAGCGAGGAATTTAATAATTTTGCTTACACTTGATAAAGTTTATCACGCCGCTTACGTTTTAAAAGAATGCGCACGTAAAACAGATTTAATCGCTGCTCCCAACCTTAGCGAAAATTCAAAGCTCTTTTTAAAAACCGAAAATTTGCAAGTTACAGGAAGTTTTAAATTAAGAGGAGCGTATTACAAAATTTCAAAATTATCCGACGAAGAAAAATCAAAAGGAATAATCGCCTGTTCAGCCGGTAATCATGCTCAAGGTGTTGCGTTAGCCGCTTCCCGAAAAGGAATTACAGCAACTATTTGTATGCCGGACAGCGCACCAGTTATGAAAGTTGAAAGCACAAAGAAGCTCGGTGCACACGTTGAATTAGTCAAAGGGGCTTACGATGATGCTCATGACAAAGCCGTACAGCTCGTTAATGAGACAGGTGCGACATTCATTCATCCTTATGATGATGACGAAGTTATTGCAGGTCAGGCGACTATTGGGCTTGAAATTCTTGACCAGCTTGAAGGCGTTGAAAATATTATTGTTCCGATTGGCGGAGGCGGTTTAATTTCTGGAGTTGCCTTTGCTGTAAAATCTTTAAAGCCTGAAATTAAAGTTTATGGCGTTCAGGCGGCCGGCGCACCAAGTATGTTTAATTCGTTTAAAAATCATCAGCGTGAAGTTTTAGAAAGCGTATCAACTTTTGCGGACGGGATAGCTGTTAAAAATCCTGGCGAAACAACTTTTGAAATTATTTCTAAGTACGTTGATGATATCGTTTGCGTCTCTGAAGATGAAATCGCTGCCGCAATTTTAGCCTTAATCGAAAGACAAAAACTAATAGCTGAAGGTGCAGGGGCTGTGTCTGTAGCGGCGGCTATGTTTAATAAATTGCCAATCGAAAATCAAAAGACAGTATGTTTAATTTCGGGCGGTAATATTGACGTAAATATTTTGTCCCGTGTCATAACAAGAGGTTTAGTGATGACCGCGCGCAATGTTAATTTAACGATTGAATTAGTCGACAAACCTGGCCAGCTTCAACAGGTTTCTGAAATTATTGCGGCTTGCGGAGCAAACGTCGTCTCTGTCTATTATGACCGTGGTGATACGAACATGGCTATAAACAGTTGCTTCTTAAAATTAGCCCTTGAGACTTTAAACGCTGAACATATCGAAATTATTAAACGTGAATTAAATAACGCAGGCTTTAAAATAGTTACAGAGCGCGTCTAAAAATATATGTGCGGTAAAAATACACCTCCGCTTTAAAAAGTGGAGGCTTATTGTTTTTAACAAATACTGCTCTATATAACTGCCCTATTTTGAGCAAAGATAGTTAATTTTTTAATCTATGTTCGGAGCGTAAATATTTTAAATTTTTTAGAAAACTATCAGACGCGCTTATAATTATTTAACGAACGAAGTTTTTTAGGAGGCAGTATTAAAATTGAATAACCCGTTACGTAAAATAAATGGCGGCGTTCCGTCTTATTGTTGCGCTAATGAAATTGTTATCGAAGCAATTTTTGAACATTCGCGTAATTCTAAAATACCCGTTTTAATCGAAGGTACAGCTAATCAAATAAATCAATTCGGCGGTTATACAGGTCTTACGCCAGAAAAATTCAGGGATTATATTTTCTCAATAGCTGATAAATTTAAATTCCCCCGCGAAAAAATTATTATCGGTGGAGACCACATGGGGCCGTTAGTTTGGTCGCACTTAAATTCTAAAGAGGCAATGTCTAACGCTTCTGAACTCGTTAAATTATGTGTCTTGGCCGGTTTTAAAAAAATTCATTTGGATACTAGCATGAAGCTCGCCGACGATAACCCTAACGAAAAATTAAGCGATGATATTATTGCCGAACGTGGAGCAATTTTGTTCCAGGCTTGCGAAAATGCTTATCAAGATTTATTAAAGCAAAACCCTCACGAAATTAGACCAGTTTATATAATCGGCAGTGAAGTCCCAATTCCTGGCGGCGTTCAAAATCAAAACGATGAATTACAAATTACAACGGCTCAAGAATTTGAAAACACTATTAACGCTTATAAAACGCAATTTAAAAATTACGGCCTCGAAAATAGATTTGATGACGTTATCGGAGTGGTCGTGCAGCCTGGTGTAGAGTTCGGAGATAAAAATATACATGCTTACGAACGCGATAAAGCTAAAAATTTAACGGCCGTTCTGAAAAATTATCCTAATCTTGTTTTTGAAGGTCATTCGACGGATTATCAGACACCGGAAAATTTAAAACTTATGGTTGAAGACGGTGTAAAAATTTTGAAAGTCGGCCCCGCTTTGACATTTGCATTACGTGAGGGATTATTTGCGTTAAGCATGATTGAAAACGAGTTATTAAAAAATAATTCCGAAAAAGCGAATTTTATTGACACTCTTGAAAATGAGATGTTGCGTCACCCTAAACACTGGGAAAATTATTATCACGGCTCGGAATATGAGAAAAAGTTAGCACGTAAATATAGTTATTCCGACCGAAGCAGATATTATTTAAATTTGCCCGAAGTCAAAAACTCGATTAACAAATTATTTGCTAATATCGATAAAAGTTTTGAGCGTTTAATTCCAGGATTATTAAAACAATTTATGCCCGTCCAATATGAAAAATTAAGAGCCGGAATTTTAAAACATGATGCCCGTTCGCTTGTATATGATTATGTTGCGCGTGTTGTAGATGTTTATAACAGTGCTGTAAAAATTTAATTCAGGGAGCGTGAATTTTTAATAAAATGTTAGTAACACCGAATGAAATGTTAAACGACGCTCTCAAGAATAAATATGCTATTGGAGCTTTTAACGTTGAAAATTTAGAAATGATAATTGCCGTTTCAGAAGCCGCAGATGAATTAAAATCGCCGGTTATTATTCAGGTATCGCCAAGAACTATAAAATACGCCGGACTTGATTATTTATTCGCGTGCATAAAAACTGCTGCCGAACGTGTAAAAATTCCTGTTGCCTGTCATTTAGACCACGGGACTGATTTTAAAATTGCTGTTGAGGCGTTCAGAGCTGGTTTTACGTCGATTATGATTGACGGCAGCAAATTAGATTATGAAAAGAATATTGCGTTCACGAAATCAATCGTTGATATTTGTCATGCGTCAAAAATTCCTGTTGAGGCTGAATTAGGGAGAGTGGGCGGAAAAATTGATGATGACCCTAACGAAAAAAATTATACTGACCCCGACGAAGCCTTAAATTTTGTAGAACAGACGGACGTAGATTTTTTAGCAGTGAGTATCGGTACAGCACACGGAGTTTATAAAGGCACGCCGAAATTAGATTTGGACTTATTAAAACGCATTCATGAAAAAATTTCGCATATTCCGTTAGTTATGCACGGCACTTCGGGCGTTCCAGATGATTTAATTAAAAAGAGCGTTGCGCTTGGAGTTTGTAAATTAAATTTTGCCACTGATTTAAGAATTGCATTTACGAACGGGATTAAATCTCACATGGCCGAACACCCGCATGAATACGACCCTAAAAAATACGGTTTATTAGGTATTCAGGCCGTCAAAGATTATGTAAAGCAGAAGATTGAAATTTTGAAGCAATAAATTTTTATAAAAGCCGTCTTGTGAAATTTGCAGGGCGGTTTTTTGAATTTGCGTTTAAAATTAAAAATCATATAAAAATTTTTTAGCAGGAGTGTTTTTTATAATGCCGCAAATAATTTTAAATTTAACACCGGAATTGCAAAAACGTATTAACGCTTGGAGCTTAGAAATGAAGCAACCTCCTGAAAATTTAGCGTTAGGTTTACTCGATGAATATTTTGAAGACAGCGATACTGGAGCGGAAATTTCAGCTAAAGTTAGTGCCGATGAAATGAGTGTTTTAGATTGGAATTTTGCAAAATCTGAATTAAATGGCTTGGAAAATTAGCATTCACAAGAACGCACAAATTGCCTTAAAAAAACTCGATAAGACAATACGGCAACGTATAGAAAAATTTATTGACGAATTAATCGACATGGAAGACCCTAGAACGCGAGGTAAAGGGTTAACAGCAAATCGCAAAGGACAATGGCGTTATAGAGTTGGTGATTACAGAATAATATGCGAAATACAAGACAACGTCTTAATAATTTTAGTGCTTGAGATTGCTCATCGTAGTGAAGTTTATAAATAAATTTAAAATTCACACGCTCATAAAAAATTTAACACTTTGTTTTTTTAAAAATTCTTGTAAAAATTTACGGTTGCTAAATTTTTTAAGGCTTTTTGTAGTTGTAAACGTAGTTGCAAAAAATAACAGTCCCCCTAAATTTCAAAGGACTGTCTTTCAATGCAAAATATTATAACTTAGATTTTCGATTTTAGCTCAAAGCTGAAATCATTTCGCTCAAAATATTTTCGGTGTCATAGCTTTCAATTTCGCCGGCATCACATAATTTCGCAAGATTTAAATTTAACGGTAACTCCGAAATTTTCTCAATGCCCGTTTTTGAATAATCGCTCTTGCCAAAAATATAATGCCTCTTGCCGCAATTATCACATTCAAAATATGACATGTTCTCGACTAGGCCAAGCACAGGAATGTTCATTAAGTCCGCCATTTTTAAAGCCTTGTTCACAATCATGCTTACTAAATCTTGCGGCGTTGTTACGACTATTATTCCGTTGACGGGTATGCTCTGAAAAATTGTTAATGGCACATCTCCCGTTCCAGGCGGCATATCTATAAACATGTAATCTAATGCTCCCCAGCCCGTCTCGTTCCAAAATTGTTTTACAACTCCAGCAAGCACAGGCCCCCGCCATACAACTGGGTCATTCTCATCGGGTAAACACATATTCATTGACATTATTTTTATGCCGGATTTGCTCACCGCAGGTAACATTGATATCCCGTCGGACATGGCCTTTTGTGTTATACCGAACATTTTTGGAATTGAAGGCCCTGTAATATCCGCGTCCAAAATTCCAACAGAATAATTTTTCTTGCGCATAGATACGGCTAATAATCCTGTTACTAAAGATTTTCCGACACCGCCTTTACCGCTTACGATGCCTATAACTTTTTTAATCTTGTTTTCCGGCAAAGGACGCTCTGCAAAATTTTCACGCGCATTTACATTTTCACCGCAGCCGGAATTTGAGGCGCAGTGTTCGCAATCATGGTTACACGCCATTTTTATTTATTCAACCTCCTTGATTTTTAAACGCTTGTTAATCTCTTCAAATTCATGACGCAGATTTTGATTTTCAAAAATTTTTAACTGAGGCATTGCTAACGCATTAACGTTATCAAAAACATTTAAGCCCGAATGAATTAAATTACGCAACTCACCAGAACTCCTGACCGTTTTATATGTGCTTTCTGCTAAATCACGGTTGAGACTTAAATTTTTAATGCTGTCAACGATACCGTTACGCTGTGAGTTTAATAAATCAATGTACAACTTTCCGACACGTACCGTTAAATCATTCGCTTCCGCGTTCATTTTAAAACCTGAGCGTTGAGCTTGTGAATATTGTTTATTAGTACTTCTTGCTTTTGCGTCATCACGTAATTTAGCGGCTTCTGTTACAATCGCGTTAATTCTCGGTTTATATTCGGCCTCAATCTTTTGGAGCAAGCCCTGTTGTGTGTAAATTAAAAGCTCGTTCAAAATTAAATACATTCCCGTGTAACGCTTGTTAATTTCAAAACTTGTATCGTTCTTCGCTAAGTCCTCAAGCTTTGTAACGACGCTCTTAACGTTTGAGAATATTACCGTGTTATTTAATAAGTCATCGCCTGTTACGGAGTTTAATAAAATTTCAATCTGCTGTTCGTCAAGCTCAAGGCCAATCTCTTTCATAGCGTCGATTAAACGTGCGTTAATCTCCTGTAATAATTCTTCGTTCTCTTTGATTTCGAGTTCTAAGTGTTCAATTTGTTTATCAGCCTTTGTGCGCGTCAATCTTCCCGGCAGCATGCTGCTTTCAGGTGCGGTAATGCGTTTATTGCGTGTGTCATCGAGTTCAATTCGTAAAGCTGTTATTTTGTTGCGTAAGTCGTTAGCTTCTTTACGAATGTTAATGGCGTTGCCCTGAATTAAAATGCTTAATGCCGCGTCCATAAGTTGATTTATTTTTTTGGCATTTGATTTTTGGTCTTCGCCAAACCACGCGCTAGAGGGCAAATTTTCTTGGTTGTCTCGTCTTGCTAAAGCTCCTGTCAATGAATTTGTAAGCTTGTCCCAATCTGAGGCGATGTAATCTGAAATAGGCTCTTGATTTTGAGAATTTTGATTTACGTTTTCATCTTCAGGCTTTTCATCTTCGGACGAGTAAAACCACCCCGTAACGTAATTGCTCATAGCTTCCCAACCTTCCGTAAAATAATCAGTCCAACCGGCTTCAGCCGTAGGGTTATTCACAAATGCAAATATAAAAATCAAAATCGTGCTTAAAAATTTTTTGCTCATAATTTAAAAACTATCCTCCTTGAAAAATTTTGAGATACAAACGAATTTTATAATATCCCATAAATTTTAAAAGCGTGTGTTATATTTTTGCTTAATTATTTTTTATATATTTATCTCTATCGGAGGCGTTTTTAAAAATGTTTGTTGGACGCGATAAAGAATTAGAACAGCTCGAAAGAATTTATAACCAGCGCGGATTTTACACCGTTCTTGTAACCGGCGCACCTGGCATAGGCAAGACAGCTTTTATCGAAGAGTTTTGCAAACGCAAGAACAATATTTTTTTCATAGCTCCACCAGAAAACAGCGTTGTGTCTCTCAAAAAATTTTCAGCTCTCGTCCGTTCACATTATGATGATAATTCAACTGAACAATTTGCTTCGTGGGGAAGCGCGTTTACTTATATGGCTGAAAAATCACAGAATAAACGTTTAATCGTCGTCATTGATGACCTTCATAATTTGACTGATAGAAATCCGGCCTTCGCTAAATCATTGCAGACATCAATCGAACGCGATTTGTTAAGCAGCAATATCATGTTAATAATTTCAGGTAATGTAAATTCATGCAGGGAAATTCTTGACGGCGAACATGCAATCACACGAAATATTACAGCCGTAATAAAACTTGATACACTTCCTGAAGACGAAGTTAAAAAATTAACAATGAACGTCAATCAAGCAAAAATGTTGAGATTTTCAGCCGACGAAGTGATTTTAAAAGAGGGCGAAACAAATACAGATGTTTATAAAATAATTTCGGGACGCGCCGTCTGTTATTTAAATCAGGGCAAAGAAGATGAACTCGTTGTCGGCGGCTTAAAAGAGGAGAATACTTTCGGCGAATATTCTGTATTAACGGGAGAGCCGGAGATTTATTCAGTTGTGGCGTTCAGCGAAGTATTATTATTACGTATCAGCCGGAGCGAATTTGAACAATTTATAACGATGAATGCGGCTAACTCACTTGAGATAATGACCAACATGGCCAAGATGTTAAAAGTCTTAAAAACTAATATAGGCATGATATCAAGCGAAAGCATATGAATTTTTAAACGATAATGCTATATTAAAGCCTACCGAAATAATTTAAACTCGCATATTTTTGAACGGAGGCAATATCTTAAATGTTTATCGGACGCGACCACGAACTTGAAAAGCTTGAACGTATTTATAAATATAACGGTAATGGTTTAGCGATAGTCTTAGTCGGCGGTGATAAGGGTATCGGTAAGACGACTTTAATCGAGGAATTTTGCAAGAAAAAAGAGAACATATTTTTTATGGCCACTCAAGAACGGGCAAGAACTAATTTACAAAAATTTTCGTTGATGGTTCGTGAACATTATAATGACCATAGCCGTGATGCATTCGGTGTCTGGAGCCAAGCTTTTGAATTTATCAGGAGCGAATCCAAAGGTAACCGCACAGTCGTAGTCATTGATGATTTTGAAAATTTATGTGAGCGCGATTCCCTTTTTACGAGGTCGTTACAAGGATTTGCTGAACGTGAACTTTTAAAAGCGAATATCATGTTAATTTTAATCGTTCCGTCTGAAACTTATATGCGCCTGACAAAATATACAGAGCCTATATCACGCAACTTCACGGCAAAAATTAAATTGGACACCGTAGCGGAAGACGATATTAAAAAATTAACGATGAATATCGACCACGCAAGAATGTTACGTTATCAGGCCGAAGATGTAATTTTGCATGAGGGCGACGATAATTCCGACATGTATAAAATTATTTCAGGCCGAGTAATTTGTTATCTTAATTACGGTCAAAAAGACGAAATCGTTTTCGGAAGTCTGAAACAGAATAATACTTTCGGCGAATTTTCATTATTAACCGGCAAGCCTGCTCTTTATACTGTTGTTGCTTATAGTGAAGTATTATTGCTCAGGATTAGCCGTTCAGAGCTTGAGAAATTTATTGCTTTGAACCCTCACAACTCACTTGAAATAATGACGAATATGGCCAGAATGCTGCATATTATGAAAGTTAGTATTGATATGTTATCGTCTGAAAATAACGTAAATAATATCGTTAGAAAAGCATTGGGCGTTTCTGATAATGACGTTGGCGAGTTAAATATTCCTATCAATAACAGCAATAGCAATAATAAAGGCGACGGCGTTATGACGGAAAATCTTTTAAATGGTCTTATGGGAATGTAAATTTTAAAAATTTTTAAACAAGGTGTGTAAATAATTTTGCGAGTGAGCATTTTAACGAATGGGCCTGGCGAATTATGGGGATGGGCGCGGCCAGTAGCAATGGAATTACGCAAAAGAGGGCATTCCGTTTCATTATGGCTTTTACCGTGTCAATTTGCTTCAGGTCATGAACGCGAAGCGGCCTCGTTGCTTGGTGTTGATAAACTCGAAGGGCCAGCGGGAGCAGCTAGAATTTGGCGTGATATGAATAACGAACGGACTGATTATGTTGTACAACTTGGCGGCGATATGATTTTTGGAATGCATTTATCAAAAACCGCAAACGTTCCGTTAGCATGTTATACGTACGGAGCTAGAAAAATTCCGACCGGCGCAAAAATTTTAACAGCATACGAACAACAAGCGCGTAAAATTCCAAAATCAGAGGCAATCGGAGATTTAGTCAAAGACGCTCTCGAACTTGATAAAACACCCGAACAAATTAGCTCGTGGGATTGGCCTAAAATCGAAAATTCTCCGAGACTATTATTTTTCCCTGGCAGTCGACCTTTAATCAGGCGTGCGGCGTTAGATTGGCTCTTAGTTGTCAAAAAACTGCTTGTTAAAAAAGTTCCGAACGTAAGAATTAGGACGTTATTTTCGCAATTTATGCCCGTCAATGAGTTTGAAGACTGGGAAAAAGCCGGCTTAAATCCTGTTCGTTCAGGAGCAGGCGCGGCAATGATTGAGGCTGATTACGCATTGACACAACCCGGAACGAATAATTTTGAGTTAATGCATTGCGGTTTGCCCGGTTTAGTTGTAGCTCCTGAAAAATTTATTGAGTTAATTCCTGTTGGGGGCTTAGCTGGAATTTTAGGGAATGTGCCAATTTTAGGAAGTTCGATTAAAAAATTTGCGCTGAAAAGAACGATAAAGCGTTGGAACGGAGTGATAGCTCTGCCGAACAGAATTGCTGAACACAAAATTTTAAATGAGATGTACGGAGATATTACACCGGAAGACGCAGCCGAAGAGATTTACGAAAGTTTGCGCAACCCTGAACAGCTCGAAAGGACACGCAATGAATTATTAAATTTATCGGGTGAAAGCGGAGCAGCCGGAAGACTATGCGATATCATTTCAGCCAAATAATAAATTTTAAAAATATGAATAAATTAAAAACTAAATCACCAATTAAGCGTATATTAAGTTACACGGTCAAGCATAAAAACAAATTGTTTATGGCCGTGTTTTTTATGTTATTGTCATCCGGATTAAATGTTTTGCCGCCGTATTTATTTAAAAGCGTTGTTGACGATGTTTTAATATCGCGGAATACGTTCATGTTGAATTTAATTTGTGCGGCGATAATTTTAATTTTTGGATTAAAAGCGATTACAACCTATTGGCAAAAATATTTAATGAACCAAGCCGGACAGAGTGTCGTAATGGATTTAAGAATTGAATTATATGACCATATGCAAAGGATTTCGCTCAAAAAGATTTTTGCGTCCCGAATTGGTGAGTTAATGAGCCGGATTACGAACGACGTAGCGATTTTGCAGGGTTTAGCTTCCGGAGCGTTAGTTGATATAGCTTTTAACGCGATGACATTTTTAGGAATGCTGTTATTTATTTTTTACATCAACTGGAAATTAACGAGCCTGATAATTTTAATTTTGCCGGCGGTAGCTTTTATGCTTTCGTTTGCGTCTAAAAAATTAAGAAAGGTCGGTCATCGTGTTCAGGAGAATTTAGCGGATATAACGGCAACAGCTCAAGAGGCTTTTTCGGCAATTCGTGTTGTACGTTCGTTTGCAACTGAAGATATGGAATTAGAGCGTTTTAAAAATGCCAATCGAAAAAATTATAATGCTTTATTAAATTCAGTTTCGATACAGGGAATTTTTGCGGGCGGGATTGAAGTATTTTTAATTTGCGCGTTAGCATTAGTTTTTTGGTTAGGCGGCCGCAGTGTTATTAACGGTAATTTAACACCTGGCGAACTCGTTTCGTTCATTGGTTATATAGCATTTATGGTTCAGCCGATACGTTCAGTTATGAATCAAATGGGAGATTTACAGACAGGTTTAGCCGCATCAGAAAGGATTTTTGAAATTTTAGATTTGCCTATTGAGAGCGACGGTGACAAAATCCGCAAGCCCATTAAAAAATTAACCGGCCATGTAAAATTTGAACACGTTCGTTTTGAATATAATTCCGGCCAAGAGATTTTGCACGATATAAATTTTGAGGTTACTCCAGGCGAAAAGATAGCACTTGTTGGCCCTACCGGTTCTGGAAAATCTACGATAGCTGATTTAATTCCGGGCTTTTACACTCCCAATAAAGGGCGTGTCTTAATTGACGGTCAGGACGTTTGTGAAATCGAATTAAAATCTTTACGCCGTCAAATTGGAATAGTTCCTCAAGAGTGCGTTTTAATGAAGGGCAGCGTTGCGTTTAACATTGCTTACGGGCTTGATGAAAATAGTTACGACATTGATAAAATTATTCAGGCGGCTGAAACTGCGGACATTAGAGAATTTATAGAGAGTTTGCCTGAAAAATATAATACTGAAATCGGCGAGCGCGGTGTAACTTTATCAGGCGGCCAGCGTCAAAGAATAGCCATAGCACGAGCGATAATTCGAGACCCCAAAATTTTAATTTTGGACGAAGCAACATCATCGTTAGACGCGGCTGTTGAACGTCAAGTGCAAAAAGCAATAAACCAAGCAATGAGAGGCAGAACATCTTTTATAATTGCTCACAGGTTATCGACGATACGTGAAGCTGACAGAATACTTGTGATTGAGAACGGCCGCATTATTCAAGAAGGGACGCACGAAAGTTTGATTAAAGTTGGCGGTTTATATGCCGATTTATACAAGATTAGATGATTTGAAAATTAACCCTGCCAGATATTTTGTGTTGGTGTAAAATTTTAATGTTAATTTGGGGTTTAAATTTTTTAAAATTTGTACATGTATTTTTAAATACACCAGCAACTACGGAGCAATTAAAAATTTCAGAATGGAGGCAATTTTTTTAATGGATAGCCTGTTAATAGATTTAAGCAAAAAGTACGGACAGGATAGAGCACGCAAAGTTTATGGAGAGTATGAACGTAATTATTATCACAGCAATACTCCTCCAGCGTACTTGAAGGGAGAAGCTCCGAAGCTGTCATTTGAAGATATATTAACGCAATCAGTTAAGCAGGTTAATAATTTACAGCTTGAGGCTGATAAAAAAATTAGAGATCTTTCGATTGGTGATGTTGATGATATTTCTGAAGTAGTTTTGGCTACGTCGCGAGCGGATAATGCATTGAGGCTTTTAATGGAAGTGCGCAATAAATTTCTCGACGCTTATCAGGCTTTATCTCGAATTACAGGCTAGAATTTCGGCAGGAAATAAGAAATCATTATGGAAATGTTACAGCGTTGGTGGAGTTCTTTTTTAACGTTCTGGAATGCATTAAAAGTCTGGCAAAAAATTTCAATCATAGCCGCAGCTTTAATAGTATTAGGGATTTTGGGCGCACTAATATTTTTCACAGGCAGGACAGATTTTGAGCCGTTATTTGCAGGATTAGAAGTTGAAGACCAAGCCGCCATAGTTGATTATTTACGTGAGAATAATATTCAATATAAAATCGACCCTTCAGCTAATGCCATATTAACTCCCGCAAGCTCACTTTATGAGACCCGATTAACACTTGCTCAAATGGGATTGCCCAAAGGCGGGAGCACAGGTTTTGAAATTTTCGACGACTCAAAAATGGGCATGAGCGAATTTCAGCAAAGAATTTCGTATATTCGTGCTATTGAGGGCGAATTAGCTCGTACGATTTCAAGAATGGCACAGGTTGACAGCGCGCGCGTCCAGGTTGTTATTCCAGAACAGCGGTTATTTTTAGAACAGCAAAAACCTTCGACAGCTTCGGTATTATTGCAATTAAAAAACGGTGCTAATTTAGGGGCTAATCAAGTTAAAGCGATTATTCATTTAGTTGCGCACAGTGTTGACGGTTTAGACCCTGCGGAAGTTACTGTTGTTGACACGAACGGCCATATTTTGTCGGATATGGTTTCAGACAGCATGATTTTGTACACTCAGGACGGCAAAAACGCTATTACAAGTGTTCAACGGGAATTAGAACGCCAGCATGAAAACGAGTTAGAGCGTAAAGTAAAGCTAATGCTTGAACATGTTTTTGGACCCGGCAGTGCTGTAGTTCGTGTAAAAGTTGAACTCGATTTTGACAAACGCACAAACTCTTATATCGAGTACACGCCAAATCCTGAAACAGGTACGGGAGTTCCAAGAAGTACGGAGCGTACGGAAGAGAGCTATACCGGTCAAAGCCAACCCGTTGACGGCACACCCGGAACAACGACAAATATCCCAGGATATGCGATTAACGCTTCGACTGCTGAAAGCGATTACAATAAATCTAACGCAACGACTAACTACGAAATTTCGACCAGAAAAGGCGACCAAGTTGTTACACCTGGCGGAGTTCGTAGAATGTCGGCATCAGTCTTAATCGATGATAAAAACGGCGATATTGATGATTTACGAGTTGAAGGCTTAAAAGAAGTTATTTCTTCAGCGTTAGGCTTAAATCCTCAAAGGGGCGACACATTAGTTGTTCGTGCTATGAAATTCTCAACTGCGTTTATGGACAACATGGCCGAAGAGATGAGACGCGACAGAATGCAAAGGCTTATTACGGGTGGTGTTGCGATATTCTTTGTATTATTATTCGCGTTAGCTTTATTATTCTGGTGGTTACGTCGCCGCCGCGCTCAGCTTGCTGTTCAGGAAATTGAAGCTGAAGCACGTAAAGTCCCGACAATTCAAGAGATGCTCACTTCGCCTGATTTATTAGCGTTCCAGGGTGAAATGGCGGTCTTAGAAGAGCAGTTGAAGGCTTACGCTAAAAATCATCCTGAAGAGATTGCAAATCTTGTTAATGAATGGTTATCAAGCGAATAATTTTTAAAGAGGTGAATATTTTTTCATGGCCGATAAAAAAGACAATAAAGAATTAACGGGGCGTGAGAAGGCTGCTATTTTGCTTGTCTCTTTGGGGAGTGATATTGCGCCCGAAGTTTATAAAAAACTTGATGACGCTACGATTGAGACTATTACTCTTGAGATAGCAAATTTACGCAAAGTTCCGCCGGATATTAAATTAAAAGTTTTAAAAGAAGCTCAAGAGATTTTAATGGCTCGTGAGTTCATGGCGCGCGGCGGTGTTGATTATGCCCGTGATGTTTTAGAGAGAGCATTAGGCCCTGAACGTGCTCAAAGTCTTTTAGACAGGATTACAGCGAGTTTACAGGTTAAGCCTTTTGATTTCATGAGACATACAGACGCGGCGCAAATCTTAGGATTTATTCAGAATGAACACCCGCAGACTATAGCTTTGATTTTGTCATATCTTGAACCTCAACAAGCGGCCTTGATTTTAAGCGGTTTAAATCCTGTTATGCAAGCCGATGTTACGAAAAGAATTGCGAACATGGACAGAATTACGCCCGAAGTTTTGAGGGAGGTTGAGCGCGTGCTTGAACGTAAATTGAGTTCTGTAATGGGTCAAGACTTTACAGTTGCCGGAGGTATTGACGCTGTTGTTGCGATTGTAAACAGTACAGACAGAGCAACGGAACGCAATATTATGGAATACTTAGAAGAGAACGACCCCGAACTTGCCGAAGAGATTAAAAAACGCTTGTTTGTATTTGAAGACGCTATGCGCCTTGATGACAGGTCGTTACAGCGCGTTTTACGTGAAGTTGATATGAAGGAGCTTAGCCTTGCTTTGAAGGGTGCTAGTGAAGACCTTAAAACTAAATTCTTTAAAAACATGTCTAAACGTGCGGCTGAAATGTTACAGGAAGACATGGACTTTATGGGGCCTGTACGTGTAAAAGATGTTGAGGAAGCACAGCAAAAAGTCGTCAACGTCATAAGGAGTTTGGAAGAGCAGGGCGAAATTGTCATTGCGACGGGCGGAGGAGACGAACTCGTTGTCTAGCGTTTCAATGCGCCGTCGTGTTTTACATGCGGTTAAGTTATTGCCTCAGACTGTGAAAATCGGAATGATAGAGCCGGAATTAACACAGCCGGAGGCAAATTCTGTTGATAGTGCAAATAATTCACAGCCCCAAGATTTAAATTTAAATTCAAATTCACAAGCTCAATCACAAAATCAGCAAATCGAAATTAAACCGGCTCAACCCGATAAAGAGATTATGGCTCAAATTGCTATGCTCACCGAAAAATTAAGCAACGAGCAAGTTAGAAATATGGAGCTGACCGAAGCAAAAAATAAGCTTGAAAGCGAAATTAACGGCGTAAAAATGGATTATGAGAGCCGTAAAAGAGCAATAGAGGCTGACGCAGCTGCTAACGCAAAAAAGGCCGCCGATGAAGCCAGGATTAAAGGTCATGACGAGGGCTTTGACAACGGCTATAAAGAAGGGCTAATTAAAGCGCGTGAAGAGATTGAAAATGAATATCTCGAGAAATTTTCAGACTTAGTGCAAGTCATAGATAACGCCGGAAAAAAATTAGAGGAGAGTTTTGCAAATCTTGTAAATTTAAATCAGCCGCGCTTAATTCGTGTTTGGACGGAAATGTTAAATCGAATGCTGAAAAGGCAAGTCGAATTAAATCCCGATACAATAGACAATGTTTTAATGGATTTGCTTACACGTTTGAGCGACAAGAACCAAATTTTAATTTACGTCTCACCCGATGATTTAAAATATTTAGAGAGCGAAATAGACACAAAATTTCAAGAAGTTTTACGCGGCGTTAAGAGATTAGAATTAAAACCGGATACGAGCGTTGAAAAAGGCAGCTGTATTGTCGAGACGGGCTTAGGAGTTTATGACGCGCGCTGGAAAACTCAAATGAGCCAAGTTGAAAGCGTTGTTGATGATGTTTTCAAGCAAGTCGGTAAGGAAGAAAGATAAATAATCATGCCCCCCAAAAATAAAGTAGTTCGTAAAAACCGCAAATCGAAATCCGTATACACGCCTGCTACTGAAGAGGCAATCGCAAATTTAGAGGCTCAGGAAAATTTAAACGCACCTGAAAATTCAGACGCTCAAGAAGATTTGACGGAGGAAGCAGGTTTATTAGTTGACCCCGAAAAAAATCTTGAACTTGAGAAAAATGAGCCTAACTTATTTCAACTTTTTGCTACGGATTTATTACAGATACCATTAGTTAAAGTTAATGGGAAAATTGTTCAAGTTGTTGGCTTAGTCGCAGAATCTCAAGGGCCGGACGTTAAAATTGGTGATTTATGTCATATATGCTTTCGCGACGGCTCACACGAATTAAATGCTGAGGTCGTTGGTTTTAGAGAAGACCGTGTTTTGCTGATGCCTTTAGGAGCTTTACAGGAGGTCGGGCCTGGCTGTGATGTTGTTTCGACGAATAGACCGCTGTCTGTTCCAGTTGGAAATGCTTTATTAGGACGAGTGCTTGACGGTTTAGGAAATCCGATAGATGACAAAGGCCCGATTGAAGCAGAAGATTTTTACCCGTTATATGCAACGCCTCCGCACCCTTTACGCCGCAAAATGGTTGATACGCCGCTCTCGGTTGGTGTTCGTGTTGTTGACGGAATGCTGACGCTAGGCAAGGGACAACGTATAGGAATTTTCGCGGGTTCAGGTGTTGGCAAAAGTACTTTACTAGGAATGATGGCTCGTTACACGACTGCTGATATAAACGTAATCTCACTCGTTGGCGAACGTGGCCGTGAAGTTCGTGAATTTATTGAGCGTGATTTAGGTGAAGAGGGTTTAAAACGTTCAGTGTTAGTAATTGCGACTTCAGACCAGCCGGCTTTAATTCGTTTAAAATCAGCAATGACAGCAACCGCTATCGCCGAATATTTCAGAGACCAGGGCAAAGATGTTTTGTTAATGATGGATACTGTAACCCGTGTTGCCCGTGCTCAACGTGAAATCGGGCTTGCTATTGGTGAACCTCCAGCAACGCGCGGCTACACACCTTCAGTTTTTGAAATGCTGCCGAGATTATTAGAGCGTGCCGGAGCTGGTGAAACAGGAAGCATAACGGGAATATATACGGTGCTTGTTGATGGTGATGATATGAACGAGCCTGTTGCTGATACAGTCAGGGGTATTTTGGACGGTCATATAGTCTTATCAAGAAGGATAGCCGCACGAAATTTTTATCCAGCAGTTAGCGTTTTAGACAGCGTTAGCCGTGTTATGCCTGCGTTAGTTTCAAGAGAACATTTAGACGCGGCTGGACGGGTTAGAGATTTATTAGCGACTTATGCCGAAGCCGAAGACTTAGTTAATATCGGAGCATACAAAGCCGGAGCAAATATAAAAGTAGATTGGGCATTAGAGCATTTAGAAGAAGTAAGAGGTTTTTTATCGCAACGCGTTGAAGACCACACAACATTTGAAGACACGGACAAACGATTATTAGAATTAGCACCATATCCCGAAAGTAAATAGCAATATAAAAAAGGGAGCGAGCTTTTAAACTCAAACTCCCTTTAAATTTTTTAGCCTGAATATTCCTCAAAAATTATTTAATTCCCGAGAATGTGCACACATCGCCGTCAAGTGTGAATGTGCTGCCGGTTTCGCTAACTGTTCTTGTCCTTCCGCCGTCGTCAACGATTTTTACTTCGTTGTCTGTAACAGTATCGATAACAACGGTTGTAGTCGTGCCATTAACAGTAATCGTTCCAACTTCAGCACTTGAACTCAAATCGCCAATTAAATCCTCAATGCTGTCATAGGTTTCAACTGTCGTGTCGTTGGGCGTTATCTCGGTTTCCTGTTGCTGTTGCTGTTGACTGCTTGAACTTGTGTACGGTGTGTAGTTATAAACAACATCATCACTTTGATAAATTCCCTCTATACCAAGCTGCGGATAATCATCAAAGATACTGTCTAATGCGCCTTCTGGGCCGCTCTCACTTGCTGTTGAAACATTTAACGTGCCTTTGTTCAGAACAATGTAACCGTTGGAGTCTATGCCGTCCGCTCCTGTTGAAGTTACGCTAAGAGTTCCGCCGTTGAGTGTGAATACTGAAGTGTAATCTTCGTTGACGTTAATCCCGTCGTCGGGGGCTGTAACGTTAATAACTCCGCTGTCAACTGTTAAATGTAATTCAGTGTCTAAGCCTTCGTAAGTCGTTGACGTGATATTTAAAACGCCTGTCCCTAAGCTTTCGCCGCCGATTACCATTGAGACAAACGAATAAAACGCGCCGTCCATTTTGTATAACTTTTTCTGATAGTCAATGTTTGAACCGTTAATAACTACATTTTTGCTGGCAGAACTTTTAATAATATCGTCAACATCTCCAGAACCAGATAAAATTCTATAGACGTTTGAGCCTGTGAAATTATTTACGGTGTCATCAGCCAAAATAATTTTTGCGCCTGCATTTGCTGTAACTTCTGCACCTGCATCAAATGAAGGCAAAGCGTCCTTTGAAATTTCAGTGTCATTAAATTTAACGTCGCATTCATAAGCTTTACGAATTACAAACGCCGGAGCAACATCGCAACTTACAGTAACGCCGTTTAAAATTATTACAGCTTTTGCGCTCTCTTTTGATTTTTTGCCAACGTTCACCCAAATTTGACCGTTCCATTCGCCTGAAATTCTATATGTTCCAGGATTTGTAATATGTAAAACGTAATTTGCATAAGCTTCACTCGCTGAATGTGTCATTGTGTCTTCATATGAGCTTGTTGCTGCAATACCGGCCATGTTAGGAGGAGTACCGCCCTGTCCGCCGTTAGGAGGTGTCATATTGCCATTATTGCCGCTCGGAAGGTCAGGAGGTGTCCCACCATTTCCGCCGTCAGGAGGTGTCATGTTACCGTTACCACCGCCATTCATACCGCCGCTGCTTGGTAATGTTGCAAAAACGTACGGGCCTTTTGCGTTCGGGTAATCAGCGGATATAGCGTTATAAATATCTTTGCTAGCTTCTGCTGAATAAAACGCTGCTAATTCTGTCTCGTTATCCTTAGTTGTTGTACCGCTAAAATCTGCATCACTTGTTAAATATCTGATATCGCGTGCGATATAAACTTCTTCGCCGTCAATAGCTTCGCCATCATAATCAACTTCAGCACCGTTAATTCCGCTAGTGTAATATTCTCCTGCATGGTTGGGGTCAGCGTGCCAAACGTAATTAAAATACGCAATATCGTTGTCATCATAAGTTCCTGTACCGTCGGAATTTAAAACGATTTCGTGAATATCCGTGTCGTCATATTCAACTGTAGCGATGTTAGAAATCGTAGCACTATCAATCGTCAATCCATTGTATGAAAGTTGTGTGCCGTTGCTGCGTGTAACTGAGCCGTCCGTTTTATTGCCTGTGCCTTCGGGGTCATAAGCAAATACAACGACGCCGCTTGAGTTAGTGACTACGAAACGCTCATCAAGTGTTTCAGCAAAGCCCAAATTTAACGTAACACCATTGCCAGTACCGCTAACAGCATCAGGATTAACGTAATATTTCGCGTCCATACCGTTTAACGTTGAGCCTTTGTAAAAATAATAAGTATCACCGCTAACAAATACGGGCGATTGCAAAACAGCAACTTGAGCATTAGTTACAGTCGTGTCGTCATCGCCATCGCCATTATCCGGGTCTGTGCCTCTTGGATTATGCGTATCAAGAGTAAAGCTGTCATGAGACGAACTGCCGCAACCTGATAATGACAAAACTAATAAAGCCATGATTAAAAAATAAATAAAACTAGACTTGCGCATAATAAATAAAAAATTCCTCCCTTTTTTGAAAATTATTGTCGGTTAAATATTTACGCAATTTATGCAATTCTAACATACGAGATAAAAAAAATTCCCTCCCGTTTAAAATTTTCAGGAGGGTTTTAAATTGCAAAATTAGATTTTTAAAACTCTAGCAAAAATTTTTAATGGCAAATTCTCTCCGCCGCGCCGTGTTGTTCTTCAAGAACTGGAACATATTCTTGACGCTTACGACCGAAGCAAACGTCCATTTGTTCATAAAACGCTACGTTATCAAGATTTACAAAACGTTGAACGATAGCTTCAGCTGTCGGCATGTATTTAATTTTTCCGTCGCTGACGTTGACAACAGTTACACCGCTTACGCCCTGGTCAAGCAAAACTACAGCCGCCGCGCCAATCTCTTTACCAAAGTTAACGTCATAAGCCGAAGTCGAACCGCTACGAACGATATGACTTGGGATAATTTCGCGGATTTCTGGAATTTCAAAAACGCCTGGAACATACATTTCTGAAGTTTTCATGAACTGTTTAATTTCAGGGTCTTCACGCATCATGCTTTCGATTTTGTTACGGATATACGCACCAGCACCGGCTAATTTTGCATGTCCGAACGAGTCTGCTGCTTGCGCTCCGCCGTCTGAGAAATGTTTTCCGTCTTCGCCTTTAACACCTTCAGCAACGACGATTGTGTACGTACCTGCGTGAACGTCTGAGTTTAAAATTCTGCGAATGTAATGATGTTTTAAATGAGAGTAAACAGCGTCAAAATCAACGGGAATTTCAGGAATTAAAATACAATCAGCGTCCGCCGCAATACCGCCTCTGAAAGCAGTATGACCAGCATAACGGCCAAATACTTCGATAATCATTACACGGTTATGAGTTGTGCCGGTCGTTTTAATGTCATCAACTATGCTAGCAATTTTGTTAATAGTCGAGTCGCCGCCAACTGAATAAGTCTGTAAATCTAAATCCATTGTTTTAGGAGCATGAACGCAAGGTATTCCGTGTTCTGATAAATCTACGACAACGCTACCGGTATCATCACCGCCAGAAATTACAAGGCCGTCAAGATTATGTTTGCGTAAACCCATTAAAATTCTGTCATATTTATTGGGGTCAGGAATTTTAGAAATTTTTACACGGCTATGACCTGCTTCGCTTCCTGCAAATTGTGAGTTAACGTGGTCTGTTCTCTCCTCGTCCAGACAAACAAGGCTTGAAAAATCAACGAGATTATATAAGCCGGCGTAACCATTAGGAATTACAAAAGTTCTCATACCGCGCGCAAGAGCTGTTTTAGCCGCACCACGAACAACAGCGTTAAGTCCTCCGCAGTCGCCGCCTGATGTTATAATTCCGATGTTTTTCATTTTTCTTTCACTCTCTGACAAGATAATAAACCTCCCGTGAAAATAATTTAATGATTAGAATTATACTAGATTTGCAATTTTTATCGCTATTGAGTGAAATTTTTTAACTTATACTTTTATCCATTCTTTAGGAAAAGGATTAGTCTCATTGTCTTGAGATTGAGGCGCGATAATAATTTTTTTCTGGTTGTCGTTTAACCAAGCTCCCCACCATGAAAAAGTACTCGGCGCAACAATAACATGTTTGCATTTTGTCATTAAGGCCATGTCTTGGGGCGGTGTTTGATTATCGATATAATGCCAGCTAGCATCATTACGTATCTTTGGCAAAATTTTTTTACACCAATCTAAATCATCGCTAAACACAAAAAATTCAGGCTCGTTTGTTAATTCATAAATTTTTTCGACAGACGCTTTTATATAATCTTCAGTTGTGGGGAGAAAACTTGTGTTTACTTTATCGCCTCGTCTAATATGAAATGCTACGGAATTGCAATTTTGAACTTGAGCCAATAATTTTTTATTAAAACACTCCGGTGAAAATATAAATTTATATCTGATAAGTTCAGCAATATTTTCAAATTCTTTTTCTGTAGCTAAGTAATCATCAAGCCAAATATTATCGGGTAAATTTTCAAGTTTCGGGCGATTAAAATATCCTGAAAAATAATTTAAATTAAAAGTTCGTATTAACTTCCAGATAAAACGCCTAAAAATCATATGTTTTTGAAGCTCTTTACCAAAATCAGCCGTAAAGCCCTCGACTTTAGTCGTAGGGATATAAGGCTTTGAAATTTTAATCTGTTCTGATAAAATCATCATTGTCGAGCTGG
>CAJODZ010000002.1:2664-41773 GCA_905233645.1 uncultured Synergistales bacterium | reverse complement strand
GTCGACCATTCGGAGGAGAATCTGTAAGACACTCGCAAGGGTGCAAGGTTCGTTGATACCAGAATCCCCCGACTTTAGTCGTGGGGAGTACGTCAAGATGAACAAATATATTTAATCTTAACCAGAATGGAGCTTTTTTATAATTTGCAAATAAAAATTCACGTTCCGTAATATTAGGAAAACAATCTAAACAGTAAGTCCTGTTAAAACGGTTCATGCTATCGCTAAATTCACCGTTTTTTAAAAAGCGAGATGTGTCTAAAAATAGTTCGGTGTTTAGCCTTTTAGCTAAAGCAAGACCAGCCGCATATATTAACATTTGATTTCCCATGCCACCGCTAATGCCAGCTATTACCATGACCCAACGCACCTCTGAGCGAATAAATCACGGTTATAAAAAATTAAATAATTTTTGAAAAGATTTAGAGCGTAATTATGGCTTGTGCTGTGCTGTGCTGTGCGATATTCTCAGGCTTCGCCTGGTACATTGTCAATACTCCTTTCTGCGGATATTTAAGTTTTCCGCTCAAAATTTTAAATAATCATGCGAAAATTATAACTTAATATACATAGAAATAATCTTATTTTGTTCACAAATTTTTTATAAAATAATAAAGTTTTAAAAATTTCGGAGGTGTATTTCGATTTGAAAAGTTTTAAAAAATCTACGTTCGTACTCATTTTAACGGCGTTAATTATTTCGGCTTCGTGTGCTGTGTCTTCCAGTGCTTACGCTGCATTTACGAGCCAAAATAATCCGATTGTTCCGATTGTTAAGCAAGCTTCAACCGCTGTTGTTAATATCGACGTTGAAACGGTTGCTAAACGTTCAAGCGTTGGTTTCCCGTTTGATGACGACCCTATTTTTAAACAGTTTTTTGGCGACGCATTCAAGAATTTTACCCGTTCAGTCCCTATGAAAGGGCGCGGCTCTGGTTTTATCGTAACTAAGGACGGGAAAATTTTAACTAACAATCACGTTGTTGACGGTGTAGATAAAATCACGGTGTCTGTATTGCTTGCCGACGGCTCTAAAAAAACATATCCGGCTCGTGTCTTAGGTAATGACCCCACTTATGATATTGCAATTATCAAAATCGATGCTGAAGAGAATTTACCGGTGCTCGAACTTGGGGACTCTGATGCTGTTGAGGTCGGTGAATGGGTAATCGCTATCGGAAATCCTCACGGCTTTGAACATACTGTAACGGCTGGAATTATTTCTGCTAAAAATAGAAGTATCCGCGCTCAAGATTTAAGCTACGATGATTTTTTACAGACTGACGCGGCGATAAATCCTGGAAATTCCGGCGGCCCGTTGCTTGATATGAACGGCAAAGTAATCGGAATTAACACGGCGATTATTCCTTATGCGCAGGGCTTAGGTTTTGCAATTCCTATTAACAAAGCTAAAGGCCGCGTAATGGAAGAATTAGTCTCGTTCGGTCATGTTAAACGCGGTTGGCTTGGTGTATCAATTATGGACTTAGACCCCGACGTTGGACGTGTTTACGGTGTTACAAACAGCGGCGGCGTAATTATTTCAGAAGTCATCAGCGACACACCGGCTCAACGTTCAGGTTTGCGCAAAGGCGATATCATTATTCAACTTAACGGCGAAAATGTTAAAGACGCTTCATGGTTTACTCAACACGTAAGCGCATTAGCTCCAAACGCAAAAATCACGTTACAGGTAATCAGAAAAACTCAACGTTTAGATTTTACGGTTGTGCTTGATGAACGCCCAGGCTCGACGGACAACAAAGGCAAGAGCGCGAAAAATGATACGAATAAAGTTGAAAGCGCGTTAAAAGATTTCGGCATAACTGGAATTTCAGAAATAACGAGTTTATTACGCAGACAATATAAATTAAATTCAGAAGCTACGGGACTTGTTGTAACTGGAATTGAGGCCGGCTCTTCTGCATATGTGAACGGCGTAAAAGAAGGCGACATTTTACAGGAAGTCAACGGCCACGAAATTAAAAAGCTTTCTGATTTAGACAGCGCAATCAAGAAAACAGACAAGCTCATAATTTTACAAATCGAACGCGACGGCGGTTTAATCTGGTTAAAACTTGACCGCGAATAATTTTTTATAGTAAGCGTTATAATTAAATTTAATTTTCAAACAGTCCCTTTTAAATTGAGAGGGGCTGTCATTTTTTGCAACTACGTTTACCACTACAAAAAATCTTTTTAAAATTTAACAGCCGCATAATTTTTAGGCATGTCGATTTTGAAACAAAGTGTTAAATTTTTTTAGGCGTGTGAAAAATTTTGAATGATATTTTTTGATGAGTTAGCTTTAAAAGAATTTGAACTAAAAAATATACAGCTCCCCTGAAAAATTTTTAATCAAGAGAGCTGCTTTATTATTAAATTTCAAAAATCCTAATGTTTATGACTGTGTAATAATTCGTGTTCGCGGCCTTTAATTAACGTGTCATAAATCGCTAAGGCCGTCGGGTTCTCGTTGGATTTCTTAATTTGCGTATTAACATCAGATTCATAAAGTCCGTGTTTACGCGCCTCTTTAGTCTTATATCCTCCGTGAGCAGGTTGACCGCCACCCATGATACAACCTCTGCGGCAAGCCATAACTTCAACAAAATGATAAAAACTTTCGCCGTTATGAATACGTTGTAATAAAGCATTCGCCTCAGCAAGTCCGCTAACGACAGCCGCTTTAATCTCGTTGCCTTTGTAATTAAATACGAACTCACGCAACGCTCCTGGCCCTCTTACTCCGCTTTGACGCAATTTCTCAATTTCTAAACGTTCAGAGCCTTCGCAAAGCGTACGTAATGCAGCCTCCATAACACCGCCCGAATTTCCGAAAATAACGCCGCCGCCTGAACCCATTCCGAACGGCATATCAGCAGCTTCACTTTCAAGTTCATTAAAATCAATTCCGGCGCGCTTAATCATTGTAATCATCTCTTCGGTTGTTAAGACGTAATCAATATTTTGCTTGCCGTCACGTTTTAAATCTTCACGTAAAATTTCGGCTTTCTTAGCAGTACAAGGCATAATTCCGACCGACAAAATCTTTTTGCCTTCGTTGTGTGCCGGGTCAGCATAATATTCGCGTGCGATTGAGCCTAACATTTGGATTGGTGAATAGCTTGTTGAGATATTCGGGACAAATTCAGGCCAACGGTTTTCACAGAATTTAACCCACGCCGGACAACATGAAGTTAACAACGGGAAGGGGCCGCCTTTTTTATAAACTTCTAAAAATTCCTTGCTCTCTTCTAAAATCGTCATGTCCGCGCCAAAAGTCGTATCGTAAACTTCGTCAAATCCTAAACGATGTAACGCCGCGACAATTTTGCCCATAACGTTTTCACCCTTCGGGCCGCCAAAAGCTTGACCAGCAGCAACACGAACAGCCGGAGCAACTTGTGCAAAGACTTTAATATTCGGGTCGGCTAATGCTTCCCAAACAGGTCTAATATTTGTGTTAATGCTAATCGCACCAGTAGGACAGACAACACGGCATTGACCGCAGTTTACACAATCTGTATCGGCAATGCTCTTATTAAATGCCGGAATGACCATAGCTTCAGTACCACGATTTGCAAAATCAATAGCGTTAATGCCCTGAATATCATCACAAACACGAACGCAATCGCCGCACAAAATGCATTTGTCGGGGTCTCTAACGATTGATGGCGAGCTGAAATCTTTTTTATGTTTCGGCTGACGATATCCCCAAGGAACGGAATTAACGCCTAATCTGTGCGCTAAATTCTGTAATTCGCAATCGCCGTTCTTAACACAAGTCGTGCAATCTCTATGATGTGAAGCCAACATTAACTCGATTAACATACGGCGGTAACGAACTAAACGCGGCGTACTGGTTTTAATGCTCATTCCGTCTCTTGGCCTCTCTGAACATGACGCGAACATTCGGCCTTTTTCGTCTTCAACGTTGCATAAACGGCATGCGCCATAAATTGAAAGTTCGGAATGATAGCACAGCGTCGGTAAATCTATTCCGGCTTTACGTATAACTGATAAAATATTCGGCTCGTCTGTAAATTCAACAGGATAGCCGTCGATTTTCATAGTACCCATATTTTTACACACCTCCTGCGAATTTAAGCGACATAAATAGCCTTGAACGGACACGCAGAAATACAAGCTCCGCATTTAATACATTTAGTCTGGTCAATTTCATACGGAACTTTAGGCTGACCGCTGATAGCTTGAACAGGACAACCGCGCGCGCATTTTGAACACGATTTGCATAACTCAGGGTTAATAATGTACTGCTTTAATTTTTGGCAAACATGAGCAGGACACTTTTTATCTTTAATGTGAGCTTCGTATTCTTCTGGGAAAGCGTTTAACGTGCTGATGACAGGCAAAGGCGCACTCTTACCAAGACCGCATAACGCTGTATGAATTATTAAATCAGCAAGCGTGCGTAACTTGTTAATGTCGTCTTCTTCACCTTGACCGGCAACAATGCGTTCGAGTATCTCAAGCATTCTTAACGTACCTTCACGGCACGGGACACATTTTCCGCAGCTCTCACGATGTGTGAAGTCCATAAAGAAGCGTGCAACCTCAACCATACAAGTGTCTTCGTCCATAACAACAAGTCCGCCAGAACCAACGATAACGCCTAATCTTTTAACGCTATCGAAATCTAACGGCTCATCTAATTGTTCCTCTGTTAAACAACCGCCGGAAGGCCCTCCGATTTGTACAGCTTTGAATTTTTTATCGCCTCTAATGCCGCCGCCAATGTTAAAAATAATTTCGCGCGGAGTAATTCCGAACGGAACTTCAACTAATCCGGTATTACGGACTGCGCCTGTTAATGCAAATGTCTTAGTTCCTGGACTGTCGGGCGTACCAATGCTCTTGTACCAATCAGCGCCGGATAAAATAATTTGAGGAACGTTAGCATAAGTCTCGACGTTATTTAATACGGTCGGCTTTGCGAATAATCCCTGTTCAACTGTACGAGGTGGCTTAACTCTCGGCATACCGCGTTTACCTTCGATTGACGCTGTTAAAGCACTGCCCTCACCGCAAACAAAAGCTCCCGCTCCGCGATTTATATGCAAATGGAAATTAAAGCCTGAACCCATAATATTATCGCCAAGTAAGCCAAATTCGGTCGCTTGCTTGATAGCTAATGTCAATCTCTTAACGGCTAAAGGATATTCCGCACGAACGTAAATATAACCCTCTTGCGCTCCAACTGCATAAGCCGCGATAATCATGCCTTCAATCATTCTATGCGGGTCGCCTTCCATAATTGAACAATCCATGAACGCGCCCGGGTCTCCTTCGTCTCCGTTACAAACTATATAACGTGTTTTTTCGGGTTGAGCTGCGACCTGTTGCCATTTTTTACCAGCTACAAAACCGCCGCCGCCTCTACCACGCAATTTGCTGTCGAGAACGGTTTGAATAACATCTTCGGGCTTCATCGTGAAAAGAGCTTTCGCAAGTGCCTGATACGTTCCGACTGAGATAGCCTCTTCAACGGATTCAGGGTCAATCGTTCCGCAAGTCTTCAAAACGACGCGTGTTTGACCTTTATAAAATGGAATTTCTGATTGATTAAAACATTCTTCACCAGTGATTTTATTTTTATATAACAATCTGTGAACGACTTCTTTATTCTTGACGGTCGTCTCAAAAATCTCTCCGCAATCATCGGGCGTAACTTTTGTATATAAAACTCCTAAAGGCTCAATCCTGACTAACGGGCCTTGTTCGCAAAAACCTAAACAGCCGCTCTTATGTACAGCAGGGTGTTCAAAATTTTCACCGTGAGCGATTTCAGGAGCAAATTCAACTTGAACACTTGTATTTTTTGCAAGCTCCGACATCTTCTCCCAAACTTTGAGCGAGCCGCTAGCTTGACAACCAGTACCGGCGCAAACCAAAATTCTAACGGGTTCAGCTTTAATCGTGTTTTCAAAATTTTCACGCAAAGTATTTAATTCTTGGTGGCTGCGAACTCTTCTTGAACTCATGATTTAGCCTCCTCCTCTCTCAGGTCTTGCAATAATTTTGTAGCCTTATCAGGAGTCATAGCGGGGTGAACATGGTCATTTACCATAAGAGCCGGAGCAAGACTACACGCGCCTAAACACGATACAGTCTCAACGGTGAATAACATATCGTCTGTTGTGTGCTTCTTGTCTGATAAATTTAATTCAGCGCGTAAACGTTCAAGAACGGGCAATGACTGTCTAACATGGCAGGCAGTACCATCGCAAACGCGAATAATATATTTGCCTTTAGGCTCGAATGAAAATCTCTCATAAAAACTAGCGACGCTATAAGCTTTTGTTTCGGAAATACCTATATGTTTAGCGATATACGGCAACAACTCGACAGGGACATAATTATAACTTTCCTGGATTTCGTGCAAAATCGGGATTAGCGAGCGTTCCTGTGCGGGATGTTTGCTCAGTATTTCGTCAGCCTTAGTGTAAAACGACGAATCGAGCATAAAAAAATTCCCCCTCTAAAAAATTCTCGTACACAACTGCAAAACAGTGGCCAATTCTAAATATCAAATAAATCATTGGAATTATAACAAAATAATTCGTCCAGCTCCTATGAAATTTGACAGAATATAATTTTTGAAAGGACGCTAATTATTTCGCAATTTCAAATTCTAAAACTCCGCCGTTTTTCAAAAACACTTTTATAAAATTATTCTCCCGTTTAAATTCGATATCGTCTATGTGATTTTTTAATAAAAATTCGGCGGCCTGTTGTTTGTGTTCAGCGTCGATATAATTTAAAAGGCTGTTCGCGTTGAAAGTATAATCATCATTACGTTTAAAGAACGAGAGTATTTGAACTTTCGAGACAACAAATTCAACACTTATCACAAGAACTACCGCAAAAATTACAGACGCAATTAAAAATTCTAATAACGTCTCGCCTTTGTGCTTATTTTTTAGAAAAATTGTTCGCAGCAAAAATCTCACCTCCATCATTTTGCTTTTTAAAAATTACACAGCGCGGCAAATCTTTTAAATCATTCAAGCTTTTTACATGCTCAAAACCATAATTAAGACAAATATTTTTTAAAGAGTTTGCTTGTGTTAAATTTCCAATCTCAAAAATTATCAGGCCATGCTCATTTAAAATCTTTTTTGCTTTTTCAAAAATCAGCCTGTAAAAATTTAAACCGTCTTCGCCGCCGTCAAGTGCTGTTACCGGTTCAAAATTTTTAACGCTCTTTTCAAGTAATTCTATTTCACTCGTTGGTATATATGGCGGATTACTGATGATGAAATCGCATTTCAAAGGCTCACAAAAATTTATGCGTCCGCTCAAATTCAAATTATATTTAACCAAATTTTTTAAAGCGTAACTCTTGGCCTCATCACTGATTTCTAACATGTAAGCAACAGAATTTTTAAACTCAAGCAATAACGTTATTGCAATACAGCCCGTACCCGTTCCAAAATCTAAAAAGCTGAAATTTTTTTCGGGAGCGTAATAATTTTTAACAGCGTCAATTAAAATCTCTGTGTCCTCTCTTGGAATTAAAACGCCTGCACCGCACTCAAATTCACGGCCATAAAAAATCGCGTTGCCCAAAATATATTGCAAAGGCTCTCCGTTTTCGCGTCTTGTAATTAAATTATTTACCGCGTCAAATTCGGACTGTGTGAAATTATTTTTGAGTAAGATTTTATATTCAGGCTCGTTTAACGCATGACAGACTAACCAAATATATTCGCGCTTGTAATTTTTGATACCGGCATTTTTTAAACGCTCAATAAAAAATTCCCCCGTATTCTCATTTTTAACAGGGGGAATAAAATTTTTAACGCTCACTCGTTTTAGCCTTCCATGTCCTGTAATTTTTGCGTCTGTTCAGCTAATAACATCGCGTCCATCATCTCGTATAAATCGCCGTCTAAATATGCCTCAAGTTTATACAACGTCAAATTTATTCGGTGGTCTGTAATTCTGTTTTGCGGAAAATTGTACGTTCTAATTCTTTCCGAGCGGTCGCCTGAACCAATCATGCCCCTCCTTTCTGAGGCTTGTTCAGAATTTTGCTTTTGCTGTTCTAAATCGTATAACTTAGTTTTTAAATATGACATTGCGCGCGCCCTGTTCTTAATTTGTGAGCGTTCGTCCTGGCAAGTTACAACTATTCCCGTAGGCAAATGCGTTATTCTTACAGCGGAGTCTGTCATATTTACATGTTGACCGCCTGCACCGCTTGAACGGTATGTATCAATTTTTAAATCTTCCTGTCTGATTTCGACTTCAACGTCATCAGCCTCAGGCAATACAGCAACAGTCGCCGCACTTGTGTGAATACGTCCTCCGGCTTCAGTAACGGGTACTCTTTGAACACGATGCACGCCGCTTTCATACTTCATCTTACTGTACGCGCCCTTTGTAGCAATGCTGAAGACAATCTCTTTATAACCGCCAATTCCAGCCGTGTTAGTGCTGCTGTCAATGATTTCGATTTTCCAGTGTTGACGCTCGCAAAATCTTGTATACATTCTGAATAAGTCAGCCGCAAATAAAGTCGCCTCGTCTCCGCCAGTGCCGGCACGAATTTCAACGACAACGCTTTTTTCATCGTTAGGGTCTTGAGGCAATAATAATAACGTTAAATCGCGCGTGAAATTTTCGATTTTCGGCTCTAAATTTTCGAGTTCCTCTTTTGCTAACGCCTCTAATTCGCTATCACCGCTCTTTAATAATTCTTTAGCTTCGCTGATTGATTTTTGAGCGTCTTTGTATTCACGGTACATATTTACGACCGGCTCAAGCTTTGAGCGTTTCTGCCCTAATAATTGCAATTCTTTAGGGTCTGAAATAATTTCAGGGTCGGATAATTTTTTCTCGGTCTCGTTAAATTCCTCTTCAAGAGCTTGTAATTTCGGTTCAATATTCATGTTAAATTATGCCTCCGTTCATGGCCGTATCAAGTGATTTTAAACCGACTTCAGCTTGTTTTATGTCTGGTTCTCTAGTCGTTAAATATTGCAATGTTAAAAACGGGCTTATGAAAAATTTTCCAACAGTCCCCGAATTTGAAGCAAGTCTGATTATTTCGTAAGATATGCCGATAACAACAGGAATTAAAATTATGCGCGCTAAAACTTGATTTAAAAAACTTCCGCCAATTAAAATTTTGACCGGCGAAAATACAATTATGCTAACGATTACGGCTATCAATAAAAATGAAGTTCCGCAACGAGGGTGAATGCGTGAACATTTCATAATATTTTCAGGTGTCATTTCAAGTCCGCCCTCAAAAGCATTTATAGTTTTATGTTCCGCGCCATGATATTTAAAAACTTGTTTTATATCGCTCCATAGTCCGATTATTGCAACGTAAGCGATAAAAATTACAGCCCTGAAAACTCCTTCTGCAATATTTGTCATCAACGGCGATAAATTTAATAATTTCGCGCTCCACAACGGCAACGCAATAAATAATCCGCCAACCGCAAAAATTGCAATTAACACAGACATCAATAAATCTTTAAATGTAAATTGTTCCTGCGTCTCTTCGAGAGCTACGGCTGCTGATTTCGATAAAGCTTTAAAACCCGTTGCCATCATCTCGCACATAACGACTACACCGCGAACAAAAGGCAGTTTAAAAGGCATTCTCTCAGTGCGTGATTTGTTAGGCCAAGCCTCTGAAAAGATTTCACCCGATGTTTTACGAACAGCCAAGCCCCATAATTTTTTGCCCTTCATTAAAACGCCTTCAATTACAGCTTGACCGCCGACGGGTATTCTTTTATTCTCAAGTTCAAATAAATTCAGCGTGATTAAAATTAACAAGTGCAAATTTTTAAATAATTTTTTAAGCAAGCAATAACTCCTCCATATCTTTATAAGGTTTTCCGCAAGGTTTTGCCTGATTACATTCACCAAAGATACAAGGTGCGCCGGCTTTTTCAAATAATACTGGTGCTTTTTCGCGGCACAAAACTAACATTCGCCTTGCGAGTTCATGAATTTCCCATTGAGCGCGGCGGCATAGTCTTAAATTAAAAAAGTGATGTAATTCGCGTGCGTTCATCGTTAAAACAAGTCTTGTTGAATAACCGTGAGGCAGAATAAATCTTGCGTCCTCTTTTTTAATTCCAAGCTCTAATAATTTTTTATAAACATAATGCGATTGTTCAACATGTCTTAAAAATAATTCGTATGCTTCACCGTTTTCAGCGATAGACGGCGGAACAATAACATTTTGATTTTCGGGATAATAATTCATTTGCACATAACGCTGGCTTTGCTGTGAAAAACTTGCCAGCCTGTGCCGTACTAATTGATGTGAAGTAACGCGGCTAATTCCTTCAATGCCAAATGTAAAACTTACGTGTTCAAAAGTTGAGAGATGACCGCTTTTAAATAAATCAGCTATTAAATTTCGCGATAAATTATTCTCCTCAGCATTTAACAAATCTTCGGCGGAGACATCTTTATAACATAAACGGGCTGCTGCTGCGACGAGTGCGTCCGGATTTTCAGTGTGAGCTAATAAAATTACTTTCATCATTTAAATATAAAAAAACAGGGGACATTAACGCCCCCCGTACAAAACTTCTGGTTATACTTCTGTCTTCTGACCGTAATTAACGCCTTGATATTTTTTCTGGAATTTCTCAAGACGGCCGGCCTCTGTTAATACTCTTCCGCGCTTACCTGAATAAAACGGGTGGCAAGCTGAACAAACACCAACTCTAATCTCTTTTAAAGTTGAGCGCGTCATGAAAGTATTTCCGCATGAGCAAGTTACTTTACATTCTTGATATTCGGGGTGAATGTCTTTTTTCATAATTAAAAATTTAACCTCCTGATTTAGTGCCTCAAGCCTAAACGCTCAATTAAATCACGGTATCTGTTGAAATCCTTTGAGCGTAAATAAGCAAGCAAACGACGGCGTGAACCGACCATCTTTAATAAACCGCGTCTTGAATGGAAGTCCTTTTTATGAACTTTCAAATGTTCTGTTAATTCGCGGATACGTTCAGTTAAAACAGCGATTTGGACTTCGGGTGAGCCTGTGTCGTTTTCGTGAGTACGGTACTCGTTAATTACTGCCTGCTTTTTATCTTTTGTTATCATCGGGAAAAATTCCACCTCTTAAAATTAAAATCCTCCAAGCTGAGAACAAAGTGTAAGCGCAATGCTCCAAGCTAAGGGCTGAGATATATTAACACTCTATTTTTAAAAATGCATTAGTCTTCGTGTTTCTCCATAGGGATAACTTCAAGTCCATGTTTAGCGCGGTAATCATTTATTGCTGTGTGGATAGCCTCTTCCGCCAAAACCGAACAATGCATTTTAATCGGCGGCAAACCGTCTAAAGCTTCTGCAACGGCGTTGTTAGTTAAGTCCCATGCGTCCTCGATTGATTTGCCTTTAATTAACTCTGTAGCCATACTTGATGACGCAATAGCCGACGCGCAACCGAACGTTTTAAATTTAACATCTTCAATCGTTTTATCAGCGTCATTAACTTTTAAATAAATTTTCATGATATCGCCGCATTTAGGATTACCGGCCTCGCCAACTCCGTCAGGATTTTCGATTTCACCAACGTTACGCGGATTTATAAAATGATCCATTACCTTTTTACTATAATCAAGAGCCATAATTTTACACACTCCTCAAAAATAATTTATAAAAATTTTTATGCTTTAAGCGATTTTAAATAATCTTCCCACAAAGGCGACATGTTACGTCTGCGTTCGATAATTTCGGGTAAAACGTCTAACAAATAATTTACGTGTTCGTCAGTTGTCAAACGGCCAAGCGTAAATCTTAATGAACCGTGAGCTTGTTCATGTTTTAAACCCATTGCCAACAAGACATGCGAAGGGTCTAAACTTTCAGATGAGCACGCGCTCCCCGTTGATGCCGAAATACCTTTTGCGTCCAAATCTAATAATAAAGTTTCGCCCTCGACACCGATAAAGCTGAAATTTATATTATTTGGCAAACGTTCTTCACCGAGTGCGCCGTTTAATTTTGCGTGAGGGATTTTGTTTTGAATGCCGGCAATAATTTTGTCGCGCCAAGCTGAAATTTTAGCTTTGTCATCATTCAAACGCCCTTTCAAAATTTCGATAGCCGCACCAAGTCCAACAATGCCCGCAACGTTTTCAGTGCTTGCTCTGTGTCTGCGTTCCTGCGCTCCGCCGTGTAAAAAGTTTTCAGGATTAACGCCCTTACGTAAAAATAATGCGCCAACGCCTTTTGGAGCGTACATTTTATGGCCTGAGATTGACATCATATCGATATTTAAATCTTTAACGTCAATATTTAATTGCGCGGCGGCCTGTACAGCGTCAGTGTGAAACGGAACTTTATGCGCGCGGCAAATCTCACCAATTTTTTTAACGGGCTGAATTGTTCCGACTTCGTTATTAGCAAACATGATAGACACGAGAGCTGTTTTATCTGTTATAGCCTTTTCAACGTCATCAGGATTTACGCGGCCTTCACTGTCGACGGGCAAATAAGTAACTTTAACTCCGCGATATTTTTCGAGATATTGAGCCGTGTGCAAAATCGCGTGGTGTTCAATTTGACTTGTAATTAAATGGTCGCCCTTGCCTGATTTTAAAGCTTTGTCTAACGTTCCTTTTAAAGCCCAGTTATCAGCCTCGCTGCCGGAACTTGTGAAATATATTTCTGACGGTTCAGCGTTAAAAGCCTTAGCAACTTGTTCACGGGCGTGTTCGATAGCGTTACGAGCCTCTTTTGAAAACGAATAGACCGACGAAGGATTACCAAATTTTTCCGAAAAATAAGGCATCATAGCTTTTAGAACTTCGGGATTAGTTGGAGTAGTAGCGGTATGATCCATGTAAACGAACATGATTTTATTTAATTCCCTCCTGAATTTTTTTATTTAATAAAGCTTTTTCCCTGACATTTTGGCGTTCAGGGTCTATAAAATTCTTTTCGAGCAAAGCAATTTTCGTGTTAAACAAATCTGCGAGCGTTGTAGTGTTTAAAATTTCGTCAATAGAATTTTTAACGCGCCGCCACAATTCAAACGTTGGACACAAATTAGCATTTTCGCAACCGTTTTCAGTCTGGCAATTTCCGAAAATTACATTTTCACCCAGAGCATTCATAATTTCAGAAATTGTAATTTTTTCAGCGGGCTTTGCTAATTTAAAACCACCTTGCGCGCCTCTA
Organism: uncultured Synergistales bacterium; assembly: GCA_905233645.1. Classification (GTDB taxonomy): domain Bacteria; phylum Synergistota; class Synergistia; order Synergistales; family Aminobacteriaceae; genus JAFUXM01. The sequence continues at coordinate 28,579 of CAJODZ010000002.1, read as the reverse complement.
ACACTTGTTAAAATTTCCGCGCGTCTTAATTTTGCAAAAATCCTTTCGAGATAATTAACGGGTATATTTTGACGTGAAGCGACCTCATTTACGCAGACCGGCTCAGTTTCAGAATGTGCGCACAAATCCGATAAAGCCATTAAGCCGTAACGTGTAGTCGTTGTTAATTTCATCGTATACCCTCCTTAATTTTCAAATCGTGTGAATGATATTATATCCGACAATTTTTATCAAGATTAAAAAAGTTGGAATAATTTTTAAACGCAATTTAATTTTTATGAAGCCGATAATTTTTTAGCGATGCCAAAATTTTTAAAAGCATATTAAAAGGTCAAAGTAAAAAATTAAAAACTGCTCTTAAAAAATTTGACACTTTGTTAAAAAATGCACACGCATTTAAAAAAGTGCACGACTAAATTTATAAAAGCTTTTTTGTAGTGGTAAACGTAGTTGCAAAAATCATGGGATATTTTTAATTTGGTCAGTAATTTTAAAATTCATAAGCGTAGAAATTATATAACATGTTTATTAAATTTTACACGCATAAAAAATTTCCGCCTCCATTTTTCAGGAGACGGCTAAAAAATTTTTGATTATTTTTTTAAACCAATGCGATATAAGAATTCATTATATAAAAGAGCTACAACCTGTCCAAAAGTTGTGCGCCGAATTTCATTACACGCTCGATAATATATCCGCACAAATATATTATATTTAGTTTTTTGTGTTTCTTGTCTAGAGGCATCGAGTAGTGTTTTCACAATTTCTTCGCGCGTTTTATTTTCGCCCCAAGCCGATTTTAAATAATAGTTCCAGTATATATATTGAGCAGGCAGTCCGTTTATTTCCCAGAGTTTTGGACGTGCTGCAGTATGAATTATGCAGTTATTGAGTTGTTCAAGCTCTACGCCGGTATGTAAATTTACTCTGTAGTTCAGCCTTTCATCGATTGGTTTAATATGTCCTAAAAATATTATGTCCAGAATGTCATTATCAGCATTGGGCGATGAATGTAAATGACGTTTTAACCATTTGTATGATATTTCAAATAAATTACCCAATTTACGAATGTTTTTGAGATTCATTACCATAATACCGGCATTACAATAAGAATGATTGTCGCTAGGAAAACCGTTAATTTTACGACGAATGCGTGAAACGATATTGTTATTTGTGTAAAACATTACAGCTGCTGCATAATAATCATTAACATCTATCTCCCAAAGTTCTTTTATGTCAAGATTTACTGCTATATCGCAATCTAAATAAATTATTTTTTCTAAGTTTATTAAATCTGGAATGAAAAGTCTGTATGCTGTTCCTATTGAAAAGGTGCTTTGAAAAAGCAATAAAGCTTCGCCCTGAATTTTTTTAGCATATTCTGTAACGTTTATAAAAATTACTTCTTGATTATATTTTTCAGCTGTTCTTAAAAATTTTTCGCGGTTATCTTGTGTTAAAGTTTCGTCATGCAAAATATAAATACGTACCGGCGATTTAGTGTTCTCAAAAATTGAAGTCATTACAACTCCTGCGTGTTGCGAGTAAGTTCCTTTAGGGTCGTAAACTGATAATGCTATATGGATTTTTTGTGATTGGGCATAATTATGGCTGTTGCTCGTTGCTCGTTGCCCAATTATTTGGGAATTTTGCATTTTGTCAAGCGCACTCCTTACGAAAAATTTGCCTTTTTAAAAATTAAGCATTGACATATTTTATAACACTTTTTTAAAAATAACCGCCTCCATTTTCAGGAGACGGCTAAAAAATTACAAATTGCTAAATTATTTCTCAGGGTTCTTTAAAAATTTACTTCCTGGAACTTTGCAAATAGGACACTGCTCAGGAGCTGAACCTTCATGTACATAACCGCATATAGGGCAAACGTACCAGTCAATGTCTTTGCCTTTAAGGCTGTCTAAGTTTTCAAGCGTCTTCTTGTATAAAGCTCCGTGCGCTTTTTCTGCTTCGTTAGCCATGTTGAAACTTGCTTTAGCTTTCGCGTTACCTTCGGCTTCAGCGTCTTTGATGAAATCAGGATACATCGTCGTAAATTCATGCGTCTCACCGTCAAGAGCTGCCTTTAAATTTTCAGCCGTCGTTTTTACTCCGCCCATAGTTTTAAAATGTGAAATCGCATGTAAAGTTTCAGCCGACGCAATAGCTCTGAACATCTTTGCTACGCCGGGTAAATTATCTTTTTCGGCCTGTTCCGCGAACGCTGTATATTTTCTGTTAGCCTGAGACTCACCTGCAAAAGCCGCCGCTAAATCTTCCATTACTTTGCTCATAAAATTTTTACCTCCGTCAAAAAATAATAACACTGACAAAATTTTAAACTTTTTCGCAAATTTATTCATGTGATTTTATTCGTGTTTTAAAAAATGTCTGTGCATCTTCAAAAATACAATCGCCGGCAATATTAACAGTGCTTGCAAAAATAATCAAATCTTAATATTATTCTCAAAATTTTTGAAAATTTAGGAGGTTTAAATTTTTATCATGTATGAAATAGTTTTAATTCGACACGGTGAAAGCGCATGGAACAAAGAGAACAGATTTACCGGTTGGACGGATGTCCCATTATCTGAAAAAGGAATTGAAGAAGCCCGCGCCGCTGGAAGATTATTAAAGGCTGAAGGTTATGCGTTTGATTGTGCATTCACTTCCGTTTTAAAGAGAGCAATTAAAACTCTTTGGCTCGTTCTTGAGGAAATGGATCGCATGTGGATTCCCGTTCAGCATTCATGGAAATTAAACGAACGTCATTACGGCGCGTTACAGGGACTTAATAAAGCTGATACCGCCGCGAAATATGGTGATGACCAGGTTAAAATTTGGAGACGCAGTTATGATACTCAGCCGCCGGAATTAACAAAGACCGATGAAAGATATCCAGGCCATGACCCGCGCTATATGGGTTTAAGCGAAAAAGAATTGCCCCTAACTGAATGCTTAAAAGATACTGTCGCTCGCGTTGTGCCTTATTGGGTTGATAATATTGTTCCGGCGATTAAGTCAGGCAAAAAGATAATTATCGCTGCTCACGGAAATAGTTTAAGAGCGTTAGTTAAATATCTTGATAACGTTTCCGATAAAGATATTCTCGAACTCAATATCCCGACAGGCGTTCCGCTTGCTTATACGTTGGACGAAAATTTAAAGCCGGTGTCTCATAAATATTTAGGTGATGCCGACGCGATAGCTAAAGCTCAAGCAGCCGTAGCCAGTCAAGGTAAAGCGAAATAATTTTTGAAATTAACGGAGGTCATTTTTAAAATGCATTTTTCAGACAGAATACAGGCGTTAAAAATTTCACCAATAAGACGCTTAATCCCTTATGCTGATGAGGCGAAGGCTAAAGGGAAAAAAGTTTATCACTTGAACATTGGGCAGCCTGATATTAAAACACCTGATGAATATTTCGAGACTATAAAACAATTTCACCCTCATACAGTAGCTTATGCTGTCTCACAGGGTATTCCTGAGTTACGTGAGGCCATGAGCAATTATTATAAGTCGTGGAATATTCCTTATGAGCCGAACGAAATTTTTATAACTGCCGGCGGTAGCGAAGCGTTATCGTTTGCTGTAAATATTTTGTGCGATCCAGGCGATGAGATTTTAATTCCTGAACCTTTTTACGCGAATTACAACACTTTTGCAAAATTGTCTTTAGCAAAATTAACGCCAATTCCTACGAAAGCAGAGACAGGATTTCACTTACCGGCTGAAAGCGTAATTGAAAGTTTAATAAATTCCCGTACCCGTGCAATTTGGATTTCACACCCATGCAACCCGACCGGAGCAATTTACACGCCCGATGAAATTCAAATGTTAGCGCGTTTAGCTAAGAAGCATGATATTTTTATAATTGCCGATGAAGTTTACCGTGAATTTGTTTACGAAGCCGATGAATTTATGAGCTTTGGGCATTTAACAGACGCATTAGACCGTGTAATTATGATTGACTCAGTTTCAAAGCGTTACAGTGTTTGCGGTGCGCGTATAGGTTGTATTGCGATTAAGAACAAGGAATTTTTAGCGCAAGTTATGAAATTATGTCAGGGACGTTTATGCGTTTCAGCACTTGAACAATTTGCGGCCGTTGGATTATATAAAACACCGAAGAGCTATTTACAGGAAGTTAATCAAGAATATAAATTGCGCCGTGATGTTTTATACAAAGGCTTAAAAGCGATTGATGGTGTAATTTGTCATGAGCCTAAAGGTGCGTTTTATACTATGGCTAAATTACCTGTTGACAGTGCCGAAAAATTCATAATCTGGATGTTACAGAATTTTGATATCAACGGTGAGACGACAATGGCTGCGCCCGGAAATGGTTTTTACGCAAATCCCGAACATGGGATAAATGAGATGCGTATGGCCTATGTTTTGAAAAAAGAGGATTTAGAGAAGGCATTAAATATTTTAAAGCACGCTGTTGAAGCTTATCCGGGACGTGTTGAGGCAATCAAAGCTTAATAACTAAATATGCCTGAACAAATTCACGATGCAGCATATTACGGACTATCGCAAGAGAGTTTTGATTTAGTCCAAAATATGCGAATAATTGATGATATTTTCATGAATAAATGCCTGGAGGATATCCCTTGTGTAGAGACAATCCTTCAGGTAATTTTAGATAAGCCCGATTTAAAAGTTATAAGCTCTAAAACTCAGGAAAAATTAACATTTTGGGGACGTTCTGTTTGCTTTGATGTGTATGCTGTTGATGATGCCGGAAAACAATACGATATAGAAATTCAACGTTCAAACGACGGAGCAAATATCAAGCGTGCGCGTTATCATAGTGCGATGATTGATGTAAACTCTTTACAGGCGAATGAAAATTTTAAAGAGCTTCACGACAACTATGTAATTTTTATAACGGAACACGATGTATTTAAAAAGAATTTGCCGTTATACACAATTCATAGACACATAGACGAAACGAACGAACCTGTTAATGACGGCACGCACATAATTTATGTCAATGGAGCATTACGCAACGATAAAACGCCTATTGGGAAATTGATGAGTGATTTTTTTGCGAGGTCAGCATCTAAAATGTTTTATAATGCGTTAAGGGAGCGTGCAGGATTTTTAAAGAGTGATAAATGGGAGGTTAAAGAGTTGGCCAGTTTTTCAGAACAACTTGTACAAAAGGGCAGAGCTGAAGGTATCGCTGAAGGTATCACACAAGGTATTACTCAGGGTATTGCTCAAGGTGTCTTAGACGTTGCAACGAAACTTATTAAATCAGGCAAAATGACACTTAACGAAATTGCCGAAGCTACAGGTCTAACGATTACTAAACTTCAAGACACATCAAAATCACTAAAACTAGAGCGAGGTTAATCATGGTCGATTTGATTAGTTTTTCAGAACAACTTGTACAAAAGGGCAGAGCTGAAGGTGTCACGCAAGGTATTACTCAGGGCATTGCTCAAGGTGCGTTGAACATTGCAACAAAACTGATTAAATCAGGAAAAATGACACTTAGCGAGATTGCTGAAGCTACAGGTTTAACGATTGTTAAACTTCAGGAGCTTGCACAGTCATTGAATTTAAATAAAGCCTAATGCGTTTTTATAAAAATAATGTTTAACATCTTTAGCAATATTCCTGCCGGAGGAACTGTTTTTAACTGTTTGGCCGTCATACTTGGGAGTTTAATCGGTATGGCGGTTGGTCGATTTGTTCCTGAAAAAATGAGTACAACTATTTTTAATTGCATGGGTCTTTTTACGATTTATGTTGGCGTAAACATGGCTCTTAAAATGCAAAATAATATTATTGTTTTGTTGTGTCTTGTTTTTGGAACTGTCACCGGCGAAATTTTTAATCTTGATTTTAAATTAAATAATCTCGGTGATTTAATCAAAGCAAAATTACATTCGTCAAATTCAAAATTTACTGACGGTTTTGTAACATCGACATTATTATTTTGTGTAGGTTCTATGGGTATTATTGGTGCGTTCAACGACGGAATAAGACACGATCCATCGCTTTTAATGACTAAAGGGCTTATGGACGGCATAATGTCAATTTTATTCGCAGGCTCTTTCGGAGTTGGAGTATTTTTTTCGGCGTTAGCTCTGTTAATTTATCAAGGTGCGTTTACGTTGGTTGCGTCATGTGTTGAACCACTTATAACACAAGAATTATTTAACGATATATCAGGGTTGGGCGGACTTATGATTATTGCGATAGGTACAAATTTATTAAAAATCACCAAATTAAAATTATGCGATATGCTTCCGGCGTTAGTGTATTTGATTGCATTTTCGTTGTTGATTGGAAAGTTTATTTAATTATGCGTAGAATACCCTTGACAAAATCGATTTTTGCCTATAATTATAATATTATCGGTTATCGGTTATCGAGGATGTATTATGTGCTGATTTAGAAAAAAGTATCGTTAATTTAAACAAATATAGATTTTTATGGCTCTGTCCGTTTTTAAACGGGCGGGGTCTTTTTTTGTACAAATTTTTATTTTTTAGGAGGCTTTTTTAAATGAGCTTACGTAACAAAGTTTTTGGCGCAACGTTAATTTTTCATCAGGGTTTAGCTAGACTTTTCGGAAAACGCTTACACTTTTACACTACTGGAATTTTTGACAAACCTCTTTATGAAAAATTAGACAGCAATGACCCTAGACTTGCAACTCTCGAATTATCTTCACGCGAAATTTATTCCCGCAATATTCCAGGCGCAACAGCTGAATTAGGCGTTTATCAGGGCGGATTTGCTGAAAGAATAAATCACTTTTTCACCGACAGAAAATTATATTTATTTGACACATTCGAGGGTTTTGACAGCCGCGACGCTGAAATTGACCGCTCAAAAAATTATTCAACCGGCGATCAAGATTGGACTAAAACTTCTGTTGAACTTGTGCTTTCAAAAATGGAACACCGCGAAAATTGTATCGTTAAAAAAGGTTGGTTTCCTGAGACTGCAAAAGACGTTGACGAAAAATTCTGCTTTGTCAGCATTGATACGGACTTGTACAAACCAATTTTAGAGGGCTTAAAATTCTTTTACCCTAGATTAAATCACGGCGGCGTTATCATGGTTCATGATTTTAATAATTGCGAATACACGGGCGTTAGAGATGCCGTTAAAGAATTTTGTGATGAAAATAATACTGGTTATGTTTGCTTGTCTGACGGTTGCGGCTCTGCTGTAATTACTCGTTAAAAATATTAGCTGTGTATGTAAAGTTCCTCTTTGATGTTTTTGCAATCAAGGAGGAATTTTTTGTCTCTGCTAGAATTAGGCGTAATCAAAATTAGAGAGAACACGAACGTTTACAAATTAAATTTTCAACGAGGAGTTTTCAAAAATGCAAATCGATTTTAACAAAATCAAAGAAGCAGTAATCACTGGAATGAATAACGGAACAGGGTCAATGACAGCAAAAATGTTTAACGATGAAAAATACAGAATTATAAAAACAGCAATTCACCCTGGCGGCAGTATCGGTCTACATACACAAAACAGCGGAGATGATTTAAATTATATTATCTCTGGAACTGGCAAAGCCATTTGCGACGGCGTTGAAGAAGAGTTAAAAGCCGATGTTATTCATATTTGCCCTAAAGGTTCAGAACATAGCATCATAAATACGGGGAACGATGACCTCGTCATGATGACCATTGTTGTTGCAAGATAAAATGATTATAAAAGTTGCCAAGCTTGATAAAATCTTATTCATAAAAAATTTTTAACGAAGGAGTTTTTTAAACATGTTAGGAAATTTTAATTACTGCAATCCGACGCGCTTATATTTTGGAGAGAATGCTTTAGACAGTTTAAAGTACGAATTGCAAAAATTTGGGCGTAACATTTTATTAACATATGGCGGCGGTTCAATTAAGAAGAGCGGAATTTATGATGACGTTATCAAGATTTTAAATCTTTGCGGCAAAAACGTAATCGAATTGCCCGGCGTTATGTCTAATCCGACACTCGAAAAATTATATGAGGGTTGTGAATTAGCTCGTAAAAATAATATTGATTTGATTTTGGCTGTTGGCGGCGGTTCAGTTTGTGATTATTCAAAGGCTGTGTCTGTTTCGACTTATTGCGAGGGCGATGCTTGGGAAAAATATTTTATCAATATGGAAGAAGTTAATAATAAAATTATTCCCGTTGGTTGTATTTTAACGATGGTCGGTACAGGGAGCGAAATGAATGGCGGCAGCGTTATAACAAACCATGCTAAAAAATTAAAAGTCGGGCGTGTATTTGGCGAAGATGTATTTCCTAAATTTTCGATTTTAAATCCTGTTTACACGTTTACTATTCCTAAATATCAAATGGTCGCAGGATTTTTTGACATTATGTCTCACATCATGGAGCAATATTTTTCAGGTGATGACGATAACACGAGCGATTATATTGCTGAAGGTTTAATGAAGTCTTTAATTACGAGTTCGTTAATTGCTGTTGAAGACCCTAAAAATTATGAGGCACGCAGTAATATCATGTGGACGGCGACTTGGGCTTTAAACACTTTAATAGCAAAAGCCAAATCCACCGATTGGGAAGTACATATGATTGGCCAAGCTGTAGGAGCTGTAACAAATGCAACTCACGGAATGACTTTAGCGGCGGTATCATTAGCATATTACAATAAAATTAAATCGTATGGCCTCAAAAAATTTGCTCGTTTTGCTGTTAATGTTTGGGGAATAAATCCGGCTGGCAAAACTGATAATGAATTAGCTGACGCAGGTTTGAAAGCTCTTGAAGACTGGATGAACAAAATCGGTGTCGTTATGCATTTAGCTGAACTCGGTGTAAATGAGAGCATGTATCAAGATATTGTAGACGGAACATTTTTGCTTGAGGGCGGTTATAAAATTTTAACTCGCGACGACGTAATAGAAATTTTAAAAGCCAGCATGTAAAAAATTTGCGTAACTAACATACATCTAACAAAATTATTTAAAGGTTTTAATTCTGAACTTTACCAGTTGAAAACTTTTTTGCTCGCTACATCTCCGATTTTCATAGCTAAAAAATAAGCCCCCGAAATCTTTATTAAGAGAATTTTTCACGGGGGCTATTTTATAATTTTTTAATTATTTTAAATTCAAACACTCCTGCAAATAATTTAATGAGATTTCTCGTCTAGCGTTTAATTTTTCATAAACGCTATCGTAATCAATTTCTCCTTGTGGAATTTTGCCGTCATTATTATAAATTCGATTATTTAGATTAAGACTTGAAAGTATGTCTTTAATTTTGTACGAATATTTTCCAGCGGAGATAAATTTTTTTTTGAATATAATCGAAAATACAGTGCCATGAAAAGTATTTGTGTAAACATAATCAGCATTATTCATGAGCCATAAAAATTCGCTTGCGTCCGTTAAATAATATTCAAGCTCTTGAGGGTTATTAACGTGAATAATTTTTAAACCGCTGCTGAATTTATCAATCAAGCTTTTTACTTCGTCCGTTATCATGCCAAAATAATATACAAATACGTAATGTTCAGGTATCTTAAACTTTGGTTTACGAGCAATTTTTAAATAATCGTCAGCGTTTAATAATAAAGCAGGGTCTAAAACGTGCAATACTTCTTTATTGACAGCTTGTTTAATTAAATTACAGCCTTCGATTTCGCGACATGATAATTTTTTAAATTCGGCCAAGTATTTTTTATGTAACTTTGCAAAACGTGCTGGAAATTTTTTAAATCCGAAGCTCGGCGCGTAACATACTCGTTTTTCAGCTGGCATGAACGATAAATAAAAATATTCAAGATCTTCAAGAGTACCACTCCAATTCCTCCAGACCATGTCAGAGCCGGTAATTGCATATTGATAATTTTCGCACTCATTTTGATTTAATGGGTTGGCATAACTTGAAGGGACTTTGTTAATAATATACTCATCGTCAAATTTATCGCATATTGACGTTCTAAGTGCTTCGATTTCGGGCGAAGCAGGTGGCGTTTTTTTAGCAAGTCTATAATTTTTGAGCCAACGTCTATATTTTCTTGACCCCAATAATGCAAGAATGCACTTAGCAAAACCCTTGGGATACCTCAAAATTTTTGAAAATAACGACGGTTTTTCATTCTCTAGCATTTCAGCCCATAAATTATAAACATTAAGGCCGAAATTTTTTAAAACTTCCTGAAGCGCGTAATTCTGTAATTTATTTCCGTGATTAGCAGGTTGAAATTTTCCTGTGTGAAGTGTTACGAGCAAAATATTAGGTGCTGTGCTGTGCTGTGCTGTGCAATATTTTCAGGCGTAGCCTGGTACATGTCAATCCCTCTTTCTACGGATATTTTATGAAAATTAAATTTAATGCGCGAAAATTTTATCATTACCGCTTAAGTCGTTCAAGTTAAAAATTTTTCACTTCCAGAATAATAAAACAGCTAATGCAAACTCAACCCATTTTTCAAACTTCGTAAATATAAAATCCATCGTTAACGGCAACACTACAGCTAAAACCATAAAGCCAAGCATTACTTTTACGGGCAAACCTACTACAAAAATATTCATCTGCGGAACAGTACGAGCTAAAAATCCTAAGCCAATATCAGACAAAACTAATGCACAATAAAACGGAATGACCATTCGTACAGCTAATGTAAATAATTCCTGTATCCAACGAGCTAATGATAAATCGCCGGACGGTAAAAAATTTACTTGGCCTAACGGAACAAGCTTTAAACTTTCAACTAATGCCCTAATCATAATTAAATGTCCGTTCCAGTGAAAATACATCCAGAGCGCAATTAAATAATACAGTTGGCCATATAACGAAGTCTGTGTTTGTGAACTCGGATCCATAACTTGCGCCATTGAAAATCCTGTCGCTGTTCCCGTTAATTCTCCGGCAACTTGTAATGCGTAAAGCGGTAATGCTGACACAAAACCTAAAGCTACACCAATAAATAATTCACGTATGGCAAGAATACCTAATGAGATTACTCCGTCGAAAAATATTAAAGGTATCGTGTCGGTTTTGATTATTGCGATTGACGAGGCGGTTAATAATACAGCGAAAATATATCTAAAAGGCGCAGGAGACATCGTGGCTGTGAAAACTGGTGAGCTGAAAATTAAACCGATATAACGTAAATGTAAAAGCAAATAAATTATTAAAATTTGTGATGGAAGTTCTAATCCGCGCATTTATAAAAACATAAAAATTTTTTAGCTCACTGTATAAATCTTTCAAGCTGTCCCAAAATTTCACGTGTCATAACTAACATTCGCTCCCCAATCCACGGAGATAATAAAACTATACACGCAAAGACTGCTAAAATTTTCGGGATAAAAATTAAAGTCTGTTCCTGTATCGAAGTCGCGGTCTGTAAAATTCCTATTAACAAACCTACAATCATCGCTACAAGCAAAATCGGAAGTGATACGCTCAACATCGTCCAAACAGCACCGCTCAAAATATCATATAAGCTTAAAACAGTTTCATTCATATTATTTCAGCACACCTTTTATAAATTTTATGGGACGTTTGTAAAACTTTTTAATATACTCATTACTACTAAATTCCAACCGTCGGCCATGACAAATAATAATATCTTAAACGGCAGCGAAATCATCATCGGCGGTAACATCATCATTCCCATTGCAAGCAATACACTCGATACAACCATGTCAACAACCATAAACGGAATATAAATTACTACGCCCATTTGAAAAGCAGTTTTTAATTCGCTCATCATGAAAGCCGGAACTAATACGCGCGTCGGGACATCATCTTTTGAATTTGGCCGTTCGAGTTCTGACATCGAGACAATTAGCGATAATTCTTCCTGTCTGGTATATCTAAACATAAATTCACGCATTGGCACGATTGAATTTGTCCATGCCTGTTGAGCCGTTATATTACCTGCTATGTAAGGCTCAAGACCATTTTTATAAACAGTGTTCCATGTCGGATACATAGTGAACAACGTCAAAAATAACGATAAACCTGCGACAACCTGTTGCGGCGGTGATTGTTGAAGTCCTATTGCTCGCTGGACAAAACCTAAAACGATTATTATTCTCGTAAAACTCGTAAGCATTAACAAAATCGCCGGCACTAAACTCAATATTGTCATTAAAGCAAGTACCTGAAGTGTTAAAGCTACATCACGAGGATTATCAGCGGCTGAAACTCCAAATTGAACAGACGGTAACGGGAAAGGCATATACTCCGGTATCCGCGGTTGAGGTAATTCAGGAGCTTGAGCGGCGTTAGCTATTACTGGTGAAAAAAATACGCCTAAGCTAATTATTAAGAGTATCGCAATTTTTAAGCCAGTCCTCATAGTTCCATTTCCCTAAATTGCAAAATCCGGCACTCCCTGACACAAATGCTATAACCTCAGAGCCGCATTTTATAACGTAAAAAATATCCCTGCCAGTCAAATGCAGGGAAGCTAAAATTTTTATATTCGCGTTGTTGTTTTTGCTTTTGGCGGAAAATTTTACAAGGATAAACGCAAACACCGCCATGATTATTAAAATTACAGCAACACGGATTGAATATTCATATAAATTTGTTATGACAGCACCTTTGTAATTGCTTCAACGACACGTTCGGGCTGGAATGGTTTTACAATGAAGTCATTTGCACCAGCCTGTATAGCTTCGATTACCATAGGTTGTTGACCCATAGCAGACACCATGACTACTTTTACATCAGGGTCAAGGGCTTTAATTGCCTTTGTTGCGTCTATACCGTTCATTTCCGGCATTGTAATATCCATCGTTATAATATCAGGCTTATATTTCTGGAACGCAGCAACACCAGCTTTGCCGTTTTCAGCCTCAGCTACTACCTCAAAATCATTTTTTGTTAGAATATCTTTTAACATCATGCGCATAAAAGCTGCGTCATCGACTATCAAAACTTTTTTGCCCATCTTGTATTTATTCCCCCGATTACAAATAAAAATTTAAAATCCGTTTTTCTTGAAAAATTATATCATGAAGCGATACGAGCTGCACCGGTTGCTATGATATCCGTGAGCCTTACGCCAAAATTCTCGTCTATAACTACAACTTCTCCGTGCGCTATCAATTTGCCGTTAACTAGAATGTCAACAGGTTCACCGGCCATCTTATCAAGTGCTATGACAGAACCGCTTTTTAACGCTAAAACTTCTGAGACAGTCATTCGGGCTTTGCCTAACTCAACAGTAACTCTAACAGGAATGTCCGAAATCAAATCCATTGAGCTAGCTGAACCAGTTCCGCCGGAGCTTGTTATAGGTTGAAATTCCGCCGGATGTACATCTACTTGATTAGCCATAATTTTTTATTTAGTACCTCCCGATGAATTTGCCTATTAGTCGTCAGCGTCCATAATGTCCGTAAGTCTAACGCCAAAATTCTCGTCTATGACAACAACTTCTCCATGCGCTATCACTTTCCCGTTTACAAGAATATCAACAGGTTCGCCGGCCATTTTATCAAGTTCAATAACAGCTCCGCTGGTCAACGCTAAAATTTCTGATACAGACTTTCGAGCTTTGCCCAACTCAACAGTAACTCTAACAGGAATATCAGAAATAATATCTAAAGGTCCTGTCGAGCCTGAACTCTTCTTTTTACTTGGTTTACTTCCGCCGCTCTTAGTTCCGCTGGATTTGTTGCCGCCGCCTTTATCGTCGTTGCTCTTATTGCCACCGCTGCTGCTTCCGCCGCCCATGCCTCCTAAAGGTTCATCAGAACTTGATTTTATAGGCTTGCCGTCCTGAATATCACGCATCATTCCGGCAATATCAATAGCAGTCTCTAATTTCATGCAAGCCCAAATTCTAAAAGGCGAAACGCCAGTAATATTTATATCAATCGGACTTGCCCAAATTTTCATATCCGGCGGCTCAAGCGTTAAAGGCGACCAATTCTCTTCTGTTAATGCTGAAGTTGTGTTCTCTGGAATTAAACGCCGTCCGCCAAGTAAGCCGCTCAAAGTCGTAAAAGCTGAACCAACAATCTGGCTTAATCCCTCTTGCGCAGCATTTAAATATAAATCGCTGGGTTCAGGAATATTCTGTCCAGTGCCGCCCATCATGAAATCAGCAAGCGTTAACGCACCTTTTGTGTCAACAACAAGCGACATAGGCTGATCATCAAGACCGCCGAAAGTATTCGAGAATAAAAACGGCATCTCACTATACTTTTTGCGAAAATCTCCTTGCTCTAAAACTTCAGGGCTTCCGACTGTCGCATTGACTTCTTTGCCGGCTAACATGTTAATAACACCTTTGGCCGCATCAGCGAAAGAATTGCTAACTTTTTCAAGCTGTTCAGCATCTTCAGGTGAGATTTCGTCCTCGTTAAAATCACCGCCGCCGGCTAATAACGCATTTATTTCATCAGGACTTAAAATATCAGGCATGTTTTAATTCACCATCCTTTTTATTTTCGCTTTCAAAGCCTGAAAGTATTTGCGTAAGCTCTACGGCCATGTGTCCATTTACTGTACCCGGACGCGCCTTAAATCTAACCTGATTACCTACGCGCACATCAATCTCATCAGTGGTTTTCTCATCAAGCCTAATTACATCGCCAGGCTCTAAATCATTGACTTCGCTCAAACTCAAAACAGTGTGTCCGAGTTCCATAGCAAGAGGCATTTTAACTTGACGCATTGAAGCATTCAAAAAGCCCTGAACCTCTTCGTCCTGTTTATGAGAGGTCGAAGCAAACCATTGTTGTGATGATAATTTATCCATAATAGGCTCAATTAAGAAATACGGAAAACATAAGCTGAACATACCTTCAACATCAGCTATTCTTAAATGCATGATTACGACTAATACCATGTCATTCGGTGAACAGATTTGCACGAAAAACGGATTACTCTCCATGCTCTCAAATCTAAATCGAACATCAACGACCGTGCTCCAGCTGTCTTCAAGTAATTCAAGTATACGCATGATTACACGTTCGATAACTGTTTTTTCAATGTCCGTTAATTCACGAATAACACCGGTAAAAGTTCCGCGCCCTCCTAAAAGCCTGTCGATAATCGCAAACGCCAAATTAGGATTTAATTCAAGTAACATACTGCCTGAAAACGGGTGCATTTCAATCATGCCTATTACTGTTGGTTGAACCATATAATTTACAAATTCTTCATAGGCTAAATGCTCAACGCTTGCCACTTCAGCTGATACCATACTACGAATTAACGTCGAAAGCACAGTTGTAACCTGACGGGCAAAACTTTCGTGAATCATTTGAATAGCGCGTAATTGGTCTTTACTGAATTTATCAGGGCGTTTGAAGTCATAGATTTTTAATTTTTCGTACTCGGAAGCAGAATCAAGCGTATTAACGTCAACACTTCCGGAAGAGATGCCCTTTAATAAATTATCTATGTCTTCCTGTGAAAGCATATCGGGCATAATTTATTTAATCACCTCGTTTTCAATTTAGCTAAAATTATTGCAAGATTATATTTTCAAAATATACACGTTCAACAGGCGGTTCTCCGTTTACGTCCGGCAAGATTGCATTTAAATTACGCTTTATCTCAGCCGCAAACTGTAACGTACCTTCAGCACTCGTTAAATCATCGTAGACGCGGTCTTTGGCAGTTAAAAACACTTCGTTTCTAATTCTGACAAGCCAAGCCGGTGTTTGAACAAGCGCAACAGCCCCGTCATTGTTTATAAGCTCAAGCGATAACGTAAAAGATATTACATGACGACCGCCGCCAGCTAAATTACTCGTAAATTCTCCGATTGAAACCGTAGGGCCAGGCGTTGGAACATTTCGATTTATTCCGCCAGTGTCATCAGAAGGAGCTAACGAACGGCCTAACATTAAACCGCCCCCAAAACCTACGCCGAACATTACAAGCCCGACTATTGCAAAAATTATTATACGTTTCATGTTTAAAAATTCTCAGCTCACTTTTTAAAATCAAATTTTAATTAACGTTTAGGATATTGCGATAAAAATACTATTTCAACTCGACGATTTAAAGCCCTGTGTTCGCTCGTATCATTCGGGACTACCGGTTGAGACGAACTAAATCCGACAGCTTGTAATTTTACAGGGTCATAACCTCCTGAATGTTCCATGTAACTGGCGACAGCCGCTGCTCTCATGGCCGACAAACCCCAGTTATCGCGGTAAATACCACCGTTTAACACGCCGGAGTCCGTATGACCTTCAACAGCTACAGCAGGAACAGCATCGCGCGTCAATTCAGAAAGTTTATATAAAACACGTTCGCCCTCCGGTCTCAAATCCGCACGGCCTGGCAAAAATAAAAATTGGTCGCCGATTGATACAGATACGCCGCGTTGATTTATTGTAACTTGAATTTCGCGCTGTAAATTTTCTGAACGTAAATAGCTGTTTAACGTGTAAGCTATATGACGGGTATCAACTTCAACACGAGGCGACGCTCCGGGACTTGCTCCAACTTCACCGCTTCGATTAGGATCGTTGCTCTCTTCGACTGTGACACCGCCTTTTAAAACTCCTAGTGAGCCTCTCAACGATAATAAAGCCTGTTGAAATTTTTGACTGTCAACTGAGGACATAGCGAACAGTAATATGAAAAAGCATAATATCAACGTTACCATGTCCCCATAAGTACCCATATAGAATGGTGCTGATAAGCCTGGCTCTTCCGGTTTTTTGGGTCTAGCCATTTTTACGCGCCCTCCTGATTAAACGCTTCACGCATCTTCGGCGGCATGTAAACTTTTAACTTCTCTTCAACGATACGCGGGTTTTCGCCGGCTTGAATAGCTAAAATTCCCTCGACCATGAGTTCCATTGCCTTTGATTCTTGTGCGGAACGTGCGGCTAATTTTTTACTCACGGGGCTTGCAAACATGTTCGCCAACATTGAGCCGTACATCGTCGTGATTAACGCAACCGCCATACCTGGCCCCAACGCGCTAACGTCCTGTAAGTTTCCTAACATTGCGATTAAGCCGATGAGCGTTCCTATCATTCCAAACGAAGGGCCAAACTCAGCAAGCGTATCAAAAACTGATTTATTCGCGCTGTGTCTGTCTTCAAAAACGCTGATTTCGGTTTCAAGAATTTGTCTAACAAGTTCGGGGTCTGTTCCGTCAACAACGAGCTGAATTGCTTTGCGCATAAACTCATTATCTAAGCCCTCTAAATCTCCCTCAAGTGCTAACAAACCTTCACGGCGTGCCTTTTCAGCGAAGCTTACAATCATTTGAACAGTTCCGACTAAGTCCGCCTCTTTGTTAATAAAAACACTCCGCAAACTTCCGCCAACTGATTTTAATCTGTCCGACGGGTTCGAGATAACCGTAGCTCCGATAGCTCCGCCTAACGTAATCATAACCGACGGCATATCGATATAAGCTCCGAAGTTGCCGCCCGAAGCCATTGACGCTAAAACCAAAATCCATGTTGCTAAAAATCCGATTAAGCTAGTTAAATCCATAAAATGCCTCCCTGCCTACTGAGCAAAATTATTCGGCCTCATCAGCGGTATTAGCTACTATGCAAGTATAACCTGCCGCTTTTCTAAAGCCGATAATTCTTTTATATAATTCATTTATTTTTTCACGGACAACATAACGATGACCGTTTAATAAGCGAATGACAGTGTCAGGGGTAACGTCAACAGTCTCGATCATATCTGAATTAAGCAAGAATGATTCGCCGTTCAATCTGTGTACTTGTATCATAATTTTTAAATATATTTCAATCCTTCCGGCCGGAATTTTTTCATTCACGTGTTGTTAATGGATAATATTATACGATTTAAAATCCAAAAAGCGATAAAATAAAAACCAAACTAATAACAACGATGGAGGCAAATTTAAAAATGCAAGATATCGAAAATTTTTATGGACAGGCCGATTTTTTGATTAACGGCGGAATTTTAACGGAGCTTAGTCAATTTTTAACAATGCAAAATTTTAAGGCTATTATTGCTGAACCGTTTGATAAAGATAAAATGCTCAATATTTTAGACACAACGAGCGGTTATGTTCCTGAGAGCTTGACTATTCCTAATACAGTATCGAGCTTATTTAGAAATATTCCCGTTCACCAAACGATTGAGATGACTTATTCAGAAGGTAACAGCAAGACTTGGCCTGGCGTTTTGCAAATTAAATCGCACGACTGGGAAATTTATATACTTTTTAAAAGTCTTTTGGCTGACCCCGTGAGGTTAATCGACAAATTAAGACCTTACGCGAGCGTTATTAGATTGTGGCAAATTGTTAGACACGTAAACGACACCGAAAAAAAATTGTCGCGCTTATCTTATATGATACTCGCTACAAAAAGCACGCTTGCTTCAATTTTTGAGCCGATGCCTTTGCAATATTTTGCGTCATTTTTAAGAGATGCCATTAAAGAGAGTTTATTCCCGAAAAATGTATTCATTTTGAAAGACGACGGCAAATATTTAACTGTATTATGCGGCCAAACTGAGAATATTCCGGAACGCAAAGATATTTACGCAGAAACTTTATTAACGCCCTCACCTGTAATAACCAGCATGAAAGACCCGTTTGAACTTGTCTTGCCAGTTGTTGAAGGTGACTGCAGATTATTCTGTGTTATGCAATGGAATGAGCAAATCGATGAACAGGCAATGAATTTTTTAGAGCTTTTAGGGAATTTAGCAGTAAGAGCTATCGCAATCGGTAAGCTTAGACTTAAATCACAAAAGGCCGAGGAGGGAGCTTCAGCTGGTAATTTTACGATTATGTCCCTTTCAAATGTCATAAAAGTTTTGCGCGGTGCTGAAAGCCAGGGGAAATTTGTATCGCTCTTAATCGAGATTTTTATGGAACACTGCCATATGCAAAGCTGTTTACTCGCAATATGGAATAAATTGCGCAACGGCTACACTTTATCAGAACGCCGGACGGGACAATTTAGAGCCAATATCGACCAAACTTTATTGCCGGCGAACGGACCTATTAAATCATCGGCGATAGCTGAAGAATATTACGATTTACAAGAGACTGCGCCCGATGAAATTTTTAAATCATGGGGTTTGGGCGGTTGTCCATGGAAAGAGATTATGCAGGAGACTTCAATGAGATATTTATTCCCGTTATGCGATGATAATTATTTAGTCGGCATGATTTCGATTGGTTCTGGCAACGTTGAAAATTCCGCAGCACTTAATAAGACACAAATAACATCATTACACTTAATTGCAGAGTTTGCGGCCTATGAATTTAGGAGATTTGAGCAGGCATAAACAAAATGTTGCTGACCCCCGATTTTTGCTATAAAGATTTATTAAAAATACCAGATGAAAAATTAAACGATTTAGCCGCCGAAGTTAGACAGGAAATTATAAACACTGTAACGACTAACGGCGGTCATTTAGGCTCATCATTGGGTGTTGTTGAATTAACGATTGCGATGCTGAAAACATTTGACCCGTTTAACGACCGCATTATTTTTGACGTTGGTCATCAATCTTACCCGTACAAAATTTTGACTGACAGATTTAATAAATTTAAAACTTTGCGTTTAAAAGACGGTCTTTGCGGTTTTCCAAGAACATCAGAAAGTCCGTGCGACCATTTTAATACAGGACACAGCAGCACATCTATCTCAGCAGCATTAGGTTACGCGAAGGCACGGGATTTATTACACGAGAAGAGGCAGATAATAGCTTTTATCGGCGACGGAGCTTTAATCAACGGTTTGGCATTAGAGGCGTTAAATTATGTTAAAGAGACCAAGACGAAAATTATAATAATTCTCAACGATAATAAATTCTCAATCAGCAACCGCGTCGGAGGATTTTCAACAATATTGGCCCGCCTCTCAGCAAACTCATTTTATAGAAAAGGCAAATCGTTTTTAAGGCGGCATTCTCATCGAAAATTTTTCAGGATTTTATTCAAGGGCATGGAATTTATTCACAACCACGCAAAAAGTTTAATTAAACCCGACGCAGCGAATTTTTTTGATGATTTAGATATAAATTACTGGGGAGTTTTTGACGGCCATGATTTAAAAACGTGCTGTGAAGTCATGAAATTAGCAAAAGATTATGACAAGCCTGTAATTTTACACTTTAATACTCAAAAAGGGCGCGGATATGAACCAGCCGAAAAAGACCCCGTTAAATATCATCAGGTATCTCCTAAAGGCGAAATTAAATCACGTACATGGAGTGAGGCCGCATCAGAAATTATAACGAACGAATTAGCACCGAATGACCCCAAAATAATATGCTTAACTGCGGCTATGGCTACCGGTGTAAAACTTGAAAAATTTGCTAAAAAATATCCTTCAAGATTTTTCGACGTTGGCATTGCTGAAAGTCATATGTTAACGATGGCGGCTGGATTAGCTGCTGGAGGAATGAGGCCGTTTGTATTTATATATTCAACATTTTTACAAAGGGCGGCTGATCAGCTTATGCACGATATAGCCTTACAAAATTTACCGGTCGTTGTAATGGTAGACAGGGCTGGCTTAGTTGGTTCAGACGGCGACACACATCAGGGTTTATTAGATATATCATGGGCGCGCGCGATACCGAATTTAGAAATTTACACGCCTTCGGACGAAAAATCACTACGGGAAATTATGCACATGGCCTCAAAAACTAACGCGCCTGTTTTAATCAGATATCCGAGAGGCAATTTGCAAGAATTAAATATTGACGTTGATAATAAAAATAATTCAGGAATTATAAAAATTTATTCCGGCGAAAAAATAGCATTATTAGGACACGGGACAGCGACAGGAATAAATTTAAAAACACGCGAATTAGCGATTAAGAAAAATATTTTTATTCCGGCGGTTTTTGACATTCGGAGGATAAAACCATTTGATTTTGACGCGCTTGAAAGAATTTTAACCGAATATGAAATTTTATGCGTATCTGGTGAAAATTATGTTGCCGGCGGAAATTCAGAGCTTATATCAGAATTTATGACTACACACGATTACAACAACACGTTAATTGAATTTGAAGTCCCTGTAACCTGTATTCAACATGCTACATCACAACAGCAACGCGAAATTTACGGCATAACTCCAGAAAACATAATCGACACGATAATTAAAAAATCCCCCATTAAAAAATAATATTTTGGGGGGAAATTTTTATAATTTAATCCATTCGTCGGGCAATAAATCAGAATTTTTTTCCTGAGCACCGCCCCAACGTTCAATTTTAGGCGCGATAATAATTTTGTTGGGGTTATCGTTTAACCAAGCTCCCCACCATGAAAACGTACTCGGCGCAGTGATTATGTGTTTACATTTTGTCATTAAGGCCATATCCTGAGGCGGTGTCTGATTTTCGATGAAGTGCCAGTTAGTATCACGGATTTGCGGCAAAACTTTTTTACACCACTCTAAATCATCACTGAACACAAAAAATTCAGGTTCATTAGTTAGTTCGTAAATTTTTTCTATTGCAGATTTTAAATAATCTTCTGTTGTCCCGATTGGTTTTGACATATTTATAACTTTATCGCCGCGCCTGATATGCAAAGCAACGGAATTACAATTTTGAACTTGAGCTAATAATTCCGGATTAAAACATTCGGGAGCGAAAGTGAATTTTTTTCTAACAAGAGCCGGAATATTTTTAAAAAATTTTTCAGCTTCCCAACAGCCCCATAAAAAAGTGTTGTCGCTTAATTTTTCAAATTCAGGATTGTAATTCGGCTCTATCCAAGTATCCTGATTAAAAATTTTCATGTCGGTCAAGCCGAATTTGATAATTATTTTGTTCAATAACCGCCTGAAAATTCTTTTGCTCTTCATTTTTTTTTTGTGAATATACATCCAAACGGCTAACCAAAAAGATTTACTAGATAAATTTTTAAAATTTGCTTCACGCTCTGTAATATTTGGAAAACATTCGAGGCAATAGGGTCTATTATCACGGTTAAACATATTTCCGCGTCTGCCTTTTTTAGGTGAAGACGATGTTTCTAAAAGTAATTCTGTATTAAGTCTTTGAGCTGTTGCCAATCCTGCGGCGTACATAAACATTTGATTGCCCATACCGGTTGCTATACGCACTATAATCACAACAGAACACGCTCTTTTTTCTGGTACATTGTCATTACTCCTTTTTGCGTAAAAAATTTAACACTTTGTTTTTTAAAATATATTCATAAATTTTTGCAGGCACTAGATTTTTAAAATCTTTTTGTAGTTGTAAACGTAGTTGCAAAAAATAACAGTCCCTTTAAAAATTAAGAGACTGTTTTAATTTAATTCATTCTATCACAAATTTTAAACGGTAAATTTTTTAAACGTTAAATCTGATTTCAATCATGTCGCCGTCTTTAACTATGTATTCTTTACCTTCGAGGCGTAATACTCCTTTGTCGCGGCAATTCGCAATCGAGGCATTATTAGCAATAAAATCATCATACGATACAACTTGCGCTCTGATAAAACCTCGTGCTAAATCTGAATGTATCGCTCCAGCCGCATCAACAGCATTCGCTCCGTTATGTAACGTCCAAGCTCTGACCTCATCAGAACCGCTCGTAAAGAATGATATTAAACCTAATAATTTATAAGCGTCATGGATTAAACGTTCACGGCCTGGCTCTGTTAAATTTAAGTCTTTCATAAATTCAATCCGTTCGTCCGGTTCGAGCTGTTCGAGTTCCATTTCGGTCGCTCCAAAAACACGCGCCGTTTTTAAATTGCGTTTAATCATTTCGGCTTCAATCTCTTTGATTTCAGAAACATCGTCGCCGGTTTGAGTGTCATCTAAATTTAAAACGACTAATTCAGGCTTTAACGTTAAAAATGCGAAACCGGCTAATAAATGTTTTTGTTCAGGTGTTAAATCATATTCGCGTAAAGGGTGTTCGTTTAATAAAAAATCCTGTAAATTTTTTAAAAGCTCAAGTTCATTTTTTTCGTCGGGAGTAATTTTTTTCTTAGTTACTTTTTCTTCAAGACGCGCGAGCCTGTTGCTAATCTTTCCTAAATCGCTATAAATTAACTCGGCTTCTACAATATTCCAATCGCGTAAAGGGTCAATACTATTTTCAGGGTGTGGGACGCTCGAATTTTTGAACACTCTTATAACATGTAAAAGAGCATCGCTCTCAGCAACAAACGATAAAAACGAATTGCCCAATCCTGCGCCTTTGCCAGCATCTTTTGAAAGTCCGGCCAAGTCTATAAATTCAACATCGGCAGGCTTCTCGCTTTTAGGTTTAAAAATTTCAACGAGCTTGTCAAATCTTTTGTCAGGAACATTTACTAAAGCTTTATTCGGTTCAGTCTTGCCGCTAGCGTAAGCTTTAACTTCAGCTCCGGCGCGTGTAATAACATTAAAAACGGTCGTCTTGCCCGATAATGGAAGTCCGATAATTCCGCAGTTCAGCATTTTTAATTTAATTCTCCCTTATTTCAACCGGCATATTACGGTAAGCATATTGTTTTAATTCGCTCAAATCCTCGTTACGCAATCTTATACAGCCTTCCGTAGCATTAGTCCTTACAGAATTTGGGTCATGCGTTCCGTGAATGCCTATGCCCTTCCAACCGTTAGCGTCTAATCTCAAAAACCACGGGCCGTAAGCTCCTTTGATTTTGCCTTTGCCGTCTCTAAAATCATGTTGCCAGCTTATAGAATTTTCGATTGAGACGATTTTAAATTCGCCTTCGGGTGTTCTGTTATCGCCGACGCGCTGTTTATCACCAAGATTACGGCCAACAGCAACGGGATAAGTTTTTATAAGCTCATCACCTTTAAAAAGCGAGAGCGTAAATTCAGATTTGTTTATATAAATTCTATACGCACCGCTGTTATCTGTATTAGGCGTTAGCATTTGTTCAGGATTTTTAATGATTGTGTCAGGTTCGCCGAAGTCGATTTTGCTTGGCAGTTTAGCTAACATTGGGTTTGAACTTGTATCTAACGGGATTAAAATTTCGCGCTTGCTTTGATTTTTAACTTGCTCTTTAAGATTTAGCTCCGCCTGTTCCTGTGCATGAGCCAAAGAGACAACGTCAAGATTAACAGGGCTTTGAACGTTTTTTACTGCGGCGTTAGCAATATGATTATTATGCAAATTTAAAATAGGCCGCGTGAAAAAATTTTTATAAACTATAAATCCGCCCGTGATAATTAAGCAAGCACATATACCACGCATGACAGGGTGCATACGTTTTTTAACAACCCATTTGCCCTGACCTTTATCAATCCAGACAGTACGGAGCGTTATTAAATCTTGCATGAACTTTTTTACGGCTTCTTTGTTCACGTTGAAAACCATGATTAAAAAAATCTCCCCTCCAAATATGTTTATGCTTTAAAAATTTAAGAATGTATTTAGAAATTTTATTCTTCGGGCGAATTTGCGTCTACTCTTTTATTTAAATTTTCTTCGACTTCTGATAATTTCGCGCGCTCACCAAAAATTAAAAGTGTGTCGCCGGCGTTTAATTCTGTGTTGCCTTTGGGAATTAAAAATTTTGAGCCGCGATTTATTAACAAAATAGTAACGCCTTCAGGAAAATGTAATTCACTCACAACATGCCCGACAACTGCTGCGTCAGGTAATAAATCAATTTCGCGCGTCTCTTCTGTTCCGCTGCCCGGAGTTCTGTCAAAAGCTAACGGATAAGTTTTAGCTTCTCTTACGACAGCGTCAAGCCCTAATAATTTTGCAAGCTGCGCTAAAGTTTTGCCCTGTAATAAAACAGAACTCAAAACGACGAAGAATATGACATTAAAAATATATTTAGCTTGCGGGTGTCCTTCAGTTAATGGATATGTAGCAAGAATGATAGGCACAGCTCCGCGTAATCCTGTCCAGCTCACAAAAACTTTTTCGCGCCAATTAAATTTACTGAATGCCATGCATATAAACGTAGCTACAGGTCTTGCAATAAACATTAAGCAGAACGAAATTAACATACCTACGCTAATTACATCGGCTTTTGCAACTTCTTTAGGCGTTACTAATAATCCAAGCACTAAGAACATTATTATTTGCATTAACCAAGCGAAGCCCTCGTGAAATCTTTGCAAGCTGTATTTATATAAAAAGTCTTCGCCGCCCATGACTATTCCGCAAATGTAAACAGCTAAATAACCATTGCCGTAAACTGTTTCAGAAAGTCCGAACGTAGCCATAACGATTGAAATTCCAAATACAGGATATAAAGCCTCGTTTGAAATTTTTAGACGCTGAATAACCCAACACGATGCATAGCCCATGCTAAGACCTACAACTCCGCCGGCTAACATTTGAATGACGAATTTAATAGCCATTTGTAATAAAGGCATTTCCGGACTTTTGAGCCAGCTTATAGCCGTTATCGTTAAGAATACAGCCATAGGGTCATTACTGCCGGACTCAAATTCTAATAATGGTTTTAACGAACCTTTAAGCCCGATTTTTTGAGTGCGTAATATCGAAAAAACTGCGGCTGCGTCTGTTGATGAGATAATAGCTCCGAGTAAGAATGCGTCTTTATAATCAAATCTATAAACCATTGAAATCGGAATTGCCATTACGACCGACGTTAAAAATACTCCCAATGTTGAAAGCACTACGCCTTGTCCGACGATTGGTTTAATATCCTGCCAGCGAGTTTGAAAGCCGCCCGAAAACAATATAAAAGCTAATGCAAACGTTCCGACATTATTTGCGGCGACGGCATCACTAAAATTTATACCGCCTGGCCCGTCAACCCCTGCGAGCATTCCAATTCCCAAAAACAGAATTAACGCAGGAACTTTGATTTTTTCAGACAATGCACCAGCAACAAGACTTAGAAAAAATAAAACACCAGTGACCAAAAACGAATTAACTTGAGTAAGCATTAGCCCTCCTAAAAATTTTTATGTCAAATAATTTTCTGAATTATACTTAAAAAAATTTTAGGCGCAAAAAAGCCTCCCGCTAAAAAACTCAGGAGACTATTTT
>CAJODZ010000002.1:0-2632 GCA_905233645.1 uncultured Synergistales bacterium | reverse complement strand
AAATCTAATAAGCTCGGCTGAATAATTCTTGAGATGATAGCTAAATTCGCTTGGTAGTTATAATCCGCCATCATCATTTGAGTTATTATGTCCGCAGGGTCGGTTTTAATTAAATCATCATATTGCTGCTCCATGATAAGCTCATTAGTCGTTAATCTTTCCATATTGGCTGTATAACGTGTTCTTAAAGCTCCGTCCTCTGACATTATGCCTAATAAATTATTGAGCATATTATCAAGTCGCGGAAGCATTTTGTTTTCAAGGTCTTCAATATTGCCGGACTTAATAGCTGAGGTTATATCGTCAATCGTTCCAAAAGCGTTTTGAGTTGTTGTATTAGAACCGCTGCGAATATTTATATTTTGATTATAAATTCCAGGCGATTGACGCTCAGAAGCCGCTAAATCTAATCCATAACCGCCGCGATAATAAGTCGATGTGTTACCGTCGCCCATAAAATTATAATCCGAACTTTCCTCGCCAAACTCAATGCTGAAGTTATAGCCGCGCGGCGAATACATTGTTAAACAACCTTCATCGTTAATTTCAGCTTTTATATCATAATCCTGCATACGGGCATTGATAAACGCTACAAGCTCTGTCGAATTTATAATCCCGTCATTATTCGTATCACGCATGGCCGTTAAATCAATCGTGTGTGAATATCCGGCTACGTTAATCGTTAAAGTTTCTGCCGGTGTCGCGCTGTCGTTCCATTCGTAAGGAGTAATGTCTGTCGTCCCTTGAACACATGTGCTTAACCCTAAAACTTTTTTAGCAATATCGCCCTGAACGTCAATTACATTTACAGCTGAACCGTCGATTGATGAGAGCGAAATTATCGGAAAATCACCAGAATTGCGCCCGCCTAAATTCCCGTCGCCGTCCATTTGTCCCATATGCTGGTCATAATAATTTACATACAGCCAGTCTTGAGCCTGAACACGCAACCTGTCCATAATGCTTTTAACGGTATCGTCCGCGCTGATATCGATTTCGACCTCATGACCTAAATTTGAAATTTTAATCGTGCCGGTGTCTGAACCAACGTCCGAAATAGTTTGACTGTCTCTAATCGGTGTATCAGTCGTCCTTAAATTTGATGTTACGCCGCCGTGAATACCCATTTGAGCAGCTATACCGCCTGAATATTTATCCCATAGAGGGTCGGAGAACGGCAAATCTACAACTGTAAACGCTTCTCCTGATAAAAAGTATATTGAGGCCGCGTCGTCGATTATTGTGCCGGTGTCGTCTGTAGGAAGATTTATCCCCATAATTTCAGAGCCTTCCTGTTCGTTCACCTGTGCTACGATTTGAGCCATGACCTTTGCCCTGTCTAAAAAGCCTGTGTCATTGTTCATAACGTCGGATTTTTTAATGCTCACGTCATACGTCATTCCGCAATTCATTTGAACGCGCATTCTAGCTCCAATAGAGTCATCAACGCACGGGGCAGACGGGAAATTAACGCACTTAGTCCCAAATCCGGCAGCCTCGCTAGTGTAACCGTATGTGCGTAACGCTGTCGACAAACCTAACTCATCAGCATAATGTTGTCCGTTGACATCTAAGAATAAGACTTGCTCTCCGTTATAACCGCGAATTACTAATCGTTGAGTTTCGGCTTCGGCGTTTAAACTGTCTAATGTGTCATCGCCTGCGCTTATTCCTGCTTCGGGGTCGTCTGAGTTTGCCTCATCTTTTTTGTAAACATCAACAACGACTTCAAGCCAGCCCGTACTAGCATTTTTAATTCTGTCAGCTATATCCGTCATGGTATATTCGCCCTCGTTTAAGACGATATCCATTGAACGCCCGCCGCTCGAAATTCTCCAATGTAATGTATCAGTAATCTCAAGCGTTTGATCCATTGAAAATTCAACAGACTTCATAGCCGTCTCCATGCCTAAAACGTCAAATACGTCCATATGGCTATGGTCAACAGGGCGCGTCTCTAATTCTGAAGCAATCTCGCCGTCTTCGTCAAAAGTCTTCGTCAAAATCAAATAATTTAAGCGCATTACCCTCACCGGTAATTTTTAACGTTGGATAATGTAAAGCCTCTTGGCCTGCGTCAACTGCTAATCTGTCGTCCGGCTGGTCTCCTGTACGTTGAGCTACGACAATCAATTTAGAGCCGTCATTACTAGTTCTAGATAATAATCCCTCGACGTTGTTAATTTTCTCGGCAATGTTTGTTAAATCGTCCTCATCGTTGAAAAATATTTTGTATGTGTTTGAACTGTCATCGCCAATCGTAAATGATAATGCGCTCCAAGGTATGACACAGGGCCTGCACACGGCGTGCCTTGTCATACTGCTCCTGCTCACCGACAAAGATAATCCTAATCTGGGCATCGTCGATGATGAACTGCAACGCGTTCGTCGACATTCCCGCAGGCACCGAACGTTTGAGCGCGGGCATGACCGTTGATGTGATTGAGCTATGATCGATCGGTTCAATCGTCGGATCGAATATGTGAGGGTGTCGCTGACGGATCGATGCAACCTTCGCTGTCGATACTGCATGCCGGAGTCGGGCGTGACGAAGCTGGCGCATTCGGAAATCCTGACGTACGAAGAAGTTTTGAGAGTGATCCGATTGTTGGCACGGCTGGGGATCAAGAAG
>CAJODZ010000001.1:63364-130228 GCA_905233645.1 uncultured Synergistales bacterium | reverse complement strand
ACTTAAATCTGAACACTACATCTATTAACATTACTCTTTCCCATGAAGTTGAAATTATTGCTAACCAAAGACAAATTTGTATAAAATTCATTCGCCCTGTGTTGTTTCGCTTCGTTAGCATTATTTCAAAAACTCCTCAGAAAAATATAACGACCGGCCAAGTAAATATAACTCACTCTTTAACGGCTCTTGATATTTTTTTAAACCGCGATTTTTAACAAGCTCATAATATAAATTTTGCGCTTCATATAAACTTAAATGCCATTTGAAATTCTCGCTAAGAATATTTATTAAATCGCGCACATTTTTAACAATGTTTATATCAGCTCCGTTTTCGTACATAGCTCTTAAAATTCTATTTATGCATTCTGAAAACGCAAAGCGGATTTTTTCTTCATCGGGCTTAACTTGCCAAAATCCTGCTAACTCAAATAATCGGCGTATACCTGTTGCATCGGGGACAGGCTCATTCAATTTTTTGACAAGATCGCTCGTTAATGTGAATTGCGCTGCGACTGTCATAATTGCCGGCGGACGCGCTCCAAGTAAGTTTAAGTACTCAAGCAAATTGTCATTGTTATCTACAATCGTGCGTATGTTGTCTTCAAGTTTTTCAACGTCCTGACGCAATAACTCATTTACTAAATGGCGGCGTTCGTCTGCTGGAATGTTCGTTAATGTGTAAAGTAAATAGCCGAATTTTTCAATAAAAGTTTTTCCGCCGCTGTCAAATAACATTTTAAGCTCTTCAACTTCACTCATCGTTAAAGGTGAAGCACTCCCGCTCAATTCACTAACACCGCATAAAATCGAAGTCCCGCCGTCATGTTTAACAGCAAATAAATATTCGCCCTCATCATATGTAATTTGCGAACGCACTTTTACAATACCGGCTGAAAATTCTTTTGAAAGAGTGTTTAAATCGTCGTCAATCAATAACGAACTGCCTGATAAATCCCAACACCCTTCTGAAAATTTATCGCCGTAATCTTTTAACAATGATGTAATTCCATAATATGCCGCCATAGTTTTAGGATTAACACTATCTTGACGAGCACGTAATTCATAAATTTTTGCACCATTCTGTAATTCAGGGATATTGCTTGGAGCTTCGGCTAAAATTTTTAAAAAGTCAGGCTCTAAATCTTTTCCAGACACTGAACGCGCAAGCTCAATGGCTTTAGCAGCGTAACGCATAACTTGTACAGGCTCAATGCGCGAAATTTCATCAAAGAACCAGCCGCAAGACGTAAACATTAAAAGCGAATTGCGTTCCATTTCCATTAAAGATAACGCTAAAATTTTCTCATGAGCATTTAAATTTCTGACAGTGTTATTTTTAAGCCATTCATTAACGTTTTCGGGAGTGCGGTTTAAAATTACATCAATATAATTATTTCTAGCGTTCCATGCATTTTTAAAAATTTGTTCGGACTTCTCTTCAAAAATTTCTGCCAGGCCGTCGCGTAAAAAGTTCATTGCGTCCCTTAACGGTTTGCGCCAACGATGATGATAACCAGGTGTCCCGTCTCCGCAACTGCAATCGCTCCTCCAACGTTCAACACCATGCGCACAGCTCCACGAAGAATTTTCGATTATTTGAACTTCAAATTCTGGCGGGTAAAATTCTAAAAATTCGCCGTATACAGTTAATTGAGCGTCAACAGATTTGTCGATATAGTCTAAACAATAAGCTAACGCCATGTCGCCATGTTCATGATGATGACCATATGACTCGCCGTCCGTTGCAACATGTGATAATACAGGGCCGTTGTCAGCGTGAGCGTTAATTAAAGCACGAGCAAAATTTCCGCCGTCATCTAATAAACCTCCGAACGCTATTTTTTGCGATAATACTCCGTCATAAAAGAATATTG
Source organism: uncultured Synergistales bacterium (assembly GCA_905233645.1). Lineage (GTDB taxonomy): Bacteria > Synergistota > Synergistia > Synergistales > Aminobacteriaceae > JAFUXM01. Next base: position 128,351 of record CAJODZ010000001.1, on the reverse strand, counting down.
CTATGCTGTGGCCTGACGGTAAATTGCATTTATATGCTATCCTCGTGTCAACTCTTGCACCCGTAACATCTTGCCAATCGCCATAACCAATCATACGCGTCGCTTTAGCCTGATACGGTGAGAGAACAGTAAATTTAATTTTGTTGGCGGCTAAAATTTCGAGCGTGTCCGTATCAACCGCACATTCAGCGAGCCACATACCTTCGGGTTTACGCTCAAAACGACTTTCAAAATCTGCTATGCCCCATTTAACTTGAGTAATTTTGTCCTGCTGATTAGCTAGAGGCATGATTATATGATTATAGACTTGAGCCATTGCAGGGCCGTGTCCTGAAAATTTTTTACGTCCGATAAAATCAGCTTCGATTATTGATTGATAACATAAATTGTCGTTCTCTTTGAGCCATGATAAAAGCGTCGGGCCGATGTTAAAACTCATTCGTGAATAATTATTACAAATTCTTATAATTTCGCCGTTACCGTTTAAAATTCTTGAAGCTGCGTTTCTGCTGTAACATTGAGCAGAAATTCGTTCGTTCCAATCATGCCAAGGTGCTGCGCTCTCCTGTAATTCTACTTTTTCGAGCCAAGGATTTTCGCGCGGCGGTTGATAAAAATGACCATGTATACAAATATATCGCGGCAAAAAAATACACTCCTTCTAAAATTTGCGCTACTCAAAATTTACGCTATTATACCGTTTTAAAAGAATGGCGAAAAATTTTTCAAAAACATAAAAAGCGGCCGTCATCATAAATATAAAAATCAAGCCGCTATATAACTGAATACGTTAGCAAATTTAAAAATCAGTTTTTGAACTTAACAATTTGGTGATAACTGTATTTGTTGAAAATTTTTATGTGTCTGTAAAAAACTTTATCGAGCCAATCAAAAATTTTGTGCAGAGTTTTTGACTTTCTAAAAATATATGCTCCAAGCATCGAAAAGAATACAAAACGCGGTATTGTAATTTCAACTTCACTAAAGTTTTTGCGAAGCATATCAATCTCGCTATCCTCAAAAGGAATTTCTACAGCATCGCCATACTTAGGAACACCAAATTTACCAACGAGATTATTGCGAAAAAATATTAGCATTCTGTTTCGGGAGGAATTTTCATAAAACAAACCAATAGCACCTTCGTTCATGCAATTTTTTATATTGTGTGCAAAATCACTAAAAGGCTCTATGTGATGTAAAACAAATTTTCCTACAACAAAATCAAATTTAATACCAATCTTCTCGACATCGCACGCATCTAAAACACGAGCATCAATTTCAACGCCATTAAATTTTGCGAGTTCGAGAGCATCTTTTATACCATTACTTGCGTTATCGATTGAGAACACTTTCCCGCCATGTTTAGCAAGAAATACAGACATGTCTCCACGTCCGCAACCTATCTCAAGAATGTTTTTACCGTTAATTTTATCGATGATGGAAGTTAAAAATGAATAGTCTTCACGGGAGATATCTGTGTTTACTATGTAAGGTTTAAAATCTTCGAATATTCCTTCCCAAAAGGCAATATCTTTGGGTGGCTCGTGGCTCGTGATTGTACTGTAAATTTGTCAAGAGGTCAACCTCCTTTTGATTTTTAAAACATGGGAATTTTAACATATACATATTAAAAAGTCCCTCCACAAATAGCAGAGGGACATTTAAATACGCTATTTAATTTGTTGTATCCAAACAGTTGCGGCCTCATTGATTTTTAAATCGCAGCGTTTTTTATCTTTATCAGCAGTCTCAAGGTCAATAACATATAAATCATATTTCGCGTCGAATAAATTTAAATAATTGCCGGGCTTGAAACCTTTAGCAATTAAAATCTTTCTTAACGGCTCGTCCGCTGTTAAACGCAAAATTTCTCCGCCTGCTCCGATTTCACATAATGTTAATGGTACTGGCAAAATTAGTTGAGGTTGCTGATGTTCTGCTCTGGCCTTCCTGAAAAATTCAAGCAATGCGTACAATCTGTCTTCAGTGATATTGTCAACATAATGTTCCATTGAGCACGCCATATCTGATGATTTTTCGCGGTCTAAACCTAACATCTCGTGAAAAAATGAACGAAAGCCCTCGTGCCGTCTAAATACCGTCATCCCTTTTCTACGGCCTGCGTCTGTTAAATGCAAATTTCCATAACGTTCGTGTTCAGCTAAACCAAGCTCAACTAATTTTTGAACGGTCGCTGTTACTGTACCTTTTGTGATTTTTAAACGGTCGGCCATCTCTGTTACAGTTAATTCGCGCCCCGTACTTTCGAGTAAAAATAATTCTTCGAGATAATCTTCAATTCGCGCTGTAAGCATTTTTTAAAAACACCTTCTTTGCAAAAAATTTTTCACATAAAAAATCAGCACGCTAAAATTTTAACAAGAAATTTTTTTATAACGTGCTGATGATTTTTATATTCCTGATATAATTATTTAGCTAAAAAAATTCTTCCCCAAAAATTAAAAATAATATTCAATTTTGCAACTACGTTTACCACTACAAAAAAGCTTTTATAAAATTATTTGCCGCAAGATTTTTTAACACATGCTTTTTGAAACAAAGTGTTAAATTTTTTAATGCCCCGAAGCTGTACGCATTAAATTTTTTACAAGCTCTTTAAATTGCAAAAATGTTCCGGTTGCTCCTGAAATAGCGTCGACTTCATCAATGTTCTGCGTCTTTAATAATAATTCTGGATACTGCGAAAAACCTTTTAACGAAATTTGTGCAAGCTCGTAATTTTTTGCTCCGCTGTCTTTGCCGTAATTTTCGTCTTTCAATTTGCCGTCTTGGTCATAAGCAAGTAATTCGCATTTTATAATTTTGCCGTCTTTAAATTCGAGCGTTACTTTTGTCTCACCGTAAGCATCTGTCGAACTGGCACTGTAAACACCGTTTTTATATTCAAGCTTTTCATCTGTAGCAAAAAAATAAACGCTTAAGCTCAAAATTATTAACACGATTATAAAAAGTTTTTTCATGATTTAAATTACGCTCCTTTCAATTTTAAAGCCTCTCCAAACGTAGCACGCTGGTCAATATCTTGAATTACACGGCCATGTTCGAGAATTATTTTTCGTTGTGCAACGTCGCCGACTTCGGGGTCATGAGTTACGATTATTATAGTTACTCCCTCAGAATGCAGACGCCGGAAAATATCAACAACAACTTTCTCGTTCTCTTCGTCTAAATTTCCAGTCGGCTCATCTCCTAATAATATCTGCGGCGAATTTATTAAAGCTCGCGCGATACAAACTCTTTGCTGTTCACCGCCTGATAATTGACTTGGTAAATGATACGCTCTCTCTTTTAACCCGACTTTTTCTAACGCCTCTAATGCTTCCTGCTCATCGGGCATACTGTGATAGTATTGCGCTAACATAACATTCTCAACAGCCGTTAAATAATTTATCAAATGGAACTGCTGAAATATTAAACCTATTTTGTCGCGGCGTATTCTTGTTAAATTTGACTGGCTCTCTTTGCTTATATCTACACCGTCTAAAATTACATTTCCAGTTGAAGGCGTGTCCATGCAGCCAATTATATTTATCATCGTTGTCTTGCCTGAACCGGACGGTCCCATAATCGATAACCAATCGCCGGCATTAACGCTTAAATTTATATCGTTCAGAGCTTTTAATGAGCCGTAAATTTTTGAGACGTTTTTTAATTCAAGAATTGGCATTTTAAATAATTACTCTCCTTTCAAAATTATTGCTGGGTGAATTTCCATGACTTTTCTAACGGGCATAATTGACGCTATAACAGTGATTGCTATAAAAACTATTATCGTAACCGGAATTAAAGCCCATTGAAAATTTATTCCGCGCCCAAAAACATTTAAGCTGACACGTAAAGCAAATTCATAACCTAAAAAGACACCTAACGCTCCGCCGACAAAGCCTAATAAAATTCCTTCGCCTAATAACTCACTCATAACTAATCTGTTCTCAGCTCCAAGAGCTTTTTTGAGTGCAATCTCTTTTTTGCGTTCGGCGACCATTGCTGTCATAGTCGTATATACCGAAATCATAGTAATTATTAAAACGATTACAGTTACGAGCAAAACTAACGCTTCTAATTTGCCTAAAACTATATCTTGCGATTGAGTTAAACGTCTTACAGCGCGCGGCTCTAAATTCGGCATGGCCTTTGAAATTTGTTGAGTGAGATTTTCTAATTCTGAAGCGTTTGCGATGATACTGCATTCGATTACGTCAGCTTTAAAATTATCTTCGATTAAGTCATTTAAAATTTTCATATCGGCAAAAATAAATCCTTCTTCTGCTCCGCCGGTCGTGATAATTCCTTTAACGTTTAATTTTTCGCTGAAATATTGTGAACCAAAATCGCGCGTTTTATTCTCTTCAGCCGAATAATTTTGATTTGACGCTTCAGCTTGACCGCCAAATTTAACGCCCTGAATTTTGAAATCATCGCCCAAATTTAAATTTAAGACTTCAGCAACTTCACGCCCAATCATGACATTTTGCCAATCACCTTCGATATACCAGAACGGACTGTTATTTTTAACCTGCTCTAAATCCGTTCCGGCTAATAAAAAAGGCTGTTCATTGATTTTTATAGTCTGATAACGATACGGCGCAAAGCCAACAATTTTTTCACGGCCAATTAAATTTTTAACGCGGTTGATATCATTTTCGTTAATGCCATTTTCGCCGGACGGCATAATTATTAAATTAGCACCGTACGACCTGAACTCGCGCCCTAATTGTTCGGGAATGTCATAATAAATCGTTACTAAGCCTGACAAAATCGTTGCCCCTATCGCTATCGCTAAAACAGCCGTAATTAAACGCGACGCACGGCGGATTAAAGAGCGTGTGATAAGCCTTAAATACATTTTGCGTTTATTATTATTTGCCATGAAGAACCTCCGTAGGTTTCAACGCCATTAAATATCTAATTGCTGGAATGCTTCCGGTTATGATGACCAAGAATAAAATTGCGCCCGTGATTAAAATTACTATGTGCGAAATTTCGATATATGCGCTAAAAATTGTTTGACCGATTATCTGAGCAAAGCCAATCCCTAAAAAATAGCCTATAACGCCGCCGAACAAACCCGTTAAAATAATTTCGCTCAACACTAAAAATATAATTTGATAGTTGAACGCGCCCAATGCTTTTAATAAGCCTAACTCTTGACTGCGTTCAATGACACTAGCTGTAATTAAATTTGAAATCGCTAACGCTGAACCAATCGAACTCAAAATCGTGATTAAAATCATTAAAAGCGTCGTCTTGTTTAAAATCGTCCCTTCACTTTCTGCAACCTGTCTTACTGCGCGAGCAACACCGTCCCTGATTACTTCCTGAATTTGATGACAAATAGCACTCACATACGCTGTACAGTACCATGTTTCATACTCATCAGGCGATAAACTTGAAGGGTTTTGAGCTGCTTTACGTGCTAAATCGTTATCGGGGGTCGTTAAGGCTGATATCTCAATACTGGAAATTTTGCCGCTTAAATTTAATAACTCTTGCGCAACAGTTAAGTCCGTTAAAATAATCTCGTCAGCATTTCCGCCGTCGTTAAAAATTCCTTTGATGACAAAATTTTTTATAACGCCGTTTTTAGAAAGTCTTATTGCGTCGCCAACATGAATATTAAATTTTTCAGCTAAACTCTTTCCGGCCATGACAAAATTTTTATCGTTCTCATCATTACCGTCTAACCACTCACCCTGAATATCCCACCATGTACGCAAATTTTTTAAGCCGGTGTTCAAATCTTCGCCCGTACTTAAAACAGCGTGTTTAGTAATCCATGTGCCGTTTATAAAAACTTCTGAGCCTGTATTATTTGTGCCTGGAATGCTCAAAATTACACGGCCTTCTAAAATCGGTGCGAAGTCTAAAATATTAAAGCCCCAGAAAATCGTTTTGAGCTTTAAAATATCGTCTTCATATAAAAATTTATCATTAACGCCCAAACCGTATAACTCACTGATAATGGCCGCGTCTTTATGTTTAACGTTAATATTTGCGCCGTAGATTTTTAATTCGCGGTTCACTTTATCACCGACCCCAAGCATTACGTTTAACATGGCCGTTGAAAGCGAAACGCCTAAAATTATCGTGAACGCAATCATTAACATTTTGCTTTTCTGCTTAATTAACGTCTTTAAAATCATGCGTGAAAACATTTTTTAAACTTACACCCCCCTTAATTTTTAAATCTGCGTTCGTGCTTGATTAACTCATTGACATTTATAAAAATTTTTTGGTCATGAACTTGATACTCGAACGGAATTGGATTGCAGCCGCCTTTGAAGCCAATCGTATTTTTATTCATGACGACATCGCAACGCCTGCAAATAACTTCTTCACCGCGTTCGTAATAACCAGCTATGCCGCAAATTTCACAAGCGTCTAAACCAACACCGTAAGAATTTCCAGCTGGCTTCTTGACGATTAAAAATCTAACATCAAAGCCGTTAGGCGTTTTAAAATCAAATTTATGTAAATGGCCGTCTGAAACTTGCGTTAAAGGAATGTTAATAACATCGTTTTCGAGTAAATAATTTTCGGGCTGGACTTCTGCCGGAGGCTTAGTGTCATAGTAATGCAATACAGTCAAAATGAATACGGCCAAGCCTGCAAATATAAATAATCCAACAGACCAACGCCGGCAGTCTCTTAAATACGCTTTCTCTTTTCGTAATAACGCTCTGTTTGCAAATTCGCCAATCGGTTTTAAGTGCGTTGCTATTACGAAAATTAACATGATTACAATCAAAACGACTTGCGCATAAATAAAAAAGTTCGGGTTATTGCTGTCAAAAATCATTATTTCAAATACAAAATCGTTCGCCCGAATTATTCTTAATCTGTTTAAAGCTCCCAACGCCGCGCAAAAATATTCGCACGCGAAAATTAAAATGCTTGCTGATAAAAATATTTTGCGCTGTTTGAAATTATTTAACGCTTTGAAAACTTGATACGCCGCAAAAAAAATTACAACGCTCAAGCTCACACCTAATATAAAACCTGAAAATCTTAATAATGCGTTCGTGCTTATTCCGGCTTCACCGAAATATATAAATTCTCTTGTAAATTGCAAAATCGGCGGAGTTAATGAACTCAATGCTAAAATCATCAAAACGCCTTTTAAAACTAGAGGGATATAAAAATTTTTATGTTCGCGTAAAAATAATAAAACACCTAAAAACGCTATGACACTTGCGCAGGCGATGCTCACTATTAACCAACGGTTAAAGCGCATTAAAATTAAATTCATGCCTTTAGGGTCGTAAAGCCTCACGCAAAAGATTACTACGCCGCAAATAAATCCGGTTAATAAAAAATAATACACACAGCGTTTAGCTTTATCGTCTAAATAGAATGACATTCCCAAAATTAAGCCCGCTAAAATCGCAAACGCCGTTAAATTTCCCGTTACTGCAACAAGATATTTAAGAATTTTTTAACACTCCTTTCATAATTTCATAAATCAAAAATTTACGGAGCGAAGCTTTTTTGAGCCTGACACCCCGTAAAATTAAAATTACACAAAAATATTAAAGCGACTTCAAAAAGAATTACTCGGCTAACTGTTCAGCGTTATATTTCCAATCGAACTCGACCGTATAAGTCTTGAAAAAGTCTTTTGCATTCTCTTTCGCCGGAACGCCTGTTTCAGGGTCAGTGTGTAATAAATAATCCGACGGCGGCTCAATGGTAAGACGTAATGTATAATTTCCAACGGGCAAGCCTTTAGCTATGTTCGCACCATAGTGAGGGCCATCATCGGCGTTCATGGGCATGAATGAACCTTCGCGCATAACGTCTTTGCCTTTTAAAATCTGATACTTAACAGTTAAATACGCTGGCCAAATGTTATCGCCTGAACCAAATCCGTATAGCATGGCCTCGTATTTTTTAAGATGAATATCAGCCTCTAAATGCATATCGGAATCTTCTTTTGAGGGGTTTTTGCCCATAGGATACATATCAACGGCCTGGAAATAAACTGCTGCGACTGTGTAAGGGCCGACTTCTTTTTCAACGTCAATCGGGATTTCCTCAAAACCAGCTTCACCAGGTTTAGTCAATGATATCGGAGCTACGGCTATCGTTTCAGCTACGGCTGCACCGGCAAAAATTGATACTAACGACAAAACACAAACTGCTAACAAAATTTTTTTCATGACTTCTAAAAAGCCTCCTGTTAAAAAATTTAAAATAATTTATTCACAACCCGAAATTTTTAATTCTTATCGGGATTGCTTTTAGGTTTACGCTTAAAAATATGAGGCAGCATAATCCACACCGCCGCGATGACTAACATGATTTGAGGGATTAACGTTTCAGCGCGGTCGTAAATGCTTAATATCTCAATCGAAAAACCTTTCATAGCTGGGATAACTGTACGCCCTGTGATAACGTCTGCTTCTGTTAATTCGACAACGCCTTTGCCCATGAACGAGATACACATCAAAAATAATAATATGCTCGTAAACATGAAGAACGCTCTTAAAGGAAGTTTGACGCTGAAATATCTGAAACACACCCACACAGCAATTAAAACAGCTACGCCTGCCAAAATTCCATATGTAATATAAGCAGGGTCATTCATTCCGCCTGTGAAAGCAGCTTCGTAAAATAAAATCAATTCCGCTCCCTCACGCATTACAGCAATGAACGCCGCAAATATTAAAGTCCATTGGCTTTTGCTGTCGATTGACTGCTGAACTTTGCCGCTGATGTAATTTTCCCAAGCGATATTATCAGCCTTTGAGAGCATCCAGTTACTGACATAGAATAAAACAGCAACCGCTAAAAACATCGTCCAGCCTTCTAATAATTCACGAGCTACACCGCTGGACTCACCCATTAAAGTATCTAAAGCCCATGCTAATAAAACACTCGCTAAAATCGCCGCAAATGAACCTAAGTAAACGCCTTTCAGCATATTCTTGTTACCAGTCTTGATTAAATAAGCAACTATTGCCGCGATGACTAATATTGCCTCAAGACCTTCACGAACTAATAAGCCGAATGCCGTTACAAATGTTAACCAATCACGGCTGACAGGAGCAGGCTTTGGACTTTCTGATTGAGTTTGTAAATTTTCAGCCTTTTGAGTTTTAGCCGGAGCATTATTTTGAGCATTAGCTGTTAAAAAATCGGGTCTTGCGATTTAATTTTTCGCCTACGCTGTCGGGGTCATCAATGCCAGCTAAACCGTCAAGCACGAGCGCGTCTTTATAGACTTTAATTTTTAAATCTTCGATTTGCTGTAATAAATCGCGTTCGTTTTTTTGTTGGTTGCCTAATAAGACGTGTTTAATATCGCTAAATTCGGCCTCAATATGATTAACGCGGGCGGCTGAGATTGCGTACATTACGTTCCTTTCAAAGCCTTGAACTTCGTAATATCCAAAGTAAGCGTCATTAACATGTTTATAAGCCTCGTCAAACTTATTAGCTTTTACGCCTTCAATAGCTCCGTCAAATTCCAACGCCATATCATAAGCTACGGCCTGCCAATTTTCATAACGCTTCTTCTTTTTAGCGGCTTCCGAACTTTCCGGCGCAAGCGTTATTAAAAGAGCAAGCATAAAAATTAAGACTTGAATATATTTTTTATGACGTGCTAGAAAAATTTTTACTCGCCTCCTAAATTCTGAAAATAAATTTTATAAATCAAACACTGCGAAATTTTAACAGGTATATTTTTTTATGCAAGATTTTTTTAAAAATAATTGTGTTAAAATAAACGCGTCATAATTAACCTTAAAACCTCCAAAATTTTTTGGGGGTTATTATTTTTTACAACTACGTTTACCACTACAAAAAATCTTTTAAAAATTTAACCGCCGCAAAATTTTTGAGCATATCGATTTTGAAACAAAGTGTTAAATTTTTTGAGCGTGTTAAAAATTTTTAATAATATTTTTCAATGCGTTAGCTTTAAAATATAAACATCAAAAAATTTTCAAAGGAGTATTTTTATGACAAAGGACAAAATTCATAAGGACGTAATTATTATCGGAGCAGGTGTTGCCGGTTTGACTGCTGCTTTGTATGCTGGACGAATGAATTTAAATGTTTTAGTCCTTGAGAACGGAATTATAGGCGGACAGATTGCGAATGCTGTTTCGATTGAAAATTATCCAGGATTTGTAAGCGTTAGCGGTAAAAATTTAGTTTCGACTTTACAAACTCAGGCAGAAAATTTTGGCGCGGTCATTGATGAGTTTGACAACATCGTAAAAGTAAGCTTGAATGAAAATTCTAAAATCATCGAGACCGAAGAAAAAATTTATACGGCCAGCGTTGTTATTATTGCTTCAGGAATGGAACGTAAAAAACTGCCTTTGCCCGAAGAGAAAAAATTTGCTGGTCGCGGAGTTCATTATTGTGAGCTTTGTGATGGCCATATGTATCAAGACAAAATAATTGTTGTCATGGGCGGTGGTAATGCTGCGGTTGATGCTGCCAACTTTTTGACGAAGTACGCTAAAAAATTATATTTAATTCACCGTTCAGAATTACGCGCAGACGAGATTTCGCAAAATAAGTTACGCCAAAATCCAAAAGTTGAAATAAAATTACAGACGGAAATTAAAAAGCTTAACGGCGATAAAAAGCTTGAAAGTATTGAAATTTTTGATAAAAATTCCGGTGAGGTTGCGACGCTTGCGGTTGACGGGATTTTTGTAAATATCGGTGTTGTCGCGAATACAGAGCTTTTTAAAAATGAAATACAAATAAGTTCAAGCGGTCGGATTATTGCTGGTGAAGATTGCAGAACAAATATTGACGGTGTCTTTGCGGCAGGCGATGTCCGTGAAAAAGAGATACGGCAGCTAACAACAGCTACAGCAGACGGAACAACAGCGGCTCTTTTAGCTGAAAAGTATTTAACAAAATTGAAGGAGGTTTTTTAAAACATGGTGAAGGTTTATTCGTTTGAAGGTTGCCCGTGGTGCGACAAGGTTAAAAAATATTTGAAATCTAAGAACGTCGAATATGAAACACGTGATATCGAATTAGACGATACGGCGCGCGATGAATGTGAAAAGATTTCAGGCGATACTTCTGTCCCTGTGACAACGATTGACGGCAAAAATTATGTTCTCGGATTTGATAAAGCTAAACTCGATGAGTTAATTGCTATGTAAATTTATTCAGGAGGAAGATTTTTAATGAGCATTTATGATTTCACGGTAAAAACTAATAAGGGCGTTGAAAAATCTCTCGCGGATTACAAAGGTAAAGTCTTATTGATTGTAAATACTGCGTCAAAGTGCGGCTTCACACCACAGTTTAAAGATTTACAGGAACTTTACACAAAGTACAAAGAACGCGGTTTTGAAATTTTAGGTTTCCCCTGCAACCAGTTTGCTGAACAAGAGCCTGGCACGAATGAGGAAGTTCAATCATTTTGCAAAGTTAATTACGGCGTAACGTTCCAGATTTTTGCAAAAGGCGATGTACGTGGTGAAACAGCCCAACCGCTTTTTAAATATTTGACCGAGCAAAAAGGTTTTCAGGGCTTTGATGAGAAACACCCGATTACGAAAGCTTTAACGGAAGCGTTGCAAAATAATTTTCCGGAATATCTCGAAGGCGACGGCATTAAATGGAATTTCACAAAATTTTTAATCGACCGTAATGGAAATGTTGTAGCGCGTTTTGAACCTACGACAGTCCCTGCTGATATTGCAAAAGATATCGAAAAGCTGTTATAAAAATTTTTAAATTTTTAACTAATCTCAAAAATATAAAATACCCCGTAGTCTTTAATGATTGCGGGGATTTTTATTTATATTTCAAAATTTATCTCGTGCCTACATGAAAAATAATCTTATTACGAAAATCATTCCGGCAATCGCTGCACCTAATACTCCGAAAAAGAATATGTCTTCAACTAGCTTTAAGCCTTTGCCGTTATTTTCAGCTTCGGGCTGGCCTTTGACTTTTAACATAACGTCTTTCGTAATTGTTAAGAGGCCGCGAATTTCATCGTTAATTCTGACATAAATATACGCTTTGTTATTAACTTTTTCGACCGTTTCAACAGGAAAAACAGAACTTTGATTATTTTCGGCCAAGAATTTATTTACTAATGCTCCCGTCCCTTCATCGCTTAAAGCGACTTCGATAATATCACCTGGAACGATTGCAGATGACGCTTTACCGTGAACAGGGTCAAGAACGGAATTGCATTTTATAACGGTGTCTTTGCGCTTCTCTTCTTCCTGGCTTTTTTGTTCGTTCTCTTTTTGTTTTTGAGCGGCTTCTGCTTTTTCGATAGCTGATTTTGCAGGCTTTAAAACTTTTGCGCGTTCGAGTTCATTTCTGGCTAAAGGTTCAGCATCGCACATGGCCGTAAAAACACATTGGGTTATCTCTTCAAAATTACGGCGGATTAAACTTTCGTACTGCCTTAATTTAGGTTTAGTGTAATTTCCAAAAATAGCCTGTCTGTCTTCGACTTTAATAATATGTTTCAAACTTTCCTGTAATTTTTCGGCTAAATCTTTATCGAGAGGGCCTATCTGTTTAAAGCGTTGAACGAATTTGCGCCAGTTGTTAGACGGTTCGTCAAAGACTTTTCCGGAATAAGGACGCGAAACCCAAAACGCTTGAAAAACATTTTTCCCGTTTTTGCCGTCGAAAATCATACAGAACGCTCCGCCAACATCGCCCCTGCTGGGAGTAAATGTGAATTTGAAAGCTAAATAACCAGGATGCTTTTTTTCTTTGGGGGGAAGTCGGTCTTCATGGTTGACAGCTTCAGTGTGTGAACCTGCCGTCTCTTGCTCTATATCGCGAATATCATTTATATTTATATTTTCAGGCATTTAAAAATTTACCTCATCTTAAAAATCAACGGGCTGAAAAACTTTTTGCACTCCATGATTTACCGCGCTGAATTTCACCCGATAACAACTCAAGCCACGTACTCATGCATTCAGGACAAATTTTAGGCTCTGAACTTTTTAACTCAAATTCTTTTTTACATTCTAAGCATTTAAATTTATTCATGGTTAAATTTTTCCTCCGTGAAATTTTTTATCAGCAAAAATTATAGCCCAAACAGCGACAAAATGAATGAATAATCACGCAAAAATTATTTTTAAAACAGCCTTAGTGATAAAATTCTAGCATTGTCAAAATTTTGAAAGGAGTTTTTTAAAAATGAAACTTAGCAAAAAATTTGTTCTAGCGTTATTGTTCATTGCGTTATTCACAGGTTCAGCGTTCGCGCGTCATAAACTCGGAATGATTAGCCTCTCAAATACTGACCCTGAGAAATTTGGCGAAATAGCTTTAAAAATCGTCGCGGCTGGAGACCTTGACTTTTTCGGAAATCCTGAGCCTGCTACTTATGCATTTTATGACAATTTGAACACTCTCATGATGGCTTTAAATCAGGGTGATATTGATGAAATGATGTATCCCGATATGATTGGCGATTTTGTTGTAAGATTTTTCCCAAATCGTGAAGTCAAATGCGTTAGACGTAATGCCAAGGGTAATTTCTCATTTGCCTTCGCTGAAAGTAACAAAGAACTTCGCGACGAATTTAATAATGCTTTAAAACTTTTACGCGGCGATATGACATTAACTAAGCTTGCTGATGAGTATTACAAAATTCTTGACCCTGGTACAGCAAAAGCTACTGAATTTGAAAAATTTGAAGGCGCAAAAACTATAAAAATCGCAATCACAGGAGATATTCCCCCAATCGATATGATTACAGCTGACGGGAAAGCGATGGGTTTTAACACAGCCGTTTTATCAGAAATAGCGAAAATCTTAAAAATCAATATCGAACTCATCAACATAGAGTCTAACGCACGTGCAGCAGCATTAGCTTCAGGGAGAGCCGATGTTATTTTCTGGTGCTTAACATTTCAGGACGAAAGATTTGCCAACGTTGACACGCCGGAAGGAATTATTACATCAGACCCGTATTTTACATGGAACTCAATCGTACATGTTGGCTTAAAGAATAAGTAATTTGCTTCGCTAACGCACGTTAATATAATTATTTAAGAACGGCAAAACTTTTAAGGGATGCCGTTTTTTTATTTTTTGGCGTTTATAATATTTTCATAAATTTTTTATAGGAGTGATCGTTTTTACATGAGCATTATGGATCAAATCATGCACTACAATTCGATTATAAATGATTTCGTTTGGGGTGCGCCTGTTTTAATTTTGCTCGTTGGTACTGGAATTTATTTAACACTTTTGCTCGGCTTGCCTCAGTTCAGATATTTTAAAGCCGCTTTAAAAGAAGTGTTCAGCTTTCGCAAAAAATCTGGCAACGATAAATCTATAACTCCGTTTGCGGCAATGGCTACAGCGATGGCGGCTACGGTCGGAACTGGAAATATAGCAGGTGTCGCTACAGCGTTGCATTTAGGAGGCCCGGGAGCTTTAGTATGGATGTTAATTTCGGCTGTTTTTGGAATGTGCACAAAATTTGCTGAAGTTACGTTAGCTGTACATTTCAGACAGAAGGACGAAAAAGGTTTTTGGCGCGGCGGCACTATGTACATTCTCGAACATGGTGCGGGTCAAAAATGGCTGGCGATAATTTTTGCGTTATTTGCGTTTTTAGCGTCATTCGGAATTGGTGCGGCTACTCAGGCTAATTCAGCGGCTGAAGCGATGTCGTTAGGTTGGGGCGTAAATCATTTATACAGCGGAATTTTAATAGCTGTTCTCGTTGCATTAGTAATCATTGGCGGATTAAAGAGCCTTTCGACCGTAACAACGTATTTAGTTCCGTTTATGTCATTGTTTTATATTGTCGGAGCAATTTTTGTTTTAATCACTAATGCTCACGCAATACCTGAAGCAATTTCAAACGCTTTTTATTTAGCATTCAATGACCCGACAAAAACATTAGCAGGCGGTTTAGCAGGTTGGGGCGTAAAAGAAGCTATCCAGAAAGGAATTGCGCGCGGTGTCTTTTCTAATGAGGCCGGTATGGGTTCAGCTCCTATGGTTCACGCGACGGCGAGCATTGAACATCCGGTACAGCAAGGTTTTTACGGAATATTTGAAGTTTTTATGGACACGATTGTAATTTGTACGATGACGGCTCTTGTAGTTATGGCTACGGGGACTTTAACGGCTTATCCAGATTTAACAGGCTCACAGTTAACGTTAAAAGCTTTTGAGAATGCATTAGGAACGCCCGGCAAATATATTTTAGCGTTAGGAGTATTTTTATTTGCGTTCACGACGATTTTAGGCTGGTATTGGTACGCCGAAACGGCTGTAACATATTTATTTGGTGTATGGTCTCAACCGGTTATAAAAGTTTTATGGATAATCATGATACTCATCGGCGCGGCTGGTTCAAAATTTCTAGGGACGAGCGGCAACGAATTTTTAAATAACATCTGGGACATTTCCGACACATTGAACGGCTTAATGGCATTACCAAACTTAATCGGGCTTTTAATTTTGTCATTCACGCTAAAAAATATTGTCGACGAGTATGATATGAAATTTGGAACTTCGGACGATGATTTATTAGCTCCGACGCATAGAGTTTTATTAGCAAAGCTGCAATATCTTGTAATTGGTGCGTTAAGCGTTGCGATAGGTGTTTTAGCGTTTTTCGGATATACAAAGATTTTCGCGACGATAGCAATAATTTTCGGGTTAATAGCGGCTTATAAAAAGCAGACGTTATTTGGTTTCATCGGAGTAATTTTAGCGGTGTCTGCAATCGTCATAAACATGTAAATTATTTTCAGGATACGTAAAAAATTTTTGCGCCTCTGACTTTTAAAAGAGTTAGGGGCGTTTTTGATGTTATGATTAGTTCCGCAAAAATTATTTTTAAAAAACTAATCAGGAGGAAAAAAATTTTATGAATTTTATCGAGGTATCTTTAGTTGAATTATTAGAGAAGCTTGATAATCCTTCGGGGCTGCTTGCTTTATGTTTATTATTTGTATTCTTTTTTGGCTACAGGTATGAAAAAGCCGCTAATTTGACAGGTTTTACGGCTGTAATATTTAAAAGTGTGTATTTGTTTCTTGTAGTATTAGGTGCTGCAGGTTTGGGCATAATTGGTTTCAAGAATGTGCAGAAGTTTTTAAATAATTCTGAGCTTCAAGTTTTACGCACTGAAAATAATTCAATCAAAGCCGAAAAAAATAAATTGATATTTGAAAACGAAGAGTTAAAAAATATTTCGTCAGCAAGTTACGATGTCGTACTAATACAAAATTATTTAGCTCTTAGCAGAGATAAAGCCGACGTTGAAATAAGATTAGCTGAAATTACGGCTGAAAGGAATAAATTGCGTCAAGAAAATCAAAGACTTGCGCTCGAAAATGACAGTGCGGAACAAAATAATTCGTCTTTAAAAAACGATTTTCTCAAGCTCAAAAATGATTATTCAAGCCTTAATATCGACTACGACGCTTTAAAGCAAAATAATTCCAGGGCAGAAGCAGAATTGCTCACGCTCAAAAATGACAATTCCAATCTTAGCGACAGCAATAACATTTTAACGAGAGAGAATGCTAATTTAAAAAATGATTTGTTCGTGCTAAAAAGCGATTATGAAAAGCTTGGCCAAGATAATAATATTTTGGCGAAAAATAATGCTGATTTAAAAACTGATTACGAAATTCTTAGCAATAGTAATGACGTTTTAATAAAGGATAACGCTAATTTAAAAAATGATTTGCTCACGCTGAAAAACGATTATGAAATTCTTAGCGTTGAAAAAATCGCTGTCGATGAAAAATTAAACCTTGCTAATCTTTCTATTGATACGATGTCAAATGAACTTACCAGTTTTAATAAATCCGAATATGAAAAAGCTATATATACATTATTCCTTGGAGACGGACGTACAGCAAAGGACATGCAAACATATTATGACAAAGCATTAAAATTTTTTAGAGATAAAGCAAACGTAAGTGTAACCGCTCAATTTTTCATTGGTTATATCTTAGACACTACACATAAAAATATTACAATTTCCAGCGAAAAGAAGGACGCTCATAACGCAGCACTTGCATATCAGGAAGCCGCAAACAACGGATATAAAGACGCACAATTTTTTTTAGCGGAAATGTATCGTAACAATGGTCAATTTGAACTCGCAAAAAAATGGTATGAAACAGTAGCAAAGGACGGAGATAAAAATGCTTTACACTGGCAAGAGAAGGACGCTTTATATTGGCTTGGCTATATGTACGCAAGGAAGGAAATAAAAGAAATAAATGACCCTTCTTTTTCAGAGACTGAAGATTTTAAAGAGGGTCAAAAAAACGCCGGACGTTAGAAAATAAAAATCAAAAATTTAGCGTCGATTTTCTGAATGAATAGGTACTCCGCCCAAATATATAGTTATTGTGCATTCGTCGGTATATTGAGTAGTCGTGCTTATATGTTCTCCGCTACGTACTTGTTTCATGAAAACATCGCGCTTACCGTTTTTGTCATTAACCTCAATTTTCAATCTCGATGAATAAGAAATTTGCGGGACTGTAAACTCGATGTTCGCTGTTTTTTGTATAGCATTAGTTTTAGGCGGCTGGTTAGTAGTACTTCTCAAATTACTTAACGGCTGCCTGTTTGTTAGATTATTATTGACTTGATTGCCTTTATAAAGTCTTATTTCATAAGCGTTAGCCGAAACGTTTTGGCCATTGTAAGACGGAATTTTTACGATTGCGCCGCTTTGAAAAGTTATAGCACTTGCGCCAACCGCTTGATAATCGCTTAAAGGAATGCAATATGCAAGCCAACCGTTAGGAACAAAAAAACTATACGTCCCTGCGAAATTTGGTTCATTAGTATTTACAATCGAGAAGCCGCCGTCTTGAGAAGCTCTAAATTTTAAAGTCGTAGCGTAATAATCTTCATTCTGATTTAATTTGTTATCGACGTACTCTTTGTACTTAGCGTTATTTAACAATTTGACGGTCATATTCTCTAAATCCCAATCAACGAGGCAAAACGTAGAATTTTTTAATGCCGGCGGAACTGGTTTAGGTTCGACCCATACGCTATGAACTTCTTCAACAGGCTCAAGGGGTAAATTTTGCTCTGGTGTTTGTTGCGGAAGTGGAGACGGTGCTGGCGTGGGATTTGCTTTAACATTATTTTCAGCCGAGCTTTTTTTCGCGCTTTGAGTTTTTTTATTAGAATTATTATTCTTTTTAGTGCGTTGAGTTTTTTTAGTATTGTTATTCTTTTTCGTACCTTTTGTTTTATTAGTGTTTCCCTGATTTTTGATGTCAGATTTTATTGGTTGGGGACGAGGCCGTTTTTCGCTTTCAGCGTCAAAACCTAAAACAGAAGTCTCAAGTAACGGCGAAAAAAGACTAATAATAACAAAGACGGCACTAATAAAAATTTTGTTAAAAAATTTCAAATTACAACACCTCATTTAAATAAATTTATGAAAAATTTTTGAGCCTTCATTTTATAACAAACGCTCTAGTGATAAAATATATTTATCACTAACTAGCAAGAAGACGCTCACTTCTTTAAGTGAGCGGTGAATTGCCTGTATTGTATAATTCCACGCAGGTTTTCAAATGTTGCCCGTAAGGTAACAGTACCTATGGAGCGTAGGAAAGGGTTAGCCTCATAAAAAACCCATAGCCTTGTAAACTGATCCCTGTAAAACGAAATCCTGAAGGCCAGGAAATATTCAGGTTAGGAGGACTAAAGGAAGCTGCCATCTTCTATAAGTGGCGGTAGTTCACATTTTTACAGTTCTCTAAAAATTTGGGGAGCTGTTATTTTTTGCAACTACGTTTACAACTACAAAAAGCTTTTAAAAAATTAGTGCTTGAAAAATTTTGTGAAGATTTTTTAAAAAACAAAGTGTTAAATTTTTTACGAGCGTAAAAAATAAAAAACCCTGATAAAAAATTGCTTGCTAAAAATTTGCTCAGGGCTTTTCAAAAAGTTTTTCGATTTAAATTCTGTTTATAAAATTCCGTGAATGAGCTGCGTTACAAAATTGATTATTAAATTCGCAAACAAACCTGTTAATATCGCTCCCGCGCTCAAAAATAAAATGGGTATTCTCATCGTTAAAGGCATGTGAAAAGGTATCACGCCGCCGTAGTCGTATTCTTCGCCTGGAAAAAACGCATCAGTTATTATCGGAAACAAATAGCCAGCCGTTAAAAGCGCGCTTATCATTAAAATTGCTACACCTAAAATCCCTATGTTGCCTAATTCTAACGCTCCAGACGCTATAAACCATTTGCCTACAAAACCGCCGCTTATTGGTAAGCCGATTAAAGAGATTGAAGCAAGCGCAAAACATGTCATCGTAATCGGTAATTCGCGTCCTATGCCCTGTAATTGGTCAGCGTAATGGTAATTATTGCCCTGCATTGTGAAATAAATTACAACGCCCGCGCTCAAGAATAAACATGACTTAGCCATAGCATGAGCCGTAACTTGTATAATAGCACCCGTTAAGCCGTCTGAATTTAATAACATCATCGCAAATACAACGTATGAAACTTGACTTACTGATGACCAGGCAATACGCTTTTTTAAATGCTTCTCAATAAATGCCATCATTGACCCCGTGAAAATCGTTAATAGCGAAATGCAAATTAAAGCCCTTTGCACCCAAGTATCACGCAAAAATTCAGCCCCTACAGAAAAATATATAACCCTGAACATCGCAATGACACCGGCTTTAGTAATTATTCCTGACAAAACCGCGCTTGCTGGAGTTGGTGCTACAGGGTGAGCCGTAGGAAGCCATGAATGCAACGGAACGAGACCGGCTTTCGCTCCAAATCCTAAAAGTGTTATAAAAGTTATCGTCAAAATTAAATTTTTTGAGCCGGACGCTTGAATTTTTGTCAAATCTAAAAATCCGCCTGGAATAAAATCCAATGAGACGCTGTAATTTTTCAAAAAGAAAAATCCTCCTAACGCCATCGCCGCGCCCGTGATTGAATATAATAAATATTTGACTGTGCCTCTTATCGCTTCACGTTGTTGTGAATGCATGACTAACGGCAACGTCAAAAACGTCATCAGTTCGTAAAATAAATACAACGTCAACAAATTAGCCGCGCTCGCAACACCAACTAATATCCCGAACGTCGCTAAAAAAAATGCATAAAATCTGTCAACAGGAGGCCGCCGCCTTAAATATTCAAATGCATAAAGCGTAACTAATGGCCAAATGAATGCTATTAAACATGAAAAAGCTTTCGCCGCCGCGTCAAATTTAAATGCAATGCTCAATTCCGAATTTATGCGCCATAAAATTATTAAATGCCCGTCTGAAATTATCGTTGCGTAAATAATAAATATCGAATTTAAAAAAGTCATGACCCCAGCATAAATATGATGATCTTCGTCCAGCTTCCTCGAAAATAATCCTAAGCTGGCTATCACAGGAAAAATCACAGGCAATAAATTTATTACGCTCATGCTATCCAAAGACGCTCACTCCTTTTGTAATTAAATTTAATAACGGAATAAATGCCAGACCGATTAAAAAATTTAACGCTATGAAAATCCAAATCGAAACATGAAATGATAACGGAAGTTTTATTTTTTCAAGATTATTATTTTTACCGCGCGCAAAAATTACTAGAACAGCAGGAATGTAATATAAAGCATTTAAAAGCGAACTTGCTCCCAACGCGGCAACAGCAAATATCATTAAATTACTTTCAAATGAAGCCGCCGTTAATGCAAATTTTGACGCAAAACCTGCAAACGCCGGAATGCCAATCATTGAACATGCACCAACTATAAAAGCTGTTCCAGCCGATTTATTTAAATAAAACGTTCCGGCCAAATCGTGTAAATTTTTATTATGTCCGGCCATGTTGCTTAAACCTCCGGCTGATGTGAATAGCATCGGCTTTATTAACGAGTGTACGACTATGTGAAGACACGCCGCCGCAATGCCAATTTCTGAATTTAATCCTAAGCCTAAAAAAATATATCCGACTTGCGCTACTGATGACCAGGCAATTAAACGTTTTATATTTGATTGTTTTAAAGCGTGAACAGACCCCATTATTATCGCCGCACAACCAAGTATAAAAATTACAATGTCCATTCTTAATGCGGAAATAACATCAAGGCCAAAGACACGGAAGAATACTTTGATGATTAAAAAAATATGACCCTTTAAAACTAAACCGGAAAGAATTGCGCTCGAAACATTTATCGAATTTCCATGAGCATCAGGCAGCCAAAAACAAAAAGGATATAACGCGCTTTTCACTGCTAAACCAGATGTCATAAATGCTACAGATACTAATAACGGCAAATCATACATCCCTGTTTTGACAAGCTCACTAATTTTTAAACGCATGTATTGCATAAGCAAATGACCGGTTAAGCCGTAAAGCAAACATATCGACAATAAAATTATTCCTGAACCAACAAGGCTCATCACCATGTAACGTAATGCAGCTCTTATCGTTCCGCCGGTCTCTTTAACAGCAACAATGGCACACGCCGCAATAGTGTTAATCTCGATAAAAACATAGGCCGTAAAAATATCGTTAGTGTATGTTAAAGCAAGTAGAGCCGCCGTTAATAAATTGATTAAAACGCTTAAAATTTGTCTCCGCCGCGCTGAAATCTCATTCACAGTGTCATAAAAATTTCCCGTTACCGATAAAAACATCGCGACACAAAAAATTAAAGCTAAAACCGCCTCCAATAAGCCCGCACGTAATTCATTACCCCATGGTGCTGGAAAATGCCCAACCGGATAATTAAAGCCTATATTTTCGGGAGCAGTAGCTAAAAAATAAACAAGATACCCCGACAAAATAATATTTATAAAAATGCACAAGCACGAAAATTTTTCAGGAAGTCTCTTTTCTTGAGGGATAATCGGTGTGATAATAGCAGCCGCCATCATTAAAAATATACTGATAAACGGCGTGTTATAAGCGATAAAATCTAAATTCATATTGCAATTTCCTCGTTAGCATGTTCTGAAATGGCCTCATGTATCTTTTGCTCTTCGGTCATAGCTAATAAAGCCTCGTCAATATTTAACGTCCCGTATTTTTCATAAAGCTTTAACGTTAAAGATAAAGCGACCGCCGTTACACTGACCGATACAACAATCCCAGTTAAGACTAAACCGGCCGGAACAGGATTTACATATGTGTCAACTCTTGTAATCCATTCGCCGTTTATATCTTGCAATAAAATCGGTGCTTCCCGTCCTGCGACCCAACCTTTAGCCGCTAGAAATAAATATGCCGCTGTGTCCATGATATTAAGGCCGATAATTTTTTTAATCATGTTTTTTTGCAGTAATAAATTCGCAAGCCCTATACCTGATAAAATTACAGCCGCCGCCTCATAATGATTTAATAATAATTTCGTGAACATGGGATTTTAAATTTCTCCTTCACTGAATAAAGCGTAAAAACCGTACAGCGTTCCAGCAACGACAATCCCGACGCATATATTTAACGGCAAAATTAAACCCGCACTAAAAATATCGCCAATCGTCCCTATTGGAATACCTGAATTTATATGATTAGCTCCCGTTAAAAATGAATAGCCTTTCGCCAAAGCATAAATACTCAACGCGCTTGAACTCGACACTATAAAAGTCCGCTCGCTGAAAAATTCATGAACTTTTATAAAGCCATACGCATTCGCGCATAAAATAAGTGCTGTACTCAAAATTGCTCCGCCTGAAAATCCGCCGCCTGGTGTTAAATGACCGCTTATAATCACGACGCAACCCATAATAATTATTACCGGAATTGAGAGCGACGCGACACCTCTTAAAATTGCGTCATCGTCTCTATAAATATGCAACGACGGGGCGAACGCTAAAAAATTTCTGTCCTCAAAGCCCGAATGTGTTTTTAAGTGCAAGCGTTTTAATTCGCTCTTATCTTTTTTAACGGACGTTCCTAAAATCATCAACACCGTTATTGCTCCAGTGAATAAAACAGCAGACTCCCCGAACGTATCAAACGCTCTGTAATCTAAAATCATTCCGGCTACAATATTTTCCGCACCAGTTTCACGAGCACCGGCCTTGATATATCTTTCAACAACTTCATTATTGGCTGGGTTATGAAAATCTCCAAAAGGCGGCAAATCTGCAACGGTCATTAACATTAAAGCGATTATGAGTAAGCAGACGATAATGCTCAATATATTATAAAAATTCGCAAAAACATGAAGGCCGTGTAAGCTTAACCATTGAATTAAGCGTTCGCTTATTGTTATTTCATGAAAGCGCGAGTGTTTTTTATCAGGAGTTCTAGTAAACGGCAAATCCGGCGGCAATTCAGGAGGGATAATCTCATTTTCGGGGCGAGGGCCGTTTCCCATAACCCAATTAAAAAATTTTAGCCAAATAATTTTTATCTCGTCATTCAATTTCTTGGTTGGTCTCCTTTCTAAAATGTTCACGCATTTGAGCAAGACGACGCAGTGCTATGAAAAATAAAACGCTCGTTACTCCTGCACCGACAGCCGCTTCTGTTATCGCTAAATCCGGTGAACGCAATAAAACCCAAATTACGGCCATGATTAAACTGTAACTCATGAAAATAATTACGGAGTTCAATAAATTTTTAGATATTGACACTGACAAGGCACAGACGATTAAAAATGTTAAGAGCATATATTCAATTATTATCATCTTGTTTAAGCTCCTCCAATGTGAAAAAATCGCACGTATCATATAAATTTGGATTTGTTCTGACTTCGGCGCGTGCTGTTAAATGACTTGCTACGGGATTACTGAGCCATAAAAATAACAAGACCATAAATAATTTGAACGAGAAAATATTTAAGCCCGAAACTATTATTAAGCCCGTCAAAATTAAAAGCACTCCCAAAGTATCGCACTTAGCCGCAACGTGAACTCTGTTTAACATTGTGCTAAATCTGAAAATTCCAAATGTCGCCGTCCCTAAAATGAATAACCCTGATAATAAAAATATGCCGGCGAAAATTACTCTAAGCATTTTGTTTTTCGATGACCTCCCTGAAAAAGTCTTCTTGTTCGTTTTTATGAGCTATCACCGAACGGGCAAGGACAACCAGAGCTATAAAACTTATTATCGCGTAAATTAAGCATATATCAACGAGATAGCTTTCGCCGATTATCAATGATAAAGTCGAAATTAACGCGATAACTTTTGTCCCGATAATATTTGCCGCAATAATCCTGTCTGTAAATCTCGGCCCTAACGATGAACGCAACAAGCATAAAAATATAGTCGCTGATAAAAATATTACGCAGAACACCAGCAAATAATATTCAATTTCATGCACGAGCAATCCCCTCCAAATAAATTAAAATCTTTTCAAAAATTGAGTTCTCAAGTCCGCGGGCTATATCATGATTAAGAGCGTGTACGAGTAATTCATTACCTTCAAGAGAGATTGTTATTGTGCCAGGAGTGAGAGTGATTGAATTAGCAAGAGTGACGCGAGCCGCCTGTGATTTTAATGGTGTATGCATTTTTATAATACAAGGCTCAATTTCAGGATTAGGCGAAAGCGTTAAAAGTACCATGATTATATTTGCTTTAATAATTCCGTAGAGCAGCACGAAAAAATATAACACCATGCCCGGAAATAATTTCAAGACTGTAAAAAAGCTTCCGCCCCTAACTCTTACGCGCATTGTTTTTTTAATAAACACGTCAATAGCGACGGAGATAATAACTCCCAAAAATAAAGTCTCAAAGTTTACGCGCCCGTTAAAAATCAGCCACAAGAAAAAATATATGCAGGCCATAAAATTCCCCCTGTTATAAAAAAAATTTCAGAAATTAAGTTAAAATTATTTTAGTATTGAGCCGGAATTTTTAAAAATGATTGTATCATAAGCTATATAGCTTAAAAAATTTTTTAGGAGGTATTTCTAATCTTGAGCAATATATATTTTAATTCTGAATGCGTGCATGTAATTTTTCTCGGCCTTCCAAATGTACCAGGTATTGCCGCCGGAGTTTTTAAAAAACTTTCTGAACATGAAATAGCCGTCGAAATGGTTACTCAAAATACAATGAGGGGCGGGCGTTCAGATTTGTCATTCTTAATTAACAAAGACAGGCTCGACGATGCGAATAGAATTTGCCGCGACTTATGTGAAAAATTAAGCGGTCAAGGTGTCTCGTTCGCAACAGAGATAGCCACAATACGTGTCGATATTGAAAACTCAGGAGACGCAGCAAAAACGTTAGCAAAAATTTTCTCAACGTTAGCTTCTGCCGGTGTCAATATCGAAATCATAAACTCAACGCCAAGCTCAGTAATGTGTGTTGTCAGTAATACTCATGCAGCAGACGGATTAAAAGCTCTTGAGGCCGCATTAAAATAATCTTGCAAAAATATTTTCGCGCCATTAAAATCTTTCGCTATAACTTACTTAAAAGGTATGTTTAAAAATTAACAGGAGGCATTTTTAAGAATGAGTAAATATAAATTTGAGACAATCCAATTACACGCAGGCCAAGAAGCCCCAGACCCAACAACAGACGCAAGAGCAGTACCAATTTACGCAACAACGTCATATGTTTTTAAAGATTCAGACACAGCAGCAGGACGATTTGCTTTGACAGTACCTGGTAATATTTATACAAGGCTCATGAATCCTACGAATGATGTTTTTGAAAAACGTATTGCTGCTCTTGAAAATGGTAAAGCAGCTCTCGCAACAGCATCAGGTTCAGCGGCTATTACGTATGCTGTTCAAAATATTGCTTCAGTCGGCGACCATGTCGTATCGTCAACAAATCTTTACGGCGGAACTTATAATTTATTTGCTCACACTTTGCCCGAACAAGGAATTACGACCGATTTTGTAGACCCTTCAAATCCTGAAAATTTCGAAAAAGCAATAAAACCGAATACAAAATTATTATATGCTGAAACTTTGGGCAACCCTAATTCAGACGTTATAGACCTTGAAAAAATTTCGAGCATTGCTCATAAACATGGTATTCCGTTCATTGTTGATAATACTTTTGCGACACCATATTTATTAAGGCCGATTGAATACGGAGTTGATGTCGTTGTACATTCAGCTACGAAATTTATTGGCGGTCATGGGACATCAATGGGCGGCGTAGTTGTTGACGGCGGAAATTTTAATTGGGCGCAAAATGATAAATTTCCTGGATTATCCAAGCCAAACCCTTCATATCACGGAGTAATTTTTACACAGGCGGCTGGAGATTTAGCTTATATAATCAAATTAAGAACGACGCTTATGCGTGATCAAGGTGCTTGCTTGTCGCCGTTCAATGCATTTTTATTTATTCAGGGCTTGGAAACTTTATCGCTCAGAGTTGAGAGACATGTTGCTAACGCATTAAAGGTTGTTGAATTTTTGAAAGCGCATCCGCAAGTTCAAAGCGTTAATCACCCGTCATTAGCAACAGGTAAGCAGTTAGATTTATATAAAAAATATTTTCCAAACGGCGCGGCCTCGATTTTCACATTTGATATTAAAGGTAATGCAGAGACGGCTAAAAAATTTACTGAGAGCTTAGAATTATTCTCACTCTTAGCCAACGTTGCCGATGTAAAATCGTTAGTCATTCACCCAGCTTCAACGACGCATTCGCAATTAAGTGAACAGGAATTATTAACGTGCGGTATTAAGCCGACGACAATCAGATTATCAATCGGAACTGAACATATTGATGATATTATTGACGACCTCAAAAAGGGTTTTGACGCTGTTAAATAAATGCTGATATCTACGCGCGGAAGATATGCACTAAGATTTTTGGTAGATTTAGCGGAGAATGCCGACAATTTTATAACGATGAAGGAAGTTGCAGAACGCCAGGGTGTTTCGGTAAAGTATGCTGAAAGAATTTTTGTCGCGTTGTCTGAAAATAATTTATTAGAAACCCGACACGGGAAGAACGGCGGTTATAAATTAAACAGACCACCCCAAAATTATAAAATCAGCGAAATTCTTTTAGCCCTTAATGAAAAAATAAGCCCTGTCGCTTGTTTAAATGATACGCCTAATTCATGCCCGCGCTCCGGATTTTGTAAAACGCTCCCGATGTGGCAGAAGTTAGGTAATTTAATTTACGGCTTCTTTGAAAATATAACGTTGGCAGATTTATTAACGCAGAATTAAAATCGCTAAACACTTTGATATAATAATTTAAATTTTAAGCAGTCCCTTTGAAAATTGAGAAGGGCTGCTATTTTTACAACTACGTTTACCACTACAAAAAAGCTTTTAGAAAATTAACAGCCGCAAAATTTTTCAGCACATCGATTTTGAAACAAAGTGTTAAATTTTTTAAGGGCGTTAAAATTTTTTATAAAATAACGGGCGAAGGTAATTTTTTCAGACCTTCCAATTTAATTTTTGCAGTGCTTGTAAAATTCAACATGTCTTGCTCAAGCTTAAAATCCGGCGAAAATTTTTTAATGATTAAACTTCCGTAATTATTCCCGTGAGCAGATTTTAATAATTTAAAAATTTTCATAAGCCTGAAGTTCCGTGAGTATGAATTATTTATTGTCATGGGCAAACCTGAATTTGTTATTTTAAGTTCGAGCGGATTATCAGTGATTAAAATATCTATCGTGTCGCTCAATTCGTAATCAGCATGTATAAAAGCATTCATAAATATTTCAAAAACAGCACTGGCACATTCATTCGATAAACAACTGATTAAACGCGGCAGCATGTCAGAATAAGCAATCCATAAATTACGGGCTGATAAATTTACAATTTTCCCGTTGCTGGATTTTAAAGTCATATTAACGTTCACACTGTTTTCGCCCAAAATAAAAAAGCCTGCCCGTGTTAAATATTTGCCTGAAAAAATAAGTGAGCGTTTTAAAAATTCCTGTCTGTCAAAAATCTCAAATGATTTATCACGCGAAATTATTGCCTTGTGAAATTCTTTGACGCTGTTTTGATTTAACATGCATTTGAAATTTATTGCGCCGTCGTCAAATTTTTTAGCCATGTAACGGACTGCGCTCATGCCGGAAATTAAATTTATGCCTTCGACACGCCTGTATACTCTTGAATTAAAAACTGCCGGCTTTAAATAAAAATCGAGCGGCGAAATTTTAATTAAAATAATTCTCGTCTCGCCCGAAAAATCTTGTATTTCAAAATTATCCAGGCCGCGCAATTTTTTTAAATCAAGCTTAAAATCAAAATCAACGCCCGTAATCTCTTCAGTGTCCGCGCCTATGACAATATAACCGCCGCCAGAATTTGACATTGCATAAATCGTAATATAAATATTATCAGCATCGTCCTGCTTTAAAAATTCACAGTCGATTTCTGATATGGCAATATAATTCAAAAATTCCTGAAAATTTGTGAATGACATGGCGTTATATTTTTTTCACCGGCATAAACTTCTCCCCTAGTCCTTAATTAAACTTGCAATATTATAATTAGCAAAATTTTTAAAGGAGCTGAAAACAATTATATTAAGCCATGAAAATTTTAATAGTTGACGGCCATAGCATTGCGTACAGAGCTTATCACGCATTGATTAAAACCAACCTCACAGCACCAGACCGAAAAACTCCTACAGCTATGATTACGGGTTTTATAAAAATGCTGTTCAGCGTTCAAAATAAAATCATGCCTGAAAAAATATTCGCTGTCTTTGATGCCGGCGGTAAAAATTTCAGACATGCTTTATTACCGGAATATAAAGCTAATCGAAAACCTTTGGACGATAATTTTAAAATTCAACTCCCGATTTTGCAGGACTTATTAAAATTTTTGGGCTATCCTGTAATCAGCGTTCAAGGTGTCGAAGCAGATGATTTAATTGCGTCGTTAGTAAGTCAGGCCGAAAAGAATAGTCACGAAGTTTTTATATTATCGTCTGATAAAGATTTATTCCAACTTTTGGCGCGCGGCGTTGTCATGATGAGGCCAATTAAACACGGTGTGAGCGAAGCTGAAATTTATGACACTGAGAAATTTTTAGCCGAATATAATTTTTTACCTGAGTTTATGGCTGATTATTTAGCTCTAACCGGTGACAGCTCAGATAATATAAAAGGCGTTGACGGTATCGGCGAAAAAACAGCACAGCAAATTATTTCGGAAATGAACACAATCGAAAATACTTTTGAAAAAGTTGACGCACTCCCTGAACGTGTAAAACGTAAAATCGAAAAGACGACGCTTGAAGATGTTTTACAGGTGCGCGAACTAACTAAATTAAAATATGATTTTATCGATGACAAAACTTTCAATGAGTGTTTAACGTTCAAGGCCGATTTAGTCAAAGCGAAAACGCTGGCGTTAAAACTTGGGCTGAACACTTTAATAAAACAGATTGACCCCGAAAATAAGATAACGCCGGAAATTGAAAATAAGTCTGCTGATAAAAATATTCGCGTTCATAAAGTTGAAAGCTCTGATGAAAAAATTGTATTGCCTGAGCTTGTCTTAGTTGATTATAAAAAAGAGCTTGAAAATAATAACGAACGTGTTAAAAATTATGACCCCCAGAAAATATTTGATTTACACACGGCGTATTATTTATTGCACCCTGATACGGCGTATTTGGAGTTTGATAATTTTATCGAAGATTTAAAGGACGATGAAAATTTTGATGAGGCTATTACTGACGAGGCGAAATGGCTAACTGAAGTTATAAATAAATATTCGGGCTTAACTGATGTCATGCGAAAAATAGACGTGCCTTTAATTCCTGTCTTAGTCGAAATGCAAAATCACGGAATAAAAATCGACCGCCAAAAATTTACGGAACTTCAAAATAATCTAACCTCCCGTATTGACGAAATAGAATTTTTAATCACTAAAGAGGCCGGCAAAAGAATAAATTTACAATCACCGCAGCAAGTTTCGTGGCTCTTGTTCGAAAAATTAAATTTCAAAGGCGACAAGATGACCAAGAGCAAAAAATTTTATTCAACTGATGAGAGCGTCTTAAAAAGATTAGCATCGTTAAAAATGAATGCTATTCCTGATTTAATGTTAGAGCATCGGGAATTAACGACAATGCTTAATTATTTTGTAATGCCTTTTCAAGACTTGGCCGATAAAAATAATATTTTGCGTACAGTTTTTGAGCCGGCTAAAACAGGGACAGGACGTTTAAGTTCGCGCGACCCGAATTTACAAAATATCCCAACGTCCGGAAAATGGGCAAATGATTTAAAAGCCGCGTTAGTTCCTGTTAATGAAGGCAATACTTTTATATCGGCTGATTACTCGCAAATTGAATTAAGGGTTTTGGCGTTTTTAAGCGGTGAGGAAAAATTACTTGACGCATTTAAAAGCGGACGCGATATTCATACTGAGACAGCGGCACAGGTTTTTGATATATCGCCTGATTTTGTTGATAAAGATATGAGACGAACGGCCAAGATGATAAATTACGGATTACTTTACGGAATGAAGGAGTTTGGTTTAGCGGAGCGTTTAAATATTAGCCGTGAGCAGGCAAAAGAGATAATGCAGAAATATTTTTGCGCGTTTCCGAAAATCGAAGCTTATACTAAAAATTCAATCGCAAAATCAAAATCACACGGCTATACACAAACTTATTACGGACGCATCAGGCCAATCGATGAAATCCCTGCGACCGGTTCGGCTATAAATCGTGCTTTAATAAATTCTCCTGTTCAAGGCACAGCCGCAGATATAGCACGTAAAGCAATGCTTGAATATTCTCGTGTCGGTGAAGGATTATTTTTGCAAGTTCATGACTCTTTAATTTGTGAATGCCCTGAAAGCAAAGCTGATGAATGCAAAAATTTGCTTGCTGAAGTCATGAAAAATATAACTAACGGTGAAATAACGCTCGAAGTAAATTTAAAGGCCGGAAAATCTTTAGCGTATGTTTAAAATTATTATATTTAGCTAGAAATTCGGCGCGTGTGCTAAAATTTCGGTTTAAGAATTTTCTAACAATTTTGTATTTTTAAGGGAAGGTGTAATTTTTCCAAACATGATGAAATTATTAAAAACTCATATGAAATGGATAATGGTAATAATTGTAGTAACCTTTTTGTTATCAACGTTCCTTATGTATGGTGGCCGCAGCACTTCAAGAGTTCCAGGTTCTGTAAATCCCGACGGTACTATTGCAGATTACGAGGTCGCTCAAATTAACGGACAGCCTTTAATGCGTTCAGCTCTTGAAAGAATGCGCGTTAATTATCTTGAAAATGCTGGTTATCGTAATACGGCATCAATGGATATGGCGGCAGTCTATCGTGAGATTTTGAACGGTGTAATTCTTGAGGCTCAAATGTCAAAAGAGATTAGCGAACGCGGAATAAATATTTCGGACGCTGAAGCCGATATCGCCATGAAAGCTCAAGCCGACAGATATTACATTACGCGCGAAGCTTTTTATCAGGCATTACAGCAACGCGGAATGAAGGTTGAGGATTATAAAAAAAATTTAGCTCATCAATTAGCCGAACAAGTTTTAATGAGAGAAGTTATCGGCAACATTGAAATTAGTGAAGACCAGGCGGTAGCGTTTTATGACACGATTAAAGATACGTTTTTAAAACAGCCAGACCGTTACGAAATTAAATTTGCTGATTTTTACAAATCCGAAGCCGCCGAAAATTTCAGAAATGCTGTTCAAAATTCCGGTTCATGGGATTTAGCGGCCAAAGATTTAAATTCAGCTGATGTTATAAATATTGCGAACGAGCCTGTAACTTTATCAGCTGCTGCGTTGGACAACGGTGCATTAAATTTCATGGCCTCTTACGATGTTGGTGAAGTCAGCCGCGTAATTGAAGTAACGAGCGATGATTACATGACTGCTATTAAAGTTGCTCACCTTGCTGAAAGCGTTATGCCGTACAGCGAAGTTAGTCCGGATATCAGAGCTTTAATGACACGCCAGGAAGAAGAGAAGCGCGTGAGAGATTTTCAAACGGGTTTAATTTCAAAAGCGCAAGTCGTGATTAACGATAACGCATTATTCCAGAGCGTAAAAGTTGAGAACGCCAGCGACGATGTTACTCAAAATATTTCGGACTTGCTGATTAACGAGGTCGAGCCTGAAATTGACGGAGAATACGAACCGGAAGACGAGCCAGAAATTAAAAATGAAGCCGTTGAAAAAGTTGATGAGGCTGTTGAAAAATTAGCGCAACCGGTTGAACAAGTCGAAGAGGCTGTAACTGAAGAAGTCGAAGATAAAGCAGCTGAAGTCGTTGAGCAGGCTGAAGAATTAGCAAAACCCGTCGAAAATGCTGTAAGCGAAGTCGAGAACAAGGCGGCTGAAGTTGTTGAGCAGGGCGAAGAATTAACAAAGCCTGTCGAAAATGCTGTTAACGAAGTCGAGAGCAAAGCGGCTGAAGTTGTTGAAGAGGCTGAAGAATTAACAAAGCCCGTCGAAAATGCTGTTAACGAAGTCGAGAGCAAAGCGGCTGAAGTCGTTGAAGAAGCTGAAAAAATCGAAACCCCTGTTGAAAATAAGACAGAGTAATTAAATTTTCGAGTAATAAATTTTTAAAGAAGGAATTTTTTTATGGCAGTAACATCACCACAGCGCACAGACATTCATAAAATTTTAATCATCGGTTCAGGGCCAATCGTAATCGGTCAAGCTTGCGAATTTGATTACTCAGGTACGCAGGCTTGCAAGGCTTTACGTTCGTTAGGTTATGAGATTGTTCTAGTAAATTCAAACCCCGCGACAATCATGACAGACCCCGAAATGGCGGACATAACTTATATTGAGCCGTTGAACGCTACACGTCTTGAAGAGATTATCGCTAAAGAACGCCCCGACGCGTTATTACCAAATTTAGGCGGTCAATCGGGGTTAAATTTGTGCGCTGAATTAAATAAATTAGGTGTCTTAGAAAAATATAACGTTCAAGTAATAGGAGTTCAGGCTGATGCAATCGAACGCGGCGAAGACAGAATTGAATTTAAAAAGACGATGGAGCTTTTAAATATCGATATGGCGCGTTCAGAAGTTGCGTACAGTGTTGACGAAGCGTTAAACATTGCTGAAAAATTAGGTTATCCCGTCGTTTTGAGACCGGCTTATACAATGGGCGGAGCAGGCGGAGGGCTTGTCTATAATCGCGAAGAATTAAAAACAGTTTGCGCTCGCGGTTTGCAGGCAAGCATAGTTCATCAAGTTTTAGTTGAAGAGAGCGTTTTAGGCTGGGAAGAATTAGAACTTGAAGTCGTCCGCGATAAAGATAACAAGATGATTACGGTCTGCTTTATCGAAAACGTTGACCCAATGGGCGTACATACAGGGGATTCGTTTTGCGTAGCTCCTATGTTGACGATAAGCGAAGAATTACAAGCTAAGTTACAGGATTACGCATATAAAATCGTTGAACATATCGGTGTTATCGGAGGGACTAACGTTCAGTTTGCGCATGACCCTAAAACGGATAGAGTAATCGTTATCGAAATTAACCCCCGTACTTCGCGTTCATCGGCTCTTGCGTCAAAAGCTACAGGTTTCCCGATTGCGTTAGTATCAGCGAAATTAGCAGCCGGTTTATCGTTGAGTGATATTAAGTGCGGCAAATACGGCTCACTTGAAAAATATAAACCAGGCGGAGATTACGTTGTTGTTAAATTTGCGCGTTGGGCTTTTGAAAAATTTCACGGCGTTGAGGACAAATTAGGAACTCAAATGCGCGCGGTCGGTGAAGTTATGAGCATTGGCCGTAATTTTAAAGAGGCGTTGCAAAAGGCAATCCGTTCGCTTGAAAAAGACCGTTACGGTTTAGGCTTTGTGAAGAATTTTAACGAGCTTTCAAAAGATGAGCTGTTAGAAAATTTAAAGACACCGTCCAGCGAAAGATATTTCATGATTTACGAGGCACTTAGAAAAGGCGCGGCGGTTGATGAGATTTACAACATAACGCACGTCAAAAAATATTTTATTGAGCAAATCAACGAGCTTGTTATTGAGGAAGAAGAGATCTTAAAGCACAAAGGCTCTTTAATTCCTGATGACATGTTAAAACGCGCGAAGCTTGACGGATTTTCTGATAAATATTTAGGCATTCTCTTAGACATTCCCGAAAGCGATATTCGTCAAAAACGCGAAGCGTTAGGCATTGTCGAAACATGGGACAAAATTCATGTAAGTGGAACAGAGAACGGCGGCTATTATTATTCAACGTATAACACCAAACCCGGCCAAGTTAATAATATTTCGAGCAATCGCAAAATTTTAATTTTAGGCGGCGGCCCGAACAGAATTGGACAGGGAATTGAATTTGATTACTGTTGTGTTCACGCGGCTCAAAGTTTGAAAAAGTTAGGCTTTGAAACAATTATTATTAACTGCAACCCCGAAACCGTCTCAACTGATTATGACACTTCCGACAAATTATATTTTGAGCCTTTAACGGTTGAAGATGTTTTGAGCATTTATAAAGCCGAGAAGCCGTTAGGAGTAATCGCGCAGTTTGGAGGCCAGACACCTTTAAATATCGCGTCTGAATTAGAGCGTAACGGTGTAAAGATTTTAGGTACTTCGCCCGAAATAATAGACTTAGCTGAAGACAGAGGCCGTTTTAAAGAAGTCATGGACAAATTAAATATCCCTATGCCCGAATCAGGGATGGCCGTAAATTTTGAGCAAGCGTCTGAAATTGCAAACCGTATCGGTTATCCTGTAATGGTTAGACCTTCTTATGTTTTAGGCGGTCGCGGAATGGAGATTGTTTACGACGAAGAGAGCTTAAGAAATTATGTAGCCGCTGCTGTTGGAGTTACACCGGACAGGCCGATTTTGATAGACAGATTTTTAAATCACGCTCTTGAATGTGAAGCTGATGCTATTTGCGACGGCGTTCATGCTTACGTACCGGCTGTCATGGAACATATCGAGTTGGCAGGCATTCATTCGGGGGATTCTGCGTGCATTATTCCGTCAAGACATATAAGCGATGAGCATTTAAAGACGATTAAAAATTACACGCGCTTAATTGCTGAAGCTATGCATGTTGTCGGCTTAATGAATATGCAGTACGCGATTGAGAACGACAAGATATTTGTCCTCGAAGCTAACCCCCGTGCGTCGCGTACAGTTCCGTTAGTTTCAAAAGTCTGCGGGATAAAAATGGTGCCGTTAGCTGTCGAAGCGATTACTCGTGAATTAACAGGCAAACCCTCACCGTTAGAAAATTTACCGGAACGTTTTATTCCGTATCATGGAGTTAAAGAGGCAGTATTCCCGTTTAACATGTTCCCTGAAGTTGATCCGGTCTTAGGGCCTGAAATGCGTTCAACTGGTGAAGTTTTAGGTTTATCCGATGAAGCCGGCGAAGCATTTTTCAAAGCACAAGAGGCCGCAAATTCAAAATTGCCGTTGTCTGGAACAGTTTTAATAGCGGTAAGTGATAGAGATAAACCCGAAGCCGTAGGAATTGCTAAAAAATATTTAGACGCAGGCTTTAAAATTTTTGCCACTCCAGGAACGTATGAGGTATTAACAAAATTTAATATCCCTTGCGAGAATATTGGCTCAGGCCGTCCGAATATAAACGATTTAATTATCAACGGTCAAGTTCAGTTAATCATTAACACTCCGCGCGAAAAAGCCTTTACTAAGAACGGAACGATTTTACGCCGTGGTGCTGTTCGTGCGCGTATTCCGTATATTACGACTTTAGCGGCAGCAAATGCGGCTATCGAAGGAATTATCACGATGAAGAATACAAGAGCGTCAAATTCTTTAAAGTCATTAAAGGAATGGCACAGTTTGATTAAATAATTTGGCGAAAAATTTTTATCGAACTTCTTAAAAAATTGCCCTCAAGTTTTTTGCTTGGGGGTATTTTTATTTTTAATATGAGCTATAATTTTCGCGTACAATTCTCTGACCAATCATTAAAAATTTCACGAAATCATATAAATTTTGCAACTACGTTTACAACTACGAAGAGCCTTTGAAAATTTAACGCCCGTAATATTTTATGAACGCGTTTTAAAAAATAATGTTGCGATTTTTTTAGAGGCGTAAATTAAAAAACAGACTCTCACCAAATGAGAGCCTGTCCGTAAAAAATTGCGTTCGCTAAATTAAATTATTTGACTTTGGATTTTATCGCCGTTATTAAAATCAAAGCGAATGTCAAAGCTATTAAATCAACTCCAGAATTACAACCACCCGAATTTTTATTCAAAGCTGCCTCACTCGTTTTTAAATCTGAATTATCGTCCTTGTTTTCAGAATAGGCCGCTAAAATCACAGGTGCATACACTCCAGGTTCAAGCGTCGCTAAAATTTCGAGTTCGTGTTCGCTTTCAAGAGCCGTTACTTTAATTTCAGCGTCATCGTATAAAAATTTAACGTTTTCAAGATTTTCAGCGTTAATTCCGTTTCTGAAAAATAATTCCATTCCTGAAGGTACGTCCTCGTCAAGCGTAATGTTAAATTTATATTCGCCAGCCGTTAAAATTTCGACTTCCGGCAACTCAGCAATTATTAACATTCCGTCTTCTGTGTTCGTCCCTGTTGAAGAATTATTTAAAGCGTAATCTTCATTTTCGGACACGCTCAAATCGTTTTCAGAAATATTAGAAATTTCTTGCGCAGCAAATTCGTCATCGTCAAAAATATTTTCGCTATCGCTTGTATTTTCGATTATGTTTTCGTCCGTGTTAGTGTTGGTGTTGGTGTTGGTCTCGTAAGAAGCAACGGAATTTTTAACATCGGCTGATTTAACACTAATCGTAAATTCTTGCGTCGTACTGCCCATTAAATTTGTTGCCTGAACTTTAAACGTAAAATCTCCGACTGCTGTAGGTTTGCCCGTGAAATTTCCGCCGCTCGAACTAAATTTAAGTCCTGTAGGAGTTGCGCCGCTGATTACTTTCCAGGTTATGGGTTTTGAGCCGGTAGCAGTTAATTTTTTGCTGTAAGTCTTTTTATACGTAGCATTGGGCAATTCTTCAGACTTAATTTTTGGCGGGACGCGCGTTAATAAAGTTATTTTCCGTGTAGCTTTACCGTCAGCATTTGTAACATGAACGTTGATAATATTTTTGCTCTCCGTTGACGGTGCATTACCGCGAATGTGAGATTTGCATAAACCGCTTGCGAGCATTGGGTGACGGTGAATGTTCATCGTTGAAGGTAAGCCCGTCGCTGAAATTGTCATCGTCTCTGTTCCTGTAAAACCGATATCGATTTTCATGCTTGCATTTGGCAAAACCGTAATCGTTATATTTTTATCAGGACTTAAAAAATACGGCTTAGTTCCGGCAATAGTAATCGATGTCTTTTTCGTAGCTGTTCCGAATGCGTTAGTAGCTTTGAACGTTACAGGAAGATTTTTAACGGATTTATGCGGTACTCCTGATAATGAGAATGAATTATCATCACTCGCGAAAATTAATTTTAAATCATCAAAACTCGAAATTCCCGCCTTCTCCAAATCTGATTTTGTAACGCTGTAGCTTAAATTTATTGGCAAGCTTCCCGTTAAATCAGCACTTAAACCGAAGAACGTCCCGATTTTACCTTTACGGACAGTTTTCATGGAAATTCTCGGCGCACTTCCATTAACTTTAAAAATTATATTTTTGTCAAACGAGCCTGCTAAATTTTGAGCTGCGATGTCAAGGCTATATGTTCCTGCCAAGCGAGAAATACCCGTAATTTTTCCAGTACCGCGCGTTAAATCAGGACTGAATACTAAACCGTCAGGCAATCCCTCTAAATCAAACGATGTCAAAGGCAACGAACCGGTTAATTTAATTTGGGTGCTGTAATTTTTGCCTGAAGTTGCGTTTGCTAATTTAGTTGTCGAAAGTTCAGGCGGTGCGTAAACCATGAATGTTGTTTTGAACGAAGTATTACCGCTTGAATTTTTAACAGTAAATTTCGGACTATATTTACCAGCTTTTTTAGGAGTTCCATATAAAAGCCCGTCTGTTGTTAATTTCATACCTGAAGGCAAACTCGCAGCACTCCATTTAATCGTACCACTGCCGCCAGTGTAAGTTAATTGCGTTTCAGGATATTCAACTCCAACGATACCGTAATCGAAGCTAATCTCTTTTATAACAGGTACAACGTCTTTTATGACAAGCTTTAATGATTTAGTTACAGCTGTCCCGCTGATTTCCGTTGCACGATTTTCAGCCGTAAATTTTAAAGTGTATGTTCCTGAAACTTCGGGCGTGCCTTTTAAAATTTTTTCATCGAGCGATAAACCGTCCGGCAATCCTGAAACACTTAATTTAATTGGGTCTGAGCCTGTTAAAGTTATCTCTTTTTCATAATTTATACCGACCGTTGCATTGGGCAAGGACGAAATTTTAATAACTGGTTTTGTCGCTTGAGCCTCAATATAAAAAATTACGTCGTCGGTAACGCTGCCGGTTGAATTACTAGCTGTGAATGAAACTGTGTACGTACCTTCGAGCGTCGGTTTACCTTTTATAACGCCGGTGTTTGAATTTAAACTCAGTCCGTAAGGTAATTCGCCGTTCGCTGACCATGTTATGCCTGAGCCTAAACTCGTTTTAAGCGTCTCATTAAAAGTAGTACCGACCATTCCTGAAAATGATTTTGTTGTGATTGAGATGCCGTCGGTAACTGTAATTGAAAAATTTTTTGAGACACTGCCTTTAGAATTTTTAGCTTTGACCGTGAAATTTGAAGTCCCTTCGACAGTCGGAACACCATAAATATAACCTGTTGAAGTCATCGTTAAACCCGTTGGCAAATCACCGCTTGTCTTAGTCCAGGTTACAGGGATTAAACCGATTGCGGCCAATTTTGCACTGTAAGATTTATTTATGACAGCGTCGCTTAAGCTTGATGTAGTTATTCCTGGATTTGCATTATTATTTGTCGTAGTGAAAGCTTTTACGCAAGCATTAGCCCCGATTGACGAGCCTGTTTTCCAATTTGTACCGTCTGATGAAAAAAAGCTTCCTTTTTCAATCGTAGCGTTGTCCGTGAAATTAGAGACTTTGCCTTCGACAGGGATTAAATTTTGATTACCAAGACGCACAACGACAGAAAAATATTTATCTTCCGGCAATGGGATTGACGAATTTAATTTAATCGTGTGATAACCGGCATAATCTATCGTTCCGCTTTGAGAATGAGCTAACGTCCCATTAACCGGACTTGCTGAGGGAATAGACACTAAGCCTGTATAAATTTGAATGCCGTACGTTACGTTATTATCAGGGACATAAAAGCCGACTTCGTTTAAATATTCATTCGTGCGTGTTGCTTTGAAGACGTTTGCTGAATAAACCGCGCTTGCTCCGTCGAACGTGAAAGTTTTTGCCCAACCTAGAGCGTCATAATAATAACATTTCATATCGTCGTTAGCATCTTCAACAGTGAAGGCCATGCCGTCCGCTAAATATTCGTCGTATGACATCCAAAAATAACCGCTGTCGCCCCATTTTGAACCCCATGAATTTTTTATAAGCCACGCGCCGTTATTTGAGGGTTGTACTAAAAAATTCTCTTTCGCAAAATTATCGTCCCAACCAACAATCATAATCGCGTGATTGACACTTGTTGAAGAATTGCCGCTGTAAAAAGTTGTTTTGCCGTCTTTAGTCTGGTAATAGCCGTCAGTATCTAAATAACTCGCTATTACAGCACCGTTATCGATTATGCGTTGCTTGACAATATTCCTTTGCTCTTCATTTTCGTTGGCGTTCAGCCTGTTATTCATGTTCAAATAAAAAACGTCTTTTAATCTTATTACGCGCTGAAAATCTGAAGGCTTTGCTCCTTTTTCGGGTTGATTAGGATATAAAAGGTCGGTCATTAAAGCTGCGCCGTCTAATCTTGAATATAAAGCTGTTGGAAAATAAGCGTTGCCGCCCTTATTTAAAATAGTTGCTAGGTCAGTATTAGCTGGAAAATCGAAAAATGCTTTGCTGCTGTCAGGATTTACAAACGTGAACCATGCTAAATGCATTATCGATAAATCAATTCTTGAGCCGTATGTTTTAACAAAGTTTGATTCCATAGCTCCTATTGCCGCGTGCGCCCAGCATGTTCCGTAAGAGCCTTGATTTTTTACAGCTGTAACCAAAGTTTTAACGTTATATGATGACGGAAGAGTTGTTTTAATTTGATTACTTTGTTCGAGGTTAATAGAGCTTTGATTATTTTTGCGCCCTATATGAGATAAATCGACCGGCGACGGAATATAAGCGTTGTTGTAATTTGCGTAATCAGGGTCATTTTTCATCGCCTCTTGTTCTTCTTGCCAGATTAAAAAATTTTCGGGCGGGTCTTCAAATTTTCCTTCGGGCGAAAATTCTTCAGCGTTCGCTGTAACGTTAGCACTTGAGAAAAATATTGCGCCTAAAAAAAACAGAGCCGTTAATTTTAAAAAGCGTTCCATAAATTTCAATTCTCCTTTCAAAAATTTTTTCAGAAATTGCATTCGTGTCTAAAAACATTTTCGGACTTGTTTAAATAATAAATGATTATCGGTTTGAAAGTTGTTAAAATTTATTTCGCTCAAAATTTTTCACGGTTCTGTTAAAAAATGTTAAAACATATTTAAGCTATCTTATTAAGTCGCGTCAATCGTCGAAACACTAAATGTAATTTCCTCCAGCACATCGAGCAAAATTCTAACTGTGTCGAGCGATGTCAACATTGTAACATTATTTTGTGCGGCACAACGTCGAATAGCTACTCCGTCTCCATAATGAACGCCGGATAATACAGCTCTAGTATTTATAACGTAACTGACATAGCCAGCTCTGATAGATTTTAAAACTTCATCACTGCCCTCACTTGGTTTCAAACGAATTTTTGTATGAATGCCGTGAGCTTTTAAGACTTCGCCGGTTAAACTTGTTGCTTCGATATTAAAACCCATGTCATAAAATCTTTTAATCAACGGGACGGCCTCTTCTTTGTCTTCATCAGCAACACTCACTAAAACAGTCCCGTAATTTTTTAAACGAAGTCCGGAAGCAATCATTGCCTTGTAAACTGCTCTATGTAATGTTTTGTCATAACCTATTGCCTCACCGGTTGACTTCATTTCAGGCGATAAATAAGCGTCCATGCCTGCAAGTTTTGAAAATGAGAACGCCGGAACTTTTACATAATAGCGTGATTTTTCAGGAGGGTATTTGAAAAAAATTCCTTGCTCTTTTAAAGATTTGCCAAGCATAACTAACGTCCCAATATCAGCAATGTTATAACCCGTAGCTTTTGAAATAAACGGTACTGTTCTCGAAGAGCGCGGATTAACTTCGATAATATAAACTTTTTCAGAAGCGTCAACGATAAACTGAATATTAAAAAGCCCCTTTATTCCAATTCCAAGCCCTAATTTTTCCGTGTAATCCAAAATAATATTTTTAACGTTGTCAGATAAATTACACGGCGGATAAACACTAATCGAATCTCCTGAATGAACGCCCGTTCTTTCGACAAGTTCCATAATTCCAGGCACAAAAATATTTTCTCCGTCGCACACCGCATCAACTTCGACTTCTTTGCCTTTTATGTAATGGTCGATTAAGACGGGTTTATTTTTATCAATGGCGACTGCGTTTTTTAAATAATTCCACATTGCCTCCTCTTTAGCTACGATTTGCATAGCGCGTCCGCCTAATACAAAACTTGGCCGAACTAAAACAGGATATCCGATTTCACGCGCGGCGATAATTCCTTCGTTAATATCCGTAACGGCTTGGCCTTCAGGTTGAGGAATATTTAAAGAGATTAACAATTTTTCAAACAAGTCGCGGTTTTCAGCACGTTCTATAGCATCACAGTCTGTCCCGATAATTTTTACGCCGTGTTCTTTTAGAGCTTCAGCAAGATTTATAGCGGTCTGTCCTCCTAAAGTTACAATTACTCCGTCGGGCTTTTCAAGCAAAATAATATTCATTACGTCTTCAACACAGAGCGGTTCAAAATATAATTTGTCTGAGCAAGTGTAATCAGTCGATACGGTTTCAGGGTTGTTGTTAATAATAATTGCTTCGTAACCTGCTTTTTTAAGAGTTTTTACAGCGTGAACACTTGAGTAATCAAATTCAATTCCTTGACCAATCCTTATCGGTCCTGAACCAAGCACAATTATTTTATGTTTATCCGAGACGATAACTTCATTTTCATTTTCGTAAGTCGAATAAAAATAAGGGACATAACTTTCAAATTCTGATGCGCAGGTATCAATCATTTTATAAACAGGAGCAATATTATTTTCAACGCGGCAGTTAAAAATTTCACGTTCGCTTTTGCCCCATAAAAACGCAATCTCTTTATCAGAAAATCCAATTTTTTTCGCGGCGTATAAAAATTTTATATTGTCTGGATTTGCTTTTAAAGCTTTTTCTATGACGACTATATTTTTAATTTTCTGGATAAAAAATTTATCGACAGCACTTGCTGAAATAATTTGATTTATATCACAATCACGGCGTAATAATTCAGCTATGGCGTAAATTCTGTCATCAGTTCCGATTTTTATATAATCAAGCAATTTTTCATCGGGCATCGCGTCAAATTTATTTAAGTGAATATGATACGCACCAATCTCAAGCGAACGGATACCCTTTAATAAACTTTCTTCAAACGAACGGCCTACGCTCATAACTTCTCCGGTTGCTTTCATTTGCGTTGACAGTGCGTTATCAGCGTCAATGAATTTATCAAAAGGGAAGCGCGGAAGTTTTGTTACAACATAATCAAGCGAAGGCTCAAACGAAGCAGGAGTGTTAGCGAGAGCAATTTCGTCTAACATCATTCCAACACCAATTTTAGCTGATACACGAGCAATCGGATAACCGCTGGCTTTTGAAGCTAATGCGGACGACCTCGAAACACGCGGATTGACTTCGATTAAATAATATTTAAATGAGTTTGGGTCTAAAGCAAATTGAACATTACAACCGCCCTCAATTTTTAGAGCGCGGATAATTTTCAAAGCACTGTTCCGTAACATTTGATATTCTTTATTTGTTAAAGTCTGCGACGGGCATACAACTATAGAATCTCCAGTGTGAATGCCGACTGGGTCGAGATTTTCCATGTTGCAAATCGTTATGGCCGTATCATTTTTATCGCGCATGACTTCGTATTCAATTTCTTTATAGCCTTTAACGCTCTTTTCGATTAAAACTTGTTTCACCGGCGAAATCTCTAAAGCGTTTTTCATGACGTTAATAAATTCTTCTTCGTTATCCGCAAATCCTCCGCCTGTTCCGCCAAGTGTAAAAGCTGGTCTTAAAACTACAGGATACCCGATACGTTTAGCAATATTTAAGCCTTTTTCAATCGTTGAAGCTGTGTCCGAAGGGAGTACGGGTTCGCCTAATTCTTCACAAAGTTTTTTAAATTCTTCGCGGTCTTCAGCCTGTCTGATTGATTTTGTATTTGTCCCCAATAATTCAACGCGGCACTCTGATAAAATTCCTTTTTCTTCAAGCTGTACCGCCAAATTTAAACCAGTCTGGCCGCCGATATTCGGGAGTATTGCGTCCGGGCGTTCATACCTGATAATTTTTGCGATAAATTCAAGCGTGAGCGGCTCCATGTAAATTTTATCCGCAATGGCTGTATCAGTCATGATAGTAGCTGGATTTGAATTGCACAAAATAACTTGATAGCCTTCCTCTTTGAGCGCTAAACAAGCCTGCGTACCTGCGTAATCAAATTCAGCCGCCTGACCGATAACGATAGGCCCTGAACCGATTATTAAAATTTTTTTGATGTCCGTTCTTTTAGGCATAGTGAAATTTATTTCCCCTCATGATTTCAATAAATTTGTCAAATAAATATCCGCTGTCGTTCGGGCCTGGTGCGCTTTCCGGATGATATTGGACGCTGAAAATTTTGTCCTGCACGCATTCAACGCCCTCAACAGTTTTATCGAGTAAATTAACGTGCGTTATTTTCAGCGGTGTATTTTTGAGGCTTTCAATATCGACAGCGTAAGAATGATTTTGCGAAGTGATTTCGATTTTGCCGGTTGTTAAATTTTTAACAGGGTGGTTAGCTCCATGATGACCGAATTTTAATTTATAAGTTTTTGCGCCGTAAGCTAACGAAATAATTTGATGCCCGAGACATATTCCGAAAACCGGACAAAGGCCAATAAAATTTTTTACGGTCTCAATCGTTTCAGGGATGTCATTAGGGTCGCCGGGACCGTTTGAAATAAAAATCCCGTCCGGTTTCAATGCTGTTATAACTTGAGACGGGGTACCATACGGGACGACTGTTACGCGGCAGTTCTTTTTTACCAGCGAACGCAGAATATTAAATTTTATTCCGCAGTCTATAGCAACAACGTTAAATAATTCCCGTTCCGGATAAATTTCAAAAATTTTTTTAGTGCTGACTTTTGAGACTGTATCTTTTGGAAAATCAAAACCGCTTAATTTTTCAAGACATTCATTTAACGGGGTATCTGCGCTCGTAATTAAAGCCTTACAGCTCCCGAAATTGCGGATAATTCTCGTTAATTTTCTAGTATCAACTCCAGAAACGCCGGTAATGTTAAATTTTTTCATAACGTCATCAAGAGTTGCGGTACTTCTGAAATTTGACGGCTCGTTATTATAT
Source organism: uncultured Synergistales bacterium (assembly GCA_905233645.1). GTDB lineage: Bacteria > Synergistota > Synergistia > Synergistales > Aminobacteriaceae > JAFUXM01. The sequence goes on along the minus strand of CAJODZ010000001.1, from coordinate 83,799 downwards.
TCACGGACGATTAAAGCTCCTATAGCAGGATTTTCGCATTCGTAATCGCTGTCATTCATTCCGTAATTTCCGATTAGAGGGTAAGTTAAAATAACTGCCTGACCCGTGTAAGACAAGTCAGACAGAATTTCTTGATAACCGATAACGGAAGTGTTAAAGACTAATTCTAAGAGCTTCTCAGTTCTTGCGCCGAACGAATGCCCGTAAAATTCTTGTCCGTCTTCCAAAATAATTTTTATATCAGTGTCGAGATTAGAGTTAAACATTTTTTATAATTTATAAATTTTCGTCGTCGTTATCCTGTAATGCGTCGAAGCCCTCTTCACCGGTACGGACTTTAACTACATTTTCAACGTCGTAAACAAAAATTTTCCCGTCGCCGGCGTGTCCAGTGTACAAAACTTTTTTAGCCGTTTCGATTACGTGTCTTACAGGGATAGCACTTACAACGATATCGACCTGGACTTTCGGCCTTAAATCTGTTTCAACCGCGACGCCCCTGTAAAATTCCGTGTAACCTTTTTGAATGCCGTAACCCATAACATGCGACACTGTCATTCCGGTTATGCCTAGTTTATTCATAGCGTCTTTTAGTGCGTAAAGTTTCTCCTCTTTGAAAATAATTTCGACCTTCGTAAATTTATGCTCTTTGTCAAAAGACGGCTCGCGCTTCACCGGTATTGCTTCAGCAACTGGGACTGTCCCTGTTACTGCTGTGATTGGCTCACTTGTTGCGAACTCAGCATATTTATCAACGGACGGCATAAAATCAGCATAAGCACTCGGTAAACCATGTTCGCTGATATCAAGTCCGATTAACTCATCAGCAGGTTCAGCGCGTAAAAAGTTCATGGCCTTTAAAATCTTAAAGAATATAAACATCGTTACAGCCGCCCAGCCTGCAACGGACGCAAAGCCGATAAACTGAATTTTTAACAGCTCAAAACTTCCCGTGTAAAATAGTCCGTTAAGTCCAGCAGGAGCGTCGGGGTTTGCTAAAAGTCCTACTGCTAAAGTTCCCCAGATACCGTTTACCATGTGAACTCCAACCGCGCCGACAGGGTCATCAACATGAAATTTTAAATCTAAAACTTCGACCGTAATTACGACTAAAATTCCTGAGATAATTCCTACGACTGTAGTTCCTAAAGCGTCAACAGCATCACAGCCAGCCGTAATTCCGACCAGACCGGCTAAAGCGGCGTTTAAACACATTGAGACATCGGGCTTGCCGTTTTTAATCCATGTATAAATCATAGTCGTACACGTTGCAACAGAGGGCGCAATAGTTGTCGTTAAAAATATTGACGATAATTCAGAAGGAGAAGTAGCCGCCGCACCGTTAAAGCCGTACCAGCCAAGCCAGAGAATAAATACTCCTAACGCGCCTAACGGTATCGAATGTCCAGGAATAGCATTAACTCTCGTGATTTTGCCGTCCTTATTTTTAATATACTTTCCGATACGCGCACCCAAAACCGCCGCTCCTATTAGTGCCGCAATCCCGCCTACCATGTGAATAGCGCACGAGCCTGCATAATCGTGAAAGCCCATTTTACTAAGCCAGCCGCCGCCCCAAATCCAATGTGCTTCAATCGGGTAAATGACCAGCGAAATTACTCCAGAATAAACGCAGTACGCTGAAAATTTTGTACGTTCCGCCATTGCTCCTGAAACTATAGTTGCTGTTGTTGCGCAGAATACCAAGTTAAAAACGAAATAGCTCGCGCTTGTAAAACCTTCTGACGGCGAAGCGGTAAATTCTTTAAAATTTGTGAATAAATCAAAATTCGGTTTGCCTATTAGCCCGTAAAAACTGTCTTCACCCATCATCAGCGTATAACCCAAAATCGAAAATACTACCGTGCCGATACAAAAGTCCATTAAATTTTTCATGATTATATTTCCGGCGTTCTTAGCACGTGTAAAACCTGTTTCAACCATAGCAAATCCGGCCTGCATCCAGAACACTAACGCCGCGCCTATTAAAAACCAAAATTCGACTGTCATTCAATACACCTTAACTTTCATTTTGCTTATAATGATTAAATATCAGCAAAAAAGTAAAAATATTTTTCATGATAAGCATTAAATTTTAATAATTAAGCAGAAATTTTATAAAAATAACTGCAAAAATTGCGGTAGATTTTAGCATTCAAAATTTTTCAGTCAAGCGGCGGGCGAAATTTTTTAGTATTTATCTGCTTAAATTGAATAATTATTTTGATTTTATTGACAATTTTTTAAATTTATAATATTCTTTGCGCGAAATAAGCAGATTTTTTTGAAAAATTATTGCTTAAAATTTAGGAGGCTCTGCAATGAGTGATAAAAAATATGCAACTATGAAAGAAATTTTCGGCTCGATGATTTTCGATAAACGTGCCATGAAAGAGAGATTAAACCCCGATGTTTATAAGCAGGTCGTCGAAGCTATGGAAGGACGCAGCAAACTTGAGCCGGCAGTCGCAGAAGTTGTAGCCGGTGCTATGAAAGACTGGGCTATTGCTAACGGTGCTACGCATTGGAGCCATTGGTTTCAGCCGATGAGCGAACATACAGCCGAGAAGCATCAAGTTTTTACAACAGCTGATGACGAAGGTTGTCCGATTGAAGTTTTCAGGGGACATCATTTAGTTCAGGGTGAGCCGGACGCTTCGAGTTTTCCTTCAGCCGGCAACAGGTCAACATTTGAGGCTCGCGGTTATAGTGCTTGGGATATCAGCAGTCCTGCTTTTATCGTGAAAACTCCTAAGGGCGGTACGCTTTGCATTCCTTCGGTATTTTTATCGTACGACGGAACGCCTTTAGATTTGAAAACGCCGTTGTTAAGAGCCGTTGACGCATTAGAAAAACGTTCAATGAGATTATTAAAAATCTTTGGCGAAAATAGTGTTGACTGGGTTCATATGACCGTAGGGGCGGAACAGGAATTTTTCTTACTGGACAGACCTAGAGCGCAGTTAAGACCGGACATCAGATTTTGCGGACGTACTTTATTAGGGGCACAGCCGGCTAAAGACCAGAAGCTTGACCATCATTATTTTGGAGCAATTCCCGCACGTGTCTTAGCTTACATGGAAGACGTTGAGCGCGATTTAGCAAGGATAGGCGTATCGTTAATAACCCGTCATAATGAAGTAGCACGCTGTCAGTTTGAATTTGCGCATTTATATTCAGACGCTAACACCGCTTGCGACCAGAACCAAATTTTAATGGAAGTCATGAGAAAGTTAGCCCGCCAGCATGATTTACGTTTGTTATTTCATGAGAAGCCCTTTGACGGGATGAACGGGAGCGGCAAACATACAAATATTTCACTCGTTGACAGCGAAGGTCATAACTTATTAAAGCCGTCTAACAATCAAAAACGCAACATAATATTTTTAACGTTCTTGGCCTCTGTTGTGCTTGGTGTATCGAAATTTCACAGCCTGTTACAAGCTTCGATCGCTACTTATGGAAATTTATTCAGACTTGGAGGACATGAAGCACCGCCGTCAATTATAAGCGTTTATCTTGGCTCTGCTCTTACTGATTTACTGCACAGAATTGAGAATGCTGATGTTTCAATGCCGACAAAAAGTACGATGGATTTGGGCTTAACGAAATTACCTTCTATAACAGCATTTGACAGCGACAGAAACAGAACTTCGCCCGTAGCGTTTACAGGTGATAAATTTGAGTTCCGCGCTCCTGGTTCTTCTCAGTCTATTGCATTGCCTGTAACGATGTTTGCGTCTTTATGGGCTTGGGGAATTGAACAGCTTACGAAAAAGATTGAGGCTAAATCAAATTCAGGCAAAGACCCGTTAGAAATTGCACTTGACGCAGTAAAAGAGGCTGTCCGCGAGGGAAGCAGTATTTTATTTGAGGGCGATGCTTATACTCCAGAGTGGCAGGCTGAAGCGAAACGCAGAGGTTTAATTGAAGCTGAAACTATGCCGGAGAAAATTGCGTTATTATTAAAACCCGAAAATAAAGCAATACTCGAAGAACTAGGAGTTTATAAAGGCCATGAGCTTGAAAATTTATGTTCAATAAGAATGGAAAGTTTTGCTACTGGTCTTGAGGTTGAAGCGGCTGTTTTATTTGATATGTTATGGGAGGGAATTATACCGGCGGTTTCAAAACAGTTAGTGCTTGAGAAAAAATCTTTGAGTGCGCTTGACGGTGTAAAAATTGATGAGGCCGACCTAGATATTTTGAAAGATTTTGCTGGCGGTCTTGGTCATGTCAAAGCAGCTCTTATAAAAGACGCGAAACATTTACATGAATTAAAAGGCAAATTAGCAGGCATGGAAACGAGAGAACGTGCAGACTTTTTATCAGGGACAGTAATTCCTCATATGGACGCTGTCAGAGCAAAGAGCGACGCTGTAGAATTATTAATTGACGCTGATTTATGGCCGTACCCGATTTATCGTAATTTGCTTTCATTCTCTGTATAAATAATAAATATGAGCGGTGAATTTTAAATGTATGACCCTGATTACCCGTTATATCGTCCTGAATTTGAACATGAAGCCTGCGGCGTTGGTGCTGTCGTTGATTTAAACGGCAAGGCTACTCACAGAACAGTCGACCAAGCCTTAACCATAGTCGAACGTTTAGCACACAGAGCGGGGAGCGATACACTCGGCACGACCGGCGACGGCGTAGGAATAATAACTCAGCTTCCGCACAAATTATATTTATCATGGGCTGAAGAGGAAGGCATTATTTTAGGCAATCCCGGAGATTACGGCGTTGGAATGTTCTTTTTGCCTCAAGATGAAGTCGGAGTACAAAATATTTGTAGAATTTTTGAACAGCTTGCTGTTTCGGAAGGCTTTGTAATTTTGGGCTGGCGTAATGTTCCCTGTCATCCTGTTCAGCTTGGTGCTGGTGCAAGACGTTCAATGCCTCAAATCAAGCAATGTTTTTTAAAACGCCCTCTTAACGTAAAAAGGGGGCTTGATTTTGACCGCCGGTTATATATTTTACGAAGATTATTTGAAAAACAGGACACTGATACATATATTTGTTCGTTGTCGTGCCGCACGGTCGTTTATAAAGGAATGATGTTAGCAAATCAGTTACGTTCATTTTATGATGATTTGCAGGACGTCCGCTATGTATCTCAAATGGCAATGGTACATTCGAGATTTTCGACTAACACTTTTCCTAGCTGGTCAAAAGCTCATCCGCAAAGATTTTTATTACACAACGGCGAAATAAATACTATTCGTGGAAATCATGACCGTATGAAAGCCCGTGAAGAGACTATGAAATCCGAAATTATGGGCGATGAGATGCGGCGTGTGTTACCTGTTGTTATTCCGGACGGAAGCGACTCGCAGATGTTAGACAACACGTTAGAATTTTTAGCGATGAACGGTTTCCCGTTGCCGTTAGCAGGAATGATTTTATTGCCCGAACCTTCACAAGGCCAAAATAAATTTAATGAATGGCGCGGTTTGTATCGTTATTATTCGACAATGATGGAAGCGTGGGACGGGCCTGCGGCAATTTTATATTCTGACGGGGACTGCGTTTGTGCGTCATTAGACCGTAACGGCCTGCGTCCTTTGCGTTGTGCTTTGACTGATGATAAACGGTTAATTTTGTCGTCTGAAGCGGGAGTGTTATTTGAGGAGAATGCTCATATCCGCAGACGCTGGAAATTAAAAGCCGGTGATGTTCTTATGGCGGATTTGAGTAACGGGAAATTATTAGAGAGCGCGGAAATTAAAAAGCATTTTGCAAATCAATATCCTTACAGCGAATGGACTAAAAATATTATTAACTTGAACGATTTGCAGAAAGTTAACTGCTCAAATGAAATAAATAACGTTCAGCAGTTATGCAAAGCTTTCGGTTATACTCATGAGGATATTCAAGAAATTTTGCGCCCAATGGCTATGAAAGGGACTGAACCTATTGCCTCAATGGGAGCTGATGAGCCGTTAGCCGCTTTATCGAATGCTCATCCGCCGTTATATGATTATTTCAAACAAAGATTTGCGCAGGTTACTAATCCTCCGATTGACGCGTTACGCGAAGCCTGTAAAACAGATTGTTCGATTTATGTCGGCGATGATGGAAATTTATTATCACACAACCCCGATAACTGCACCGTTTTAGAATTGCCAGCACCAGTACTCACGGAAAACGAACTCGCAAGTATCAAAGCTATCAATCACCCTGCTTTTAAAGTTAGGGTTGTGTCGTTGCTATATCCAGTCGGAAAGCGTTTAAAAAATGCTATGGACGTATTTTTTAATTCGTGTGATGAAGCTTGCAAAAACAGCGTAAATATTTTAATTCTGTCTGATAGGGGCATGGATAAAAATTATTTTGCTATACCGTCATTATTGGCCGTTTCAGCGTTAGAGCAACACTTAATTCACATTAAAAAGCGTACGGCTGTTTCGGTAGTTCTTGAAAGCGGTGAACCTCGTGATACTCATCAGTTAGCGATGTTAATAGCCTTTGGTGCGCGTGCTGTAAATCCGTATTTAGCTCACGAGTGCATTAAAAAATTATTTCCTGAAAATCCAGACGAACATATTAAAAATTATGACAGAGCTTTAACCGCCGGAGTTTTAAAAATTGCGTCTAAAATGGGAGTATCAACTTTACAGGCTTATCAAAGCGCACAACTTTTTGAGAGCATAGGGCTTGAAAAACAATTTGTCGAAAAATATTTTACGAATACTCCTGCATCATTGGGCGGAAAAGATTTATCATCAGTTGAGGCCGATTACAGATATTATCACGAGAGCGCGTTTGAAAATTCAAATGAAGATGATAAAAATATTCTTGCTCGTATTGGTAAACATAAATTTTTTGCCGGCGATGATACCGAAGAGCATTTATATACGCCGAAAGTAATTGAGATGTTACAGCAGGCAGTATGGACAAATGATAAAAAATTATTTGACGAGTACGCAGACTTAATTAAAAACGAAGGCCCGCGCACAATTCGTTCAATGTTAGATTTTCGCTATGATTTGTGTAAACCTGTTCCGCTTGATGAAGTTGAACCGGCCTCTGAAATTGTAAAACGTTTTAGAACTGGTGCTATGTCTTACGGTTCAATTTCACAGGAAGCGCACGAGTGCATGGCTCTTGCTATGAATAAATTAGGCGGAATGAGTAACAGCGGAGAGGGGGGAGAACTTGCAGAACGTTACGGGACGGAGTTAAATTCAAAAATTAAACAGGTTGCTTCGGGGCGTTTCGGAGTAACTCGTGAATATTTGTTATCTGCGAAAGAAATTCAAATTAAAATGGGTCAAGGCGCAAAGCCAGGCGAAGGAGGCCATTTACCAGGAGCAAAAGTTACTGAAAGCATAGCTAAAACCCGTTGTTCAACGCCCGGAATATCTTTAATATCGCCGCCGCCTCATCATGATATTTATTCAATCGAAGATTTAGCCGAGTTAATTTACGACTTGCAATGCTCAAACGAGGACGCAAAAATTACGGTTAAACTTGTTTCGTCAATCGGAGTAGGAACAATAGCAAGCGGTGTCGCAAAGGCTGGGGCTGGAGGAATTTTAATTTCAGGCGGTGAAGGCGGAACAGGAGCAGCACCGATGAGCAGCATTCATCATGTTGGCTTGCCTTGGGAGATTGGATTAGCCGAAACTCATCAAGTTTTATGCCGAAATCGTTTGCGTCAAACAGTTACGTTAGAAACCGACGGAAAGTTAATGACCGGCCATGATGTAGCAGTAGCGTTATTACTTGGAGCTGAAGAATTTAGTTTTGCAACAGCACCGCTTGTAACAATGGGTTGCAAAATGGCGCGTGTCTGTCATTTAGGGACTTGCCCTTACGGAATTGCTACACAAAGAGAAGATTTGCGTAAACGTTTTATCGGTAAACCTGAATACGTTGAACGCTTCATGTTATTTATTGCTGAACAGCTGCGCGAAATAATTTCTAAGTTAGGTGCTAGAAAATTAAATGAACTTGTTGGGCGCAGCGACCTCTTGAAGATGAACGGCAGAGCTGAAATGGATTTATCAGATTTAATAAATTTTGCGCGTAACACACATTTTCAGCCAGACACTAAGCACGATTTTAAATTATATGAACGCACGGACGCGAGACTAATACAAAATCATGTTCAATTAACCACAACGGATAGAGCGTTCGGAACGTTATTAAAAGGTGAACGTAATATACAGGCTCAGGGCTGCGGCGGTCAATCGTTCGGAGCATTTTTACCAGCAGGCCAAGAGATAACTTTATACGGTGTTGCAAATGATTATTTAGGCAAAGGATTATCCGGCGGTGTTTTAACGGTTTGTCCTCCTGCTGATGCTGTTTGGAATGCTGAAGACACGTTAATAGGCAACGTAGCACTTTACGGCGCGACGAGCGGTTATGCTTTTATAGCTGGTGTTGCCGGTGAGAGATTTGCTGTTCGTAACTCCGGTGCTTGTGCTGTAGTTGAGGGTGTAGGCGACCATGGCTGTGAATACATGACTGGCGGACGTGTTGTTGTATTAGGTTCAATCGGTGAAAATTTCGGGGCTGGAATGTCGGGCGGTATTGCTTGGATTTTAGACGAAGACAATAAAATAAGTGAGAACATTAACAGCGAACTTGTCCATCTTGATGAGATTAACCCCGAACAGGAAGAAGAGCTATACATATTACTTCAAATGCACGCACAACGAACTAATTCGCGTAAAGCTAAAAATATATTGAGCGATTTTAAAGCGTTCTTGCCAAAATTTAAAACAATATTTTCAAAAGAGTATTTAACTCACGCAAAAAAATAATAAAATCAAAAACTTTCTGTGCGACATCGACTGAATTAAAAATATTGAGCCGGTGTCGTATTATTTTTTGTATTATTTTTATGACAAAGGGTTTAAAAAATTTTACGTGAAAAATTTTAAAAAGTACCCGTAAAAAATTTAACACTTTGTTTCAAACTCTATGTGTTAAAAAATTTTGTGGCTGTTAAATCTTTAAAAGCTTTTTTGTAGTGGTAAACGTAGTTGCAAAACTCAATGATATTTTGTAATTTTGGAAAGTAATTCTGCTGAACGGATTTTGATTTATTATAGCAAAAGTTTTGATGAACATTTCCACCAAAAATAAAACGAAGCTGGCCATGAGTAGCGATAAAAATACTACGGCCAGCGCAAATTTTATAAATTATGACTAAAAAATTGTGATTTATGCTCCGTGAGTTGAACGATAAATTAACGAGAGCGCGTCTTTTAAATCTTTAACCTGAATTTGACCAGGAGCTGAAACTTGACCGGCTGCTCCAAACGTCATGCATGAGCCTGAAAGTTCACAAGCCATTCTCGAAATCATACCGATAGCACCCATTGAAATTGTTAAAATCGGACGGTCGGCGATTTTCGCATAAAACTCTGAAGAAGCGTCTAACAACGTAACAACATCAGTATTTGAATTAGGCATAACAGCAATTTTTGAAATATCGCTATTAAAATCCTGAGCCTTTTTTAACGTTGCGATGATAAATGCTTTATCGGGTGTCTTTTTGAAATCATGCTTTGAACCGATTACGAGACATTTAGCAGCGTGAATACCATCAATATTCTCTTTAATGACAGCGTCGGTATTACACATTTCAACGTCAACCATATCCGCATCGCCTGATTTAGCAACAGCCAAATTTATAGCAGTATATTTCGCAGGGTCAATGTCGATTTCTCCGCCTTCGGGTTTAGTTCTGATTGTGAAGAGAAGAGGAATATTGCCGAGTGTTTTGCGTAAATCTTTTAACGTAGCAGCTAAGGCTTCGGGCTTTTGTAAATCTTCATAGAAATCAGCGCGCCATTCAACACAATCAGCTGGAAAAGTCGTAATTTCACGAGCCTTATCAATAATGCCGTCGCGTGTTTTTGCAACGATAGGGACGATTGTTTTGGGAACGCCTGCACCGATTTCAACGTTACGTACGGTTAAGCTTTTCATAATTAAAAAATACCTCCAAAATTTGATAGTGTTGATGTTAAAAAGCAGGACGCAAAAAATATTAGCATCTAATATTTCAATAGTAATTCTAAAAATACGGGTTTAGTCATAATTAAAAATACGTTAAAAATATTATGCGGCTATTTTAATAACGCTCATAAAAAATTTAACACTTTGTTTTTTAAAACGTTCTCGTAAAATTTTACGGCGGCTAAATTTTTAAAGGCTTTTTGTAGTTGTAAACGTAGTTGCAAAAAATAACAGCTCCCATTTTAAAAGGAACTGTATTTTAATTCAAAATTCTAAAAAAGATTATTCTATGTCTTAAGTTATGCGTTTGGAGATTTATGGAGCCGGCGAACGGATTTGAACCGTTGACCTGTGCATTACGAGTGCACTGCTCTACCACTGAGCCACGCCGGCAGCACGCGAGAGATTTTAACAGCTTAACTTATTTTTTACAAGTCTGGCCGAAAATAATAACGACGCAAAAATTATAAAACACAAAACGCTAAATCCTGAATTGCAACCGCCTGAACCTGATGAACTTTTTATATTGCTGTTATCGTAATCAGGATTTGAATTATTTTCAAAAATTGTATCGTACTCAGTCGTTGCGGCTTTGCTTCTTGAATTAGGATTGTTAATTTGGTACGTGAAAGCTGTGTTGATATTTAAAACGCTCGCGCTGGCCGTGTTGACACTTGAAGTATTTCCGCCGTCAAGTATCGCTGTTTTAAGTTGATAGGCCGTCCGCGTGTTATCGTATGCTAATAAAAGTCCGGCTGCTCCAGAAACAAAAGGCGCGGCCATTGAAGTTCCCTTCTCTTTTTTAACGCTTACGCCGTCGTCTGTGTGATAACTCGTGTAACTTTGAAGCCATGTGCTCAAAATATCAACGCCAGGTGCTGAAATCGTAGCTCCGGAATTTGAAAAGCTCGCTTTATTCCCGTTACTGTCTATCGCTCCGACCGAAATCATATTATTTAATCCGGGGAATGACGCAGGATAAACATAACCGTCTGATGAGGGTTGCCCTACTGTTATATTTGAATTACCTGCCGCGACAACTATTACGGGTCTGTTCATTAAGTCAATGACTTTCATAGCGCGCCACAAAGTATTACGGACAGTATTGCTGTATGTAGGGGCTGTACTGTCATAAATTTCAAGCGACATATTTATTGCGGCCATTTTCATATTTGGATTATTATTTAAAAGTTCAGCTAAATAATTTAAGCCAAGTATTATATTTGACACACTTCCTTTGCCGGTTGCGTCAAAAACTTTTACAGGTATCATCGTTACGTTCCAGTTTACGCCGACAATCCCTAAATTATTATTACCTTCAGCTCCGATTATTCCTGCAACGTGTGTCCCGTGTCCGTTGTCATCGAGTGCGTTTGAATTTGTAGTCAAAACATTTTTAGCTAAACTAACATCAACGTTTGCCGTTAAATCAGGATTAGTGTAATCAATTCCAGTGTCAATAACTGCGATATAAATTTTATCCGAGCCGGTTGTGATATCCCATGCATCTTGAACGTTAATATAATTTAAACCCCAAAGTTCACTATCGTCACTCGGTGTTATTGGGTCATTCGTTGTTGCCGCAATTCGAGCCTCGTAATTCGGACTTACTGCTAAAACATCAGGACGCGCGGATAATTCTTGAATTAACTCTTCAGTCGTTAAAGTGTCTGAATGTAAAAGCGCAAATGTCTCGTTACCGGCTTCCGATAATTCAGGATAAGTCTCTTTTACCCAAGCACCATGATTAACAGCAACGCTGGCAACTCTAAAAGCTTCAGACCCCATGTTAAAATCAGCGGCTGAAATTTTAACGTTGGCTGTGTCTGGCTTAAGCACGATTAAAACATCACCGCTTATAAAATTATTATTTATCTGTTCAGCGAATAATGATGATGAATTAAAAATCGTAAGCGTAAAAATTAAAACGGCCGTTAAAAATTTTTTCACGTTAAAAACTCCTTTTAAGCAATTTAAAAACTGGTTTATGATTATACAGTTGAAATTTTTTTAAAAACAGGAGGCAAATTCTCTAGTGCAAAATATAATTATTATAGACTGCGGCTCTCAATTTACACAGCTTATCGCTCGACGGCTAAGGGAATTAAAAATTCATAGCGTCGTTTTAGCTTGGGACGTCGAACCCGATAAAATCAGCGATTTAAATCCTAACGGAATAATTATTTCCGGCGGCCCTGATAGTGTTAATGAACCAGACGCGATAAAAATTAACCCTGAAATTTTAAAAATGCCTTGTCCGATTTTGGGTATTTGTTACGGTATGCAGTTAATCGCAAAAATGTCCGGAGGCCAAGTCGCTTCAAATGATAATCACAAAGAATACGGCGTTACTCAAATTCAAATTAAGGACAGCGCAATTTTTCAAAGTATACCCGCAAAAATTAATGTCTTAATGAGTCATGGCGACCACGTTGCGAATTTGCCTGAGGATTTTAGAATTACAGCCTCAACTGAGAATAATATTACGGCTGGTTTTGAAAACACTTCTAAAAATTTTTACGGCCTGCAATTTCATCCCGAAGTTAACAGCACAGAATTTGGCATTGAGATTTTAAAGAATTTTGTATTTAAAATTTGCTTATGTTCGGGCGATTGGGATTTAGAAAATTTCACCGAGAGTACAATCAGGCATATTCAAGAGATTACGGGCGGCGAAAAAATTATTTGCGGACTTTCAGGCGGTGTCGATTCCAGTGTTGCGGCTGCTCTTGTCAATAAGGCTGTTGGCGACCGTTTACAATGTGTATTTGTTGACCATGGGCTTATGAGATTGAACGAGCCTGAAGACGTAATGAACTCGTATAAAGATTTGGGCTTAAATGTGAAATACGTTGACGCTTCGGAATTATTTTTAAAAGCGTTGGCCGGAGTTACTGAACCTGAGAAAAAGCGTCATATTATCGGGAAATTATTTATTGATGTTTTCGATGCCGAAGCGAATAAAATTCAGGGTGCAAAATGGCTTTTACAAGGAACAATTTATCCGGACGTTATTGAAAGCGGTATGAAAGGCAAAAAAGGCGCAGTAACGATTAAATCACATCACAACGTTGGCGGATTGCCTGAAAAAATGAATTTGAAATTACTTGAACCGTTACGCGATTTATTTAAAGATGAAGTTCGTGTGATTGGCAAAATTATTAACGTTCCTGATGAAATCGTAAATCGTCAACCATTTCCGGGACCAGGTCTTGCTGTTCGTTGTTTAGGTGAGATAAACGAACACAGACTTGATATTTTGCGTAAGGCTGATTTTATATTCAGAGAAGAATTACAACGCGCCGGATTATTTAAAGATATTTGGCAGGCGTTCGCTGTTTTGTTACCAGTCCGCACAGTCGGAGTAATGGGCGACAGCCGTACTTATGACGAAGTCGTTGCGCTCCGTGCTGTAAATTCAAAAGACGCTATGACAGCCGAATGGTCAAGAATTGATTTAAACACTCTCGATAAAATTTCTAAACGTATCTGCAACGAAGTCAAAGGCGTTAATCGTGTAGTTGTTGATATAACTTCAAAGCCGCCGGCAACGATTGAATGGGAATAAATATAATCGCTATATATTATGAAAATCCTCTTGATGTGTTTGAAATCAAGGGGAATTTTTTTATCTCTGTTAGAATTAGGCGTAATTAAATCTTTTATAAGAGGTGATTTTTGAATGAGTTATTATGAAAAAGTTATCGAGGCTAAAAATTATTTAAGCGGCTTTATCACTAAAACTCCTACGCTCGCAATTACTGCCGGTTCTGGATTGGGCGGACTTGCTGAAAATATGACTGACAAAATAATTATTGACGCGGATAAAATTCCTAATTGGCCAGTTTCAACAGCTCCGGGTCACGCTGGAAAAGTTATTGCCGGTAAATTTTTTAATCGCGAAGTTATTTTATTACAAGGACGAGTGCATTATTACGAGGGCTATAGTTTAAAAGAGGTTACATTTCCGGTTAGAGTGCTTGCGATGTTAGGTGTTAAAAAATATCTTGCTACAAACGCTTCAGGTGCAATTAACCCGAATTTTAAATCAGGCGATATCATTGCTATAAATGACCATATAAATTTAATGGGCGATAATCCTTTAAGAGGCAACGAGGATTTTTCATGGAACGAACATTTTCCGGATATGACTTACGCTTACAGTCCGGCATTCTTGAAAATTTTTAGTGAATTAAATTTAAAACAAGGTGTTTACGCTGCGTTTAGTGGGCCTTCATTTGAGACACCAGCTGAAATTAGAATGGCAAAAATTTTAGGGGCTGACTTAGCAGGTATGTCAACAGTTCCGGAAATTATAATCGCTAATTCTATGGGGCTTGAAACAGGAGCTTTATCGTGTGTTGCTAACATGGCCGCAGGAATTGAAGGTCGTAAATTAAGCGGTGAGGAAGTTTTAGAAATTATGCGCGACAATGCCTCAAAACTTGAAAATATAATTTGTGAGTTTATTAAAAAATTGGGAGAATAATTAAAATTCATGACACTTAATAAAAAATTCTTGGCCGTAATCGCTTTTTTAATTAGTAATATTATTTTTATTCCGGCGTGTGCATTTGCTGCGGCGTGGGTGAATTTTCCGGCTGAATGGGACGTTGGACAGGCTTTTGCAATTTCGATTACTTCAACCGTTGATTATTCTAATCCCGTTGTCACTTGGATGAACAGAACTATAAATTTAAGCGTCGAACAAGGCGGTGCAGGTAAAATTTCGTACGGACTTTTAGGTTCAGACGTTCGCAACGTAAAACCAGGCAATTATAAAATTTTGTTCGAGTTCACCCAAAATAAGAAAAAATACAAAGCCTCCGGAACAATTAAATTGCGCCCTAAAGAATATCCGCAGGAAAATTTGACCGTTAGTCCTAAAATGGTAAATCCGCCTAAAAAAGAATTAGCCCGCATTCGCGAAGAGTCCAAACTTATGGCCAACGCTTTACGAACGATGACAACTTCCAGAAAATGGACGACACCGCCTAATCCGCCATTGACCAATATTTATTTAACAAGCCATTACGGCAAGCAAAGAGTTTATAACGGTGTGCCTCGAAGCGGTCATAATGGGGCTGATATTCGCGCTGCTAACGGGACAAAGGTACGCGCTCCGTTTGCTGGGACAGTTGTTTTAACGGGGTTCTTTTATTACACGGGCGGAGCTGTTTTTATAGACTCCGGCAACGGCGTAATAACTGCGTTTTATCATTTAAGCCAAATTAACGTTAAAAAGGGCGACCGAATTACAAAAGGCCAAGTCGTAGCGTTGAGCGGAAGCACTGGAAGAGTTACCGGCCCTCATTTGCATTACAGTTTAATTTTAGGCGGCCAATTTGTTGACCCGATACCTTTATTATCAACGAGCATTCACGAAATGTTAAAACAAGGTACTCAATCTCAAGTAAGCGGACTTTAAATTTTTAACGGAGGCATTTTAAAAAGATGAGCGAACATAAAATTTACGGAATGATTTTAAGCGGAGGCAGCGGAACACGTTTATGGCCTTTATCGCGTGAGAGCTATCCTAAGCAATTTTTAAATTTATACGGCGATAAAACATTATTGCAACACACGGCTTCACGTCTTTTAAATATTACGACACCAGAAAATTTAAAAGTTATAGGCGGTTCACGTTGGAAAAATGTAATTAACGACCAAATCAAAAGTTTTAACGTCTCGGAAAATTTTTTAATCGAAGAACCTTGCGCACGAGGAACAGCTCCAGCAATTTTGTTAGCAGTCGACCAAATTTTAAAAGAGGGTGCGGGCGAAAACGATATCGTTATTGTTACACCAAGCGACGGCGCAATTACGAATGAAAAAGTTTTTATAGAGGCTTTGACTATTGCGGTTGAGGCGGCTCAAGAGGATTTTATTGCAACATTAGGAATTGAACCGACACGGCCTGAGACAGGTTTTGGATATATTAAACGCGGTAAAAAATTCGACGGCGGTTTTTATGAGGCTGAAAAATTTGTTGAAAAACCCGATTTAAAAACAGCACTTAATTATTATCAAAGCCGCGCATATTTTTGGAACGGTGGAATTTTTATCTTTAAAATCTCCTCATTGTTCCGTGAATTAGAACACGCAGACAAAGAACTATACGACGTTTTAAAATCCGGAAATTTGAGGCGTGATTTTGCTAATGTAAAAAATATTTCGTTCGACAATGCCGTAATGGAAAAAGCTCTTAAAGTCGCGTTCGTTCCGTTAATAAATTCCGGCTGGTCAGACGTTGGCTCATGGGACGCTTTGCATGACATACTGCCTCATGATGAGAGCAATAATACTTTTAGCGGCGACGTTATAAATCTCAACGGCAAAAATAATTATATTTACGCTCAAAGTAAGTTAATTGTTTTGAATAACGTTGACGATTTAGTTGTTATTGACGCTCCGGAAGCAATTTTTATAACTAAGCGCGGAAATTCTCAGGACGTTCGCAACGTTGTTAAATATTTAAAAGAGAATGGCCGCGAAGATAAGTGTTGATTAAATATTTTTAATTTTGTGTGATAATAATTTTTAAAATGGAGTAGAGGAGGTTTTTAAATTTGGATACTCTGTTTGGAAAATCGCAGCTTGAAAATTTTAGGTCGTCCCTCGATGAACGCTCTCTTGAAAAATTAAATGCTGCTGTCGAAAAAATTGTTGAGACTAAAAAACGCGGCGGGAAAGTTATGGTCGTTACCGGCAGCGGACCCAACATTCATGAAGGTGTTACGACTTTAATAGCTGATTTAATTCGTGCTGGAATTGTTGACGCTGTTTCTACAAGTTCAGCCGTTATAGCTCACGAAATGGCCGGTGCGCTTGATAGAGTTTTTCGTGTTGACGCTCAAAAATTGGGAATGGATATGTCAAAAATGCCGCGTGGTGATGTTTTTGAATTTACCTGCCTGACTGATGACGAATTAGAAAAATTAAACCGAGAGTTACCTTTAGATTTCGACTTAATTAAAAAAGGTAATGCCCTCGAACACGTTAATGAGATTATAAAAGCCGCTGGTAATATGGCCTATCCTATGGGTTTAAGGACTGAAAGGCTTGCGCTCGAAATTTTATCGCTTGCAAAAATGTATGGGCTTACGTTTGAACAGATTGCCGGTTTGGGTTGCGATGAAAGAACGATGTTAGGTGCGGCCAGTTTGAAAAATGTTCCTGTTCTTGTTACTATTCCTCAACTTGTCGGCGGCGGTGCTGTTGGAATGTCAATCGGCGATAGCGTCCCTGTGTCTGAACGTTCAATGAGAATTTCTAAAATGCTTGCGTCCTGTGATGTAATTATCGAGAGTGCCGTAGCTTTAACGCAGGAAATTCACGACGGGCCTTTTGAATGTTATACGGGTCATGGAATTTGGGCTTGGTGGTCTGGTCAAAATACTTATAACTTGCGCGACAAAACTTTAATTAGAATTGACTTAGACGAAAATTTACGCCGCGCCGTCGAATTAAATAATACCGTTCAGGAAGCAATCGATAAAGGTTTACCCAAGACTAAGGCCGCAAAAATTCCGTTCAGAATGGAAATGTCAGCTTTTGCGCGTCATGAAGGCAGTTTGCCTATAATTGGTGATATCGGAAAAGTTTGGCCGTTGTTAGCGAATGATGTTGCTGAAAAATTAGGCGTTGAATTAAAATTTTTATCCGCTTCACAGGACACTCAAGAAGGTCAAATTATGCGCGATTGGATTGTCGAAAATATAAAACCTCTTAATCGCGAAAAAATGTTATTAAAAACTAAGACGCTCTAAAATTTTTTAAGCGGTATAATTCTAAAAAGCTCCTCTGTTTTTTCAGGGGAGTTGTTTTTTAGTATAATCTTTTTATTTTTAAATTCAGGTGATTAAATTCAATGGCAGTAAAGATTAAAATATGCGGCCTCAAAAGTGAGACTGAAATAGGAATTATTAACGAGCTTCGCCCGGATTATGCAGGCTTTATTTTTGACCCTCACAGCTCTAAATTTATTGCTCCCGAACACGCAGGCTTTCTAAAATCAAAATTAAAAAGCGGAATTATTGCCGTTGGTGTTTTTGTTAATGAGCATATCGAAACAGTTGTACAATGCATTAAAACAGCTAAATTAGACATGGTGCAGTTAAGCGGTAACGAATCCGAAAAATATATTAACGCTTTAAAACCAACTATCGGCATTCCAGTCATAAAATCATTCAGAATACAACGCATGATTGATACAGACAGAGCAACTCACTCGTCGGCTGATTATATTATGTTAGACGGAGGCGAGGGGACAGCGTTTGAATGGTCAATGATTAAGCCCGTCGACAGACCATATTTTTTATCAGGCGGTTTAAATCCTGAAAATTATCCTAAAGCTCTTATATTAAAACCTCAGCCTTTTGCTGTTGATGTTAATACAGGTGTTGACGCTAACCGTACGAAAGATTATAAAAAAGTCATGAAATTTATATTAGGCGTAAGAGGTTTTACGGGACTGGGAATTTAAAATTTAATCATGCTTGCAATTTTTATATCGGGTGCAGCATTGGATTTTTCGTAAAGACTTTAAATATTTTAGGTGCTGACACGAGTTATACCGGCTTTTTGAGAATGACATTTGCATTTTTAATAATGCTTGTTATTTGTATTTTCAAGTTCGGCAAAAATATTTTAATCCGCGATAAAAAGACTTTATTAACATGTTTGCTATTAGGTTTGTTATGTCATGGCCTGTTTAATATTTTTTATATAAATTCGATTAAGCTAAACGGTATGGCAATAGCGGCGGTGTTAATGTATTCAGCTCCGGTTTTTACGGCGTTGGGAGCAAAAATATTTTTTCATGAAAAATTTACGGGCTTTAAAATTCTTGCGTTAATAATAAATATTTTAGGTTGCATTTTAACGGCGACTGGCGGCAATATTTTTAATGCTAGTATAAAAATTTCGGGTGTGCTTTTCGGGATTGGTTCTGGTTTTTGTTACGGAATGGTTGCGGTAATCGGAAGAATGGCCGGCGAAAAAACTAATTCTCTTTTAATAAGTTTGTACAGTTATTTTGCGGCGATGATATTTTTATTCGTATTTACTCAACCGGAAATATTTTTTGAAAGCCGTGTTTTAGGCATTGGCTTTTTATATGGTTTAATCCCGACTTGTTTAGCGTATTTATTTTATTATGCTGGCATTAAAAAAGTTTCAGACACGAGCAAAGTTCCTGTTATTGCGTCAATCGAACCCGTAACGGCTGTAATTCTTGGCTATATACTTTATCATGAAAGCGTTAGTGCCGGAAATTTAGCAGGTATGATTTTAGTGTTAATTTCCGTTTTTATGGCCATGAAATAATTTTTTAACTCATATAATATTATTTAGAATTTTATTTATGAACGAACGAACGAATGAAAGGAAGATTTTTTAATAATGTCAAAAATAGCTGTAGCTGTTATAAACCGTAAAGGCGGCGTGGGCAAAACTACTATTGCTCTAATTCTTACAGAGATTGCTTTAGTCCGTCAAAATAAAGTTTTAGCGATTGATTTGGACACACAACGGAATTTTACAGACGGATTAACTTTAATTCGCAACAGTTTTAAAAATTCATTGCGTATAAAAGATGATCTCTCCAAAAATGACGGAGATGCTCCGGAAGATTGGATAATCATAGACTGTCCGCCGGAAATGGGGCAAAAATCATTAGAAGCTATGGAATTTGCTGATATTGTTTTAGTACCTGTTAAGCCTGATTTATTTTCGTTGTCGAATTTAAATTTAGTTTACACTCTTGCAAGGAGACGCGGTAAAGGCCCTCACCAATTACCAATTATCAAAGTCGGCTATCAAAAATCTAAAATATCGAAATTGCTTGAGGGTATTCTCGAAGATACAAAATATCCTGTCGTCAGCGAATTACCTTTACATAAACTTATTCCTTATAACATTGCGTCCGGTCGTATTTGGTCTATGGGTTTAACTTCTTGGTCGCGCAAGCCTTACGTTGACATGTTTGAAAAAATCGAACGCGCCTATGAAAAATTAAAAGCCGGCGATTTAGAAGATGTTTGGTTACCGCCTGAGAAACTTGAAATTGACGAGAACAGCGACAGCGAACAGATTGAAGATGAAGAGAACGACGATATCAGCCTTGACAGCGTTCCTACACTTCCGCCGATAAATTTTGCGAACACCGAGCCTGAAATAGTTAACGAAGCAGAAGAACTCGAAAAGGCCGAGCAAGTTTTAGAGTTAGTCTCACAAACCGAAACAGCCGCCGGAGATATTTTAGAAGTTGTATCTATCGTTGCGCCGGTTGAAGAAGTTGCAGAGCCGTTACCTGATGAGACAACCATTGAGGAAGCGTCCGAGCCTGTTGTTGAGAGTGAGCCGGTTGAAAATCTAGAGCCAACAACTGAAGACACGCCGATTGACGAGAATTTAGAGCCGTTACCTGATGAGACAACCATTGAGGAAGC
>CAJODZ010000001.1:41655-63275 GCA_905233645.1 uncultured Synergistales bacterium | reverse complement strand
GACCTCAGTTGAGGAAGCGTCCGAGCCTGTTGTTGAGAATGAGCCGGTTGAAAATTTAGAGCCAATAACTGAAGACGCGCCGATTGACGAGAATTTAGAGCCGTTACCTGATGAGACAACCATTGAGGAAGCGTCCGAGCCTGTAGTTGAGAGTGAGCCGGTTGAAAATTTAGAACCAATAACTGAAGACGCGACGGTTGATGAGAATTTAGAGCCGTTACCTGATGAGACAACCATTGAGGAAAATTTAGACCCCAAATCTGAAATTGACAGCGTCGAGGAAATTTTAGAACATGTTGACGAAATCGAACCTATCGAAGAATTACAGGAAGCTGAAGCCGACGCAGAAGAAGCCGCAGAAATTCCCGAAATTGAAGGCGATACAGATATTGAACAAGAACTCGAAGAAGAACAAAAAACTAAGCCCGAAATTGAACCCGAAAAATAATTTTAAGTCTGAACATTCATAAAACCTCCCGTATTTTTTAGCGGGGGGATTTTTTATGAGCATGTCTTTGTAAAAAATAATCCCCATGCTATTAAAAGCACAGGGATTAAAAATTTATATATGAATTTCTAGCACCAGTCTCACATCTACTTCAAAAATTATTTACGGCGATATTTCGTTAAATCAATCGCAACCGCTACCGCTATGATAACACCTTTTATAACTTGTTGCCACATCGGTGATACGTTGATAAATTGTAAACCGTACTGAATGATTGTGAAAATCAAAACACCCATTACAATGCCGCCAACTTTACCAACACCGCCGTTTAATGATACACCACCAACAACACAGGCCGCAATCGCATCAAGTTCGTAACCGTTACCGTATGCGTTCGTTGCTCCTGCTGTTCGGGCTGCTTCTAAAACACCGGCGATACCGTATAAGCATGACGCTAAAATAAAAATTCCCATAATATTTTTAAATACGTTAATTCCGGCAACAACAGCAGCTTCTCTATTTCCACCGATAGCATAAACATTTTTGCCAAATACTGTCTTGTTTAATATAAACCAAATAACAATGCAAATTACTATGGCAATCGGAATTAAAATCGAAATGCCCGGAAATCCTTTAGTTGCGAAAATATTTACGTTACGGCTAGCCCAAAACTTCATTTGACCTATCGCCGCAAAATCAGGACGCACACCGCCTATAGGTTGTGAACTGTTCGGGGGCATATCAAAATATAACGAACAAGCTCCAAAAATAATTACTTGAGTAGCAAGCGTCGCAATAAACGGGTGCATGTCATATTTAGCAACTAAGAAACCGTTTAATGCTCCAAAAATCATACACGCTAAAATCGCAAGTACTATCGGCATCCATAATTCAACTTGCGGCAAATCTGGGAAAAATCTATTTGCATACGTCGCCGTCTGTAACATTGATGCAGAAATAACAGCCGCTAAACCAACCATACGACCAGCTGATAAGTCCGTACCGGCAATTAAAAGCGTAAAGCAAATTCCAAGTGCCATAATAAGCTTTGTCGAAGACTGCGTAAGAATATCAAGAGCAACACGAATTTGCATAAATTTCGGCTGTAAAATACATATAACAACGACTAAAACAAACATTGCTAATAAAATCGCGTTGTTCGTTAAAAATTCGCCGAAGCTCTTGCCTGAGAATATAACATTATCGCCATCAGACTTCGATAAAAATCCTTTAAGAGCTACGACCAACCCAATAATAATTAAAAATATCGGTAAATCATAAATTGTGCGGTTAATGTTCCAAATTGCATTTTTGCCTGCAAAATTTTCAAGCGTCGATAAATATTTTAATACAGCACCCGCAAGTAATAATATTATTCCAAACGTCTTAAAATAACCGTTGTATTTTGCGCGAGAAATTTCTTTTGCCATTGTAAAAAATCTCCTGTTATAGATATAAAAATTTTTATGAATATTTTTTAAGCCGCAGTCTTTTTATGTCCTGCAAACATCGTAGCCAATCTCATAATTGCTTCTTGTGAGAACTCGTCTTTATTCAAGAAACCTGTTACGCGGCCTTCACACATTACCATTATGCGGTCTGACATTCCCATTAACTCCGGCATTTCGGACGAAATCATAATAATCGATTTATTCTGTGCAATTTGGCCAAGCATAATATTATAAATTTCATACTTAGCTCCAACGTCAATGCCTCTGGTCGGCTCATCAAGAATTAAAATATCCGAGTTCGTTAAAAGCCAGCGTGCTATTAAAACTTTTTGCTGATTACCGCCGGATAAGTTTTGAATTAACGTAGCTAATGACGGGGCTTTAACGTTTAATTCTTTGCATGAGCTTTGAGCGTCGTGTTCACGTTTTGCGTCGTTTAAAATTCCTAAGCTCGCATAATTCTTTTGATTTGCTATGACCGCATTTTCAAGTATGGGCAAAATTCCAAATATACCCGTTGCGCGGCGTTCCTCTGTTAATAATGCAAGACCGTGAGCCTTTGCGTCTCTGGGTGATTTAGCTTTATACGCTTTATCATCTTTTTCAACAGCTCCGGACTGAATGCCTCTTAAGCCGAATAATGCCTCTACAAATTCCGTACGCTGCGCCCCGACTAGTCCGCCTATTCCTAAAATTTCGCCTTTATGCAACTCAAACGATACGTCTTTAAATGAATGTTTGTCCGTTGAAGTTAAATGCTCAACTTTTAAGACGACTTCACTTGACGGCTTACCTGTTCTCGGCGGGAATTGGTTAGTCATTTCGCGACCAACCATCTGTTTAATAATTTCTTCGGTCGTTAAACTAACTGCCGGCCAAGTTCCAACGTAAGTCCCGTCGCGCATAATTGATACTTCGTCCGAAATTTCGAGTATCTCTTTCATCTTGTGCGAAATATAAATCATTGCAACGCCTTGCGAACGTAAACGGTTAATGATTTTAAATAAGTGTTCGACTTCGCGGTCTGATAATGAAGAGGTCGGCTCGTCCATGATGATTATTTTTGCGTTAATGCTTACAGCGCGGGCTATTTCCATCATTTGCAAAATCGCTGCTGACTGTTCACCGGCTAACGCTAAAGGGTCAACGTCTAATTCTAAATCATCGAATAAAGCTTTAGTCTTATCGTACATAGTTTTATGGTCGACTACTCCGAAATGTCCCGGAAATCTTCCAAGCCAGACATTTTCCATGACCGACCTAAATCTTATCGGGTGTAATTCCTGATGAATCATCGCAATTCCGAGATCCATAGCATTTCTGGCTGAACGGATATTAACTTTTTTGCCGTTTAAAATAATTTCGCCGCTGTCAGGTTTATAAATCCCGAATAAACATTTCATGAGAGTAGATTTACCAGCACCGTTTTCACCCATTAGAGCATGAACAGTTCCGGCACGTACATTAAGCTGAACGTTATCAAGAGCTTTTACTCCTGGAAATGTTTTAGTGATATTTCTCATTTCGAGTAAATATTCGCTCATGTAAAAAATTATTCTCCTTCCTTCAAAATTTCGGGCGTAACTTTTTCGTAGGGTATCCAGATATATTTTTGATTTTCAACAGCAAAGCCCGTATTATTTTTGTCGACAGGTAAATTTTTCGCGGCTGAAATTGCAATTTTTACAGCGGCTGAACCTTGAGCTTCGGCGTTCTGAAAAACTGTCCCGATAATCTCATTCCTATTCATCGCGTCTATTGCCCCTGCATTACCGTCAACACCAACAACAGGGATAAAAAATTCTTTGTCGCCCTTGTTGAAATCATTTGCTTTTAATGCCTCTACCGCACCTAACGCCATCTCGTCATTGTTTGCGATAACAGCTTCAATATCATCAGTTCCGATTGACATAATAAAAGCGTTCATAATCGTCATCGCTTGAAATTTATCCCAATTAGCCAACGCGCTTGCAAGTTCGACAGGTTTAAAAGCTCCGCTGTTTTCGATTGTCTCAACCGAGAATTTAGAACGCGCAATCATGTCTTGATGACCGTTTTCGCCTTTAAGCATTACGAATTGAATTTTGCCATCGTGATTTTTATCAGCTTCGGGGTGATTTTTGAAATAATCAACAATAATCTCGCCGGATAGAGCCAACGTAATAAGTTTTTTCGTAAGAGCCTAATAAAGCCTCCGGCGGTTCTCTGTTGACAAAGACAACGGGAATATTTGCGGCTTTGGCCTTCTCTATAATTTCTGTTACGTCTGTGCGGTCAACGGGGTTAATAATTAAAGCGTCAACACCATCCGCAATAAATTCATCAACTTGTTCGTTCTGAGTGCCCTGCGAATTTTGAGAATTTAAAATTGTCAAAATTACACCGTTCTTCTCGGCTTCGGCTGCCATTGCATTTCTATAACGTGTCATGTACGCATCGTTGAATGTATAAACGCACGAACCTATTTTTATATCAGCAGCGAATAAACTCTCAGCACTCATTAAAAATAACACTGCCATTAAAAAATATTTACGCACTAAAAAAATCCTCCTTTCATCTTTTCAAACATTTATATATTTTCAAAAAATGGTATTAAAAAAATACCCCCGCAATAATTTTTAAACGGGGGATTTACGAAATTACTTATTTCATAAACTGCTGGTAATTTTCGCTTGTAACTTTTCTGTAAGGTATCCAAATATATTTACCGTCGGTGATTGTATAACCAATGCTCTCTTCGGTAACAGCTTCTCCATCGGCAGCTTTGACAGCAACACGAATAGCAGCGATACCCTGATTTTCAGCATCGTTTAAAACTGTTCCAAGCATCGCGCCGGCTTTCATAGCTTCAAGTGCGGGGGCTGTAGCGTCAACACCAACAACAGGAATATATTTTGTCGGGTCGCCTGTGTTGTAACCTTCAGCTTTTAACGCTTCGATTGCGCCTAACGCCATATCATCGTTATTAGCTAAGATAGCTTCAATATTTTCGATACCTGCTGAAGAGATAAAGCCGTTCATTTTGTCAGTAGCCTGAACTTTGTCCCAGTTAGCTGTATCGCTTCCGAGTTCAACAAGTTCAAAGCCTGCGTCCTTCATGGCCTTAATCGAAAAATCTGTACGTAATACTGCGTCTTGATGTCCTTGCTCACCGCGTAACATGATGTATTGAATTTTGCCGTCCTTGTTTTTATCAGCTTCGGGATGTGCTTTGAAGTAATCAGCGATTAACTCACCCGACTGTGTGCCGGACTCTTCAGCTTTTGCACCAACGTACCAGATTTTGTCATAAGCATTCATAACGTCTGCATAAGGCTCACGGTTTACGAAAACAACTGGTAATTCTTCGGCTTTAGCTTTGTTCATTAACGGTTCAGCGGCTGTACGGTCAACAGGATTTAAAATCAAAGCGTCAATACCTTTCGATATGTAAGCGTCAACCTGGTCATTTTGAATGGGCTGTTTGTTCTGGCTGTCAACGACTTCAAGCTCAACGCCTGTTTTATCAGCTTCGACCTTCATTGCATTACGGACACCGGTCATAAACGTATCATCGAATTTGTAAATGCACGCTCCGATACTATCAGCAGCAAATGCACACGAACCGGCTAACACTACACCTAAAACGACAGAAATTACTAAAAGCTTCTTCAAAATAATAACCTCCTGAAAATTAAATTATTTATTCTCATCGCGTATCGGGACTAAATAACAAACACGCGCATGATCCAAATTAAAAATTTAAAAATTTAAATAAAATTCGTCGTGAAAAAAATTTTAGGGCGCATTCCGTTCTTTTTGCGTAACCCTGAAATTTCGACTTGCCAACGTTGACCAGCTTCATATCCCTCAAAATTATCCGGCCTAAAAATAATACATTCGTCCCAAGCATAGCCGTCATGACTGATATTAAAATAACCGTCATTGTGTCCGTTATAGCTAAAATTCCATGTTCGGCCAGTGTTTAAAAGCGTGAGCTTAACTTGAATTTTATTATCGTCGCATTTTTCATAAACTGTATTGTTCAAGCTCACTGACCATGGCGCGCTGTCCGGAAAATATTTAACGGGGTGATTATTATTTTTAGCAGGCCACGAGATAAAGTCATCTCTTATCGGCCAAGCCATATTTTTAATATAAGCGTCATAATTTTTATATTCGTCGATGACATACATAACTGAATAACCGTTTCGCGTTGAAATTCCGAAGCCTGTTTTTTTAAGTCTCGGATTTAAAAGCCAGCGTCTGTGTCCAACGGTTGAAGTGTTATGTCCGTCGTCTGTCGCATAATCTAAAAGTGTTTTTGTAAGTGAAGAATTGCCGCTCATGTTACCGTTGTAATAAATTTTTCCAACATGAACGTTGCCGTGAGATGTAGCTTGATAACCTTTGTCATAAAAATTTTTATCCATGTCGCGCGGCCTTGAGGGTGTGTGAGTTAAAGTGTCGAGCGCGTCAAGCAATACTGCTCCGTGTTGTGCCAAATCATTTAATTCAGGACTTAAGACAACGTTTGCCGGAACACCTGCGATTTGACGAATATAATTTAATTCATTCAAAGCGGCGTTTAAAATATCCTGTCTAACTGAACCGGCATAGTACGGCGAAAATCGAGGCTGTGAATTATAAATATTTTCAGCGTTTGAATTTTTATTAACAGGCTGATTGTAGCGGTTAAAATTTTGATTTTGCTGCCTGCGGTTTTGAGTTTGCGAAGAGTTGATCTTATTATCCGGAATTTTTTTATTACCGCGATAAACTGTAGCAACAGCTTCAAAATTGAAACTAGATATAAAAAACGCAACAGCACTGATAAAAATTAAAACTCGCGCTAAAAATTTAAATTTAGATTTTTTATACATACCCTCCACAGGCGACACCTCTTCAAAATTTATGACAGCAGAAAAACATGATTAAAAAATTTTTACGTGAATGCTGGAAATTATAAGCGTTGTTGAAAAATTTTGATATTGCGTGAATTTTCGATTTTTGAAAATTTTTTTTTAGGTTATCATTACGCGCGAGTAAATTATTTTTCATAATTAAAAAAGGAGTGTTTGCACTGTTGAACGATAATGAATTTAAAAAAAAAATCCCTATTCTAAAAATTGGTAAGCACCAGCCGTTATATCCGTTAATTCAGGGCGGAATGGGGGTTGATATTTCAGGGTTTAATTTAGCTGGTCATTGCGCGAAAAATGGAATTATAGGTACAATCGCGAGTGTCGGTCTTTGTCATAATTCACCGGTTTATATTCCTGAAAAGCATAATTATTTTGAGGCTAATCAAATCGTAATTAAAGAGGCTATCAAAAAAGCAAAGGATATTTCTGGCTCAAAAGGTATCATCGCCGTAAACTGCATGGTCGCATTAACTGATTATGACACCCAGGTTAGAGCAGCAGCAGAAGGCGGAGCAGATATTATTATTTCAGGAGCTGGCTTACCTTTGAGATTGCCCGACTACACAAAAGATTTTCCGGACGTTGCGTTAGTTCCGATTGTTAGTTCAGCGAAAGCAGCAAGTTTAATTTCCCGTCATTGGGAGAAAAAATATAAAAGACTTCCAGACGCATTCGTTGTTGAAGAACCGGCCACAGCAGGAGGACACTTAGGCGCAATGACAATGGAACAAGTTTATGACCCTGCTTTAAGCCTTGAGCGCGCTGTTCCTGATGTTGTAGCATACGTTGAAAACGAGTTAAAAATCAAAATTCCTGTAATAGCCGCCGGTGGTATTTGGGATAAAAAAGATTTGGAGCGCGTTTTTGATTTGGGAGCTTCCGGTGCGCAAATGGGAACTCGGTTTGCTTGCACGGTTGAGGGTGACGCTTCAGAGAGATTTAAACAGGCTTATATTGACGCAAAAGAGGAAGACGTAGTTTTAATTCACAGTCCAGCCGGATTACCAGGAAGAGCCATTAAAAATCCTTTCGTAGCAAAATATTTAGATGGCCATGTTGAGAGTAAGCCGTGCTTTGCAAATTGTTTAACTCATTGCAAATATCGTAAGACGCGCGAAACATTCTGCATTGCTGCCGCACTAGTTGATGCTCAGGCCGGAAATTGGGAGACAGGATTATTTTTCTGCGGAAGCAATGTCGTTAAAGCCAACAAAATCGAAAATGTAAAAGATATCATCGACGAATTATTTAATTAAAAATTTACTTCGTCATTATTATTTAGTGCACGGACTGCCTGTTTTGAAAATCCTCTTGAGATTAGACGGGCAGTTATTTTTTTCTCATCGAGATAATTTTTCCAGCTGTCATATAAATTTTGAGCGCGTTCGTTTTCAGACTGGACGTTATCTAACGCTTGAGCGATTATGTTTCTTTCAACGCCGCGGTTTTTTAATTCATAAGCAATTTTTAAATTCCCCCAATGTAAATGACCGTCCGCAAATAATTCGGCATAAGCTAAATCATCAACTAAACCCATCTGTTCAGCTTCGCTTAATAATTCTTCAGGGTTTGAAAAACTTTTTCGCGTCAAAAATTCAAGAGCTTGTTTTCGTGTGCATGAATGAGATAACAAATAATCAAAAAATATTTCGCGCGGAGAGTTATTTTCAGCTTTAAATTCAATTATCGAGTTTAAATTCTCTTCGTTGATTATTTTCATGATACTGTAACAAGCTCTAACGAACTTCCAAGACGGCGCATTAGTTCAGATTTAAGCTCCGGAAAATTTTTTAACTCAGGGTCACTCTTAATAAGTACTTCCGCGTCATGGCGTGCAATATTTAAAATCCGTTTATCTTTTAACAAATCAGCCACTCTAAAATCCGTTACACCATGTTGACGAGTTCCGCATAAAACTCCTGGCCCGCGTTGAATTAAATCGCGTTCAGAAAGTTGGAAGCCGTCGGAATATTCGAGCATTGCTAAAATTCTTTGACTGCCTTCCTCCGTAATATTATTACTTTCAACTAATATGCACGTGCTTTTAGCTTTACCGCGTCCAATTCTGCCACGTAACTGATGTAATTGCGCCAAACCAAACTGGTCAGCGTCCTGAATAATCATGAGTGTAGCGTTTGGAACATCGACACCGACTTCAATAACAAGCGTTGAGACGAGTAAATCAATTTCGCCTGCTGTAAATTCGCGCATTATTTGAGATTTCTCATTTATGCCTAATCTTCCGTGAAGCATTGCGATTTTGATTTCAGGCAATAAATTTCTCAATCTGTCATAAGTTTTCGTAACGTTGCTTAAATCGCGTTCGCCCTCTTCGATTAACGGACAGACCCAATAGACTTGCTCTTTTAATTTAATGCGCGCCCTTATAAAACTTGGTAACAGCGAATATTCTACCGGTAACATTGCGATTGTCTCGACTGGTTTACGGCCTGGAGGCATTTCGTCCAAAACAGACACGTCTAAATCGCTATATATCGACGAAATTAGCGTACGCGGGATAGGTGTAGCTGTCATGGCCAAGACGTGAGGAGCTTCTGATTTAGAAATTAGAGCGTTGCGCTGTAAAACTCCAAATCTATGCTGTTCGTCTATTATGAAAATTCCAGGTGATTTTAAAATGATATCGTCTGATAAAACCGCGTGAGTGCCGATTAAAATATTTATTTTTCCGTCAATGAGGCCGTTTATAATCTTTTTGCGTTCGCGTGTCTTAGTACTGCCGGTATGTAAAGCTATTTTGACACCGAACGGCTCTAAAAACTTCGTGATATTTATAAAATGTTGTTGCGCTAAAATCTCCGTCGGGGCTAAAAAAACCGCTTGCGTCTTACTGTCTACAGCCGCCAACATCGCACAAATAGCAACTAAAGTTTTTCCGGAACCTACATCGCCCTGTAACAGCCTGTTCATTGGTTTTATATTATTTAAGTCATCAAAAATCTCGGCTATCGCATGACGTTGAGCGCGTGTCATTTCATAGGGCAAAGACTTCACGAACTTGTTATACAAATTTCCGGGCTTTAAAACTTTTGCTCCAGACTTTGTATATAAACTGCGCCGCATAAAAATTCCCGTTTGTAATAAAAATAATTCATCGAATGCTAATCTGTTGCGTGCCTGTTTGAAAGAGCCTTCATCTTTTGGAAAATGCATAGTTTTTATCGCGTTGGCATAGCTCATTAAATTATGATGGATAATTATTTTCTCAGGCAGAAAATCACGCAGCAAATACGGGTAATTCATTAAAACATATTCAACAGCGTCCGAAATATCCCTCTGCGATAAATCAGAATTAGCAGGATACACCGGAAATATTCGACCAATTAACGACGACGGCTGCTCGCGGTAACGCAAAATTTCAAATTTAGGGTGTGTAAATCTAAAACCGCCGCCGTAATAATCAACCATTCCGTATAAAGCTAAACGCATTCCAGCTTTTACAACATATGATAATTTTTCGCTGAACCATGTTATTTTTGCCTCTGAATAACCGTCGCTAATAATTGCATTAGTTCTTCCGTCGCCCCATGTTAAATTCATGACCGTTGCGATTGCGCAATTATATTCACCCTCTTCAAGTTCATTCAAAGGGACTGGCTCGCGTCTATCTTCATAACGTCTAGGCAATAAATATAATAAGTCTTCAAGATTTTCCACGCCTAATTTTTTAAACGCATCAGCTTTTTTAGGGCCGATACCTTTTATTACATTGACGGGAGAAGCTAAACTAACAATATGATTATTTGATGTCTGCGCTGGCATTATCTAAAGTAGTGTAATCGCGTTCGTAGTTTTGCTCTAAATCTAAATTTTCAGCTTTGCTCTGTTCAGGCTCGTTATTATTATTTACATAATCATATTCATTTTCGTAGCCTGCAACCTCATGATTTTGATTTTCGTAATTAAAATCAGCGTCCTGGCTTTCGTCATTATAAAAATCTGCTTCGCTGTCATCTTGAGCCTGGCCGATAATCTTTTCAAACTCATCAAGCATCGAGGCAGTATCTTTTAAGAATTGCTGTTTACGTAAGCTCAAAAAGCGTAATTGATTTTGGCAGGCTTCAATATCTTTTTCAGCGTCGGCTATCATTTTACGGGCTTCAATTCTTGCTGTTGATAAAATTTCGTCGGCCTGAGATTGAGCTTCGCGGCGTTTTGAACCTAATTCCTGCTCAATGCTTGTAATCTCCTCTTCGACTTTAGCTTTGCGCTCCTGAACTTCTTTAAAAATATTATCTGCTGAAGTTCTTGCCTGTGAAATTATTTCAGCTGCTTTTTTACCGGCCTCGTCTAATTTATCCTGCACGTGGTCTTCGGCTTCGTTTAATAATCTATCAGCTTCGTGGCGAGCGTCTTCTAACATTTTGCCTGAACTTTGATTAGCCTGGTCTTCCATATCTTTTGCTGATTTACGAGCCTGAATTAAAGCATCTTTAATCATGTCAGCCATAGACTCCTGCTTTTTAACCCAAGTTTCAAGCTCTAAAATTCGCGCGTCCTTCTCGTCAATCTGGATAGCGTAAGTCTCTAAATCATCAGCAATCTGATTTAAAAAGTCTTCGACTTCAGCAACAGCGTAACCGCCAAATCTAACTTTTTTAAATGCTTTAACTTCAACGTCTTTTGCTGTCAGTAAATCACTCATCTGCGCTTTCTCCCTCCGGCCAGACTTCAAAAATTCCGCCGCGCGGTGTTAATAAATATTGAGCCGGTTTAATGTGCTTCATTTCGCCGGAATGAGCATACGCAACGCCGCCCATAAACGTAATAAAGTCTTTACCTGCTTCATCGTATTCACTGCGGTTTAAATCATGCATGTCTATCAAAATCATTGCGCCCTCGTTATAGGCTTCGCATAATCTGCGTTTTTCGACCTCGTCAGCAATACCCTTGAATAAAATCAAACGTCCATTAGAATTTGCAGGGTGTTTTGATTTATTTTTTCTGGAACGTTCATCGTTATAGCTGTCGTTATTTTCGTAATCGTCCTCGTCGTCATTATCGAAACCCAAAAATTTCATAATGTTCAAAATTACCGCCTCCAATTAAATTAAAATTTTTTCAAAAATTTTTCAGCGCGTTAAAATATAACACGAAAACTTAAATTTTTTAAAAACTTTTCTGGAAATTCTTTCATTTGACGAAAGCAAAGTTTTAGCGTATAAACTCTCGTGTTCAAAGATTTTTCAATATAAATAATAAGACAGGAGGATTTTTTTATACACATGTATGATTTTGTAGACAGCGTAGAAAAATTAAGCGAAGCCCTCGAACGTGTCCGCAATGCTCAGAAAGAATTTGCGAAATTTACTCAAGAGCAGGTCGATGCGATATTCTTAGCCGCCGCAACTGCCGCAAATCAAGCCCGTGTACCTTTAGCTAAAATGGCCGCTGAAGAGACAGGGATGGGAATTGCTGAAGACAAAGTTATTAAAAATCATTTCGCCTCAGAATATATTTATAACACTTACAAAAATACTAAGACCTGCGGCGTAATCGAATATGATAAAGCTTACGGCATTAAAAAAATTGCTGAACCTGTCGGTGTTATCGGTGCTGTAATTCCTACAACTAACCCGACATCAACAGCCATATTTAAAACTTTGTTAGCCCTTAAAACTCGTAACGGGATTATCGTATCGCCGCACCCAAGAGCTAAAAAATGTACGGTTGAAGCGTCAAAAATAGTTTTAGAAGCTGCCGTTAAAGCTGGTGCGCCCGAAAATATTATTGCTTGGATTGACGTTCCTACGCTTGATATGACGAACATGTTAATGCGCGAGGTTGATTTAATTTTAGCAACAGGCGGTCCCGGAATGGTTAAGGCTGCTTATTCATCAGGCAAACCCGCAATCGGTGTCGGCCCTGGAAATTCTCCGGCAATAATTGATGACAGTGCAGATATTAAATTAGCAGTAAGTTCGATTTTACATTCAAAGACTTTCGACAACGGAGTAATTTGCGCGTCTGAACAATCAGTAATCGTTTTAAACGGCGTTTATGACAAAGTCAAAGAAGAGTTCGTAAAACGCGGAGCTTATTTATTAAACCCCGATGAAATTCAAAGAGTTCGCGACGTGATTTTAGTTGACGGCGGATTAAATGCGAAAATCGTTGGACAAAAAGCTACGACTATAGCCGAAATGGCAGGCGTTCAAGTTCCGGAATATACAAAACTTTTAATCGGTGAAGTTGACAGCGTTGACCCTTCAGAGCCTTTTGCACGTGAAAAATTATCGCCCGTACTTGCAATGTACCGCGCTATTGATATTAACGATGCATTTGAAAAAGCTGAACGTTTAATTTATGACGGCGGACGCGGCCATACTTCAGCAATTTATTTGAACGTAACGACCGAGCAGGAAAAATTAAAAGAATTTGCCTCACGCATGAAAACAGGCCGCATTATGGTAAATTGTCCGACGGCTCAAGGCGCAATCGGTGATATTTATAATTTCAAACTCACGCCAACAATGACAATCGGTTGCGGTTCATGGGGCGGAAATTCCGTAAGTGAGAACGTCGGCGTAAAACATTTACTTAACATTAAGACTGTTGCTGAGAGGAGAGAAAATATGTTGTGGTTCAGAGCGCCCGAAAAAGTTTATTTCAAGAAAGGTTCATTACCTGTTGCATTAAACGAATTAAAAGACGTTATGCACAAGAAAAAAGCTTTTATCGTTACTGACAGCTTTTTATATCAGCACGGCCACACAAAACCCATAACGGACAAATTAGACGAGTTAGGCATTCAGCACACGACGTTTTTTGAAGTTGAGCCAGACCCGACGTTAGCATGTGCAAAAGCAGGCGCGGCGCAAATGAGAGATTTTCAACCCGATGTAATTATTGCGTTGGGCGGCGGTTCAGCTATGGACGCGGGCAAAATCATGTGGGTAATGTACGAACACCCCGAAGCTGATTTCATGGATATGGCAATGAGATTTATGGACATTCGCAAACGTGTTTACACATTCCCGAAAATGGGTGAGAAAGCGTATTTTATTGCTATCCCGACGAGTGCTGGTACTGGTTCAGAAGTAACGCCCTTTGCTGTAATCACCGACGGTGACACTGGCATTAAATATCCTTTGGCTGATTACGAGTTAATGCCCGACATGGCGATTATTGATGCTGATTTTCATATGACAGCTCCAAAAGGTTTAACGGCTTTTTCAGGTGTTGACGCTGTAACTCACGCACTTGAAGCTTATGCTTCGTTAATGGCCAGCGATTACACGGACGGACTTGCATTAAAAGCACTTAAAATAATTTTCGAGTACTTGCCGAGAGCATATAACGACGGTTTAAACGATGTCAAAGCACGTTCAAAAATGGCCGACGCAGCAACATTAGCAGGTATGGCTTTCGCGAATGCGTTTTTAGGCGTATGCCATTCGATGGCGCATAAATTAGGTTCGTTCCACCATTTAGCACACGGTTTAGCGAATGCGTTAATGATTGACGAAGTATTACGTTTCAACGCCGCTGAAATCCCGACAAAAATGGGAACGTTCCCGCAGTACGAATATCCTCACACGTTAGCGCGTTATGCTGAAGTAGCGGATTACTTAGGCATTCACGGGAATAACGACCAGGAAAAATTAGATAATTTAATCGCCGCGATTGACGAGTTAAAAGCCAAAGTCGGAATTAAGCCAACGATTAAAGATTATGTACCGGACGAAGAGGACTTTTTAAATCGCCTTGACGCAATGGTTGAACAGGCATTTGACGACCAATGCACCGGCGCAAATCCGAGATACCCGTTAATGAGCGAAATCAAGCAAATGTATTTGAACGCTTACTACGGAACTCACAACAAAGTATAAAAAACACGAACGTTTAAAAATTTTATCCCCTGCTTAATTTTGAGTGGGGGATTTTTTATGAGCGTAAATTTTTAAATGGTCAGACTTACAAATTAAAAACTTGCTCAAAAAAATTTAACACTTTGTTTCAAAATCAAAACGCATTTTAAAAAGCACACAACTAATTTTATAAACGCTTTTTTGTAGTTGTGCATGTAGTTGTAAAAAATAGGGGTTTTATTTAAATTGGTTAGAGATTTTTTTATGACGCAGAAATTATACAACAAGCTTTTTAAAAGATTTCATTCGTTCTAAATTCCAACTATGTGATAAAATTGCAGTCGCGTAAAATTATAAAAAATCCGTCGAAAGGAGTATTGACAATGTACCAGGCGAAGCCTGAAAATATCGCACAGCACAGCACAGCACAGCACAGCACAGCACAGCACAGCACAGCACAGCATCTAATATTTTGCTCGTAACTTTTCATGGGGGCAATTATGGTATGGCCTTACAAAATTATGCTTTACAAGTAGCCGTTCAGTCATTAGGTTTTAATGTTTATAGTCTTCATGATAGAAATGCAAGCAGCTATTTTTTAAGAATTATAAAAAAATGCGCGAAGTATGTTTTAGCTCTATTAGGTTCGAAAAAATATCGTAAACAGTTGTCAGGGAAAAACAACGCAAAATTTCACGGTAAAAAATTTGACGCATTTTATAAAAAATATCTCACAAATATCATTAGCATTAGCCGTTCAGAAGCATTAGATCCTCAAAATAAATCGCAGTGGGATAAGTTTAGTTACGCTATCGTTGGTTCTGATATGGTTTGGCATAATTGGGATAATACCGATGAGAATTTAGATTTTTATTATTTGTCGTTTGTGCTGCCTGAAAAAAGAGTATGCTACGCTCCAAGCTTTGGCGTTAGAAAATTTTTAAAAAAGCGCACAAAATTTCATAAAAAATATTTGCCAACATTTAAAAAATTATCCTGTCGCGAAAGTTCATGCTGTGAAGCAATTAGAAAATTAACTGGTCTTGATGCAGTTCATGTAGTTGACCCGTCGCTTTTGTTACAGGCTGAAAATTACAGAGTTATAGCTAAAAAACCTGATTACGATGTTCCGGAGCATTTTACTATCTCGTATTTCATCGAAGACGTTGAAGAAAATAGACTTGATGAATTTAACGGTATTATTAAAAAAGTTGGCGGTAATCTAAAAAATATCGACATATTCAATATCAACGATGTAGAGCATTTTTCAACAGGGCCAGACGAATTTTTATGGTTAATGGATCACGCAGATTACATTTTTACAAATTCTTTTCATGGCACAGTGTTTTCAATTATGTTCAAAAAGCCTTTTATTGCTTTTCAAAGAGTTGTTGACGGTATGCAAAATAAAATAAGCGATTTGCTTTCGACATTGGGTATAGCTGGTAGAATTTATCAAAACGACGGCAAAATCCCAGAAGGTAAAATTGATTACGATAGCGTTTATGAAAAATTAAATATTAGACGTGAAATATCATTAAATTATCTGAAAGAGTGCTTGAACGTAAAATAATATCTTAAAAAATTGCCCCTGAAATAATTTCCGCAAAGGATTTTTAAAATTTCAAGGGGCAAATGTTTTCACTCGTCTATTAGTAGGCTTAAAATTATTTATCTAGCTTTGCTGATTATTAAATCAACGTCCCATTCAAAATACGGCTCGGATAAAATTATCTCTTGCGATAAATCCTTCATAACATCTTTTAAATTTTTCCCGTTGGTTTTTGCTGGAGCTTTTATTCCTTCGGTGTTCCTGTACCAAAATACAACATCTACACGCCCTGAAACTAATGCTGCTGAACGGCTTCCCGCATTCACACTCACTAAACTAATATTTTTATGCAAACGCCGCCCTATTTCTGATAATATAGCTGTGTTATAACCTGCTGGAGTTCCGTCTGCACCTATAAAATCTATCGGCGGTAAATCTCCTGTTACGGCTGCTGTAATTATCGGCGCACCTTTGAACTCGTCAAATTTTACATGCTCAAGCCCCTCGCTATTACTTTCATAAATATATTTTTCAGCAAGTTTTTTTAACGTTCCGTCCTTCTTCATTGATAATAGTGCTTTGTTAAATTCTTGCTGAAGTGCTTTGTTATCTTGTTTGAAGCCAAATGATATCGTTGAAGGCATCATGTTTAACGAGAATAGAATTTCGTAATCAGGGTTATTTTTGATTAAATGCAAACCGACGCTTTCAGGTAACGCAATCTCGTCAACGCGGTCAGCCTTTAAAGCCATTTGCATTTCTAATAAAGAATCATAAAAATGAATTACACGGCGCGTTTTTACGAGTGAGAGCATAAAACTTTCAAGCATGTCGCCAGCGTCCTCGCCAAGCCATGAACCTTCGTTCTCAGGTAATAACGGAGCAACTGCTTTTCTTAAATCGTCTAAACCCTCCTGAAATTCTGCCTCAGTCGTCCCTAAATAAGTTAATACCCCGGCGTTTGTGGTCTCTTCCTGTGCAGACAAAACAGCCGTGCTTGAAAAAATCGTTGCTGTAAAAATTAAAGCAAAAATTAAAATCGAACTTAAAAAATTTTTGTTTTGCATTATGTTATAAAAACTCCTTTATTAAAAATCAAAGTCAAATTAAATTATAACTGCTTTAAACATGGTTGGCGATAAAATTATTTATCAAACGTCTGGCTATGCTTGCTCCATCGGGAATATTATCGAGCATGTTTTTAATCTCATCGCATGAGTACCAGTTAGCGTCTAAAATTTCCTCACCGTCAACGTTTATATTATTGTCAGCCCATTTTGCATTAAAGCCGAACATTAACGAATTAGGGAACGGCCAAGGCTGAGACGCAAAATATTTTATATCCGCGATTTTTAATGAGACTTCCTCTTTTACTTCGCGTTCAACAGCTTGTTCAAGTGTTTCGCCTGGTTCAACAAATCCAGCGATTAAACTAAATCTATTGGCCGGCATCGCTGAATTATGAGCTAACAATAATTTATTATTTTTCTCAATCGCTACGATAACTGCAGGGCTTAACGGCGCATAAAAAACACGTTCGCACTTTGGACAATAACGCCCGTAATCTCTGTCGCGAGGTTTTAAAATTTCTCCGCAGTGTGAACAGAATTGCGCATTCCTGAACCAATTTGCAAACTGCCAAGCTCCGCCAACTTTTAAAAATATCTCGTAACCGAATTTATGCCAGACTGCGCGCAAATTTATATATTCGTCGTCATCTTTTAAAACAGGGTCTTTAACGTCCAGCCAAGCAGGTAAATTCTGCCAATTAGCCGGTAAATCTTTAGAAGTGTTAATTATTGTTCCGCCGTCAAAATTTTTGAAGTCTAAATCTAAATCAATATTATTTTCACGCACAAGAATTTTATTATCATTAAATACGAACATTTTTTAAAAAATCACCTTCATGAAAAGTTTGCTGTTAAAAATTATTTTATAATATCCGCTAAAAAAGGAGTTCTAAAAATTGCTCACGGTAAGTATTATAGGCAAAACTTTAAACGAGGCGCTTGCTCTTACTCGTCCGGCTATTGAACAGGAAAACGACGAAATAAGATTATTAGCAGACAATACCGGCATCGCGTTAGACATGAAAAAATTTCTCGAAACTCAAAGTTATGACGTCATGTTAGAAGACGATAACGGCAAAATTATTTTAACAGGCTCAAAATCTGAAAATCCTATACAAAACGAAATTCTCCCTCAAAATATAAATTTAAATTCAGACACAACGGCTAATTCAAATCAGATTACACCTATGCAAAATAAAAAGCCCGATAATTTTAAAATGACAGCTAAAAATAATAAAAGCACGTTTGCAATTTTAATCACAGGTAAGAATTTTTCGCGCGAAAATAAAAAATATGGCCGTGTCTTTTTGAAGCGTGTCATTGAAAGTTTAACGGAGCTGAAAAAAAATCCTGACGTTATAGCTTTTATGAACGAAGGTGTTAAATTAGTTTTATACAATTCGGCAACTTGCGATTTTTTAAAGGAGCTTGAAGCTAAAGGAAGCCGTGTTATGGTTTCAGGAATGTGCGCGGATAATTTCGGGTTAACAGAGAGTATCGGCGCGGGAATTATTGCTAACATAGCTGATATAATTGAAGCTGTTTCAAATTGCGATAAAGTTTTAAGCTTTTAAAAGTTTGTAAATTTTTTAACGTGAGGAATTTTAAAATCATGGCATATAAACTTGACAATGTTTTATTTTCAGAAGAACAAATTAAAGCGCGTGTCCGTGAGCTTGCAAAAGATATAGCGCGTGATTTTGGGAATGATAAACCGCTTGCTGTAGTTGGAATTTTGACGGGGGCGGCATTTTTTTTAACGGATTTAGTTCGTGAATTGCCTGAAAATCTCGATGTAAGAATAGATTTTATGTCTGTTGCGTCTTACGGGGACAGTGATAAAAGCAGCGGCGTTGTGAGAATATTTCACGATTTAAAATCAAGTATCGAGAATAAAAACGTTTTAATCGTTGAAGATATCGTTGACACCGGATTAACGCTTTCGCATTTACAGGAGTTATTACACAACAGGAAGCCGGCAAGTTTAAAGACGTGTGTATTACTTGATAAATATGAACGCCGTCAAACAGAAGTTAAAGTTGATTATTGCGGCTTTAAAATTCCTGACAAATTCGTTGTTGGTTATGGATTAGATTACGCCGGAAAATGGAGACATTTGAAAGAGATTAAAACTCTTGTTGATGACGGCAAATAAAAATACTGTGCTAAAAATTTATCTCGATAATTGTTGTTTTAATAGGCCGTATGATAATCAAAAAAACTTGCGTGTATATCTTGAGACACAAGCAAAAATATATGTTCAGGACTTAATCAAAAACGGTATTGTAAAAATGGCAACGTCTTTTATCCTTGAGTATGAAAATTTAAAAAATCCGTTTGCTGTTCGCCGTGTTGCTATTGAAAAATTTTTGAAAGCATATAGCTCTGATTATGTTGGTGTCGATAAATTAGAAAATATTAAACAAATTGCAAGTTCAATCATGGCCAACGGTATAAAAATTTATGATGCTTATCATGTTGCGTGTGCTTTGTCGTTGGATTGTGATTATTTTTTGTCAACTGATGACCGCTTACTAAAAAGATACAGTTCTCATAAAATTGTATTGCTTAACCCTCTTGATTTTGTTAAGTTGGAGGAAATTCATTTATGATTAACGGAACACTTGAACTTATAGAACGCGGCTTTAAATGTCTTGTTGAAGGATTAGGCGATATTGAAGCTGAACAATTTATAGCAACGATAAACCGCGAAAATTTTGATTACACTCAATGGCGGCGCAAATATTTTGACAAGATGAGCGATGATGAATATTTATCCGATATCGTAAATTCTTTAAATCGTTAAGCAATTAAAAGGCGGAGAGGAATTGAATTGCATTTTAAAATTAAAAAGAGCCTCTCCGTTTTATTTTGTATGTTTGCGCGAAAATAAATACATGCAAAAACAGATAGCCGGTAAAGCGTAAAGCTGTTGTGAAATAAAAAATTGCCAGCCAGTTGTCCCGCCCAAAATTAAAACAGGTACTAACGGCGGAACTAATTGCGAAATTTCAAGTAAGATAAAAATTATTATTCCAGTCCCTGAATTTCGATTTTGCGGAGGAATTAAACCCCATACCTGAATTACGATTAAGATAACTATTACATAACCAAGCGTAAAAAATCCAGGCAAACCAACCCAGCGCAAATCCCATAATAAACCACCGGCAAACGCTGTCCAAATTGCTGATAATCTGTCATCGTCGCTGGTGTCATCAATAATTTTATAAACAAGTCCCAAAATAAATAATCCTGGTATTCTCGCACTGCCGCCAGTAAAAACTGTTATGAAATCTTGAATGAGCCATAAAAATATTACAAACATCTTTTAAAATTTAATTTAATAACTTACCGTATACACTCTCGTTAAATTAGCACCTGGTGATATTTTATACGTTGTATAACCGTCGGCTGAGTTCCCTGCTTGGCCTGATATTGTTCCGATTGGAAGGCCGGGCGCAAGCTGTTCACCAATCATCGCCGTGCTTACTTTCATGCCTGATAATAAACCATGACCGGCAGGAATAAATTTTAATAACACATTACCTTCACCGTCGCCGGCGACAACACCTAATTCTCGTGTGTCCTCAATCACAGCCGGTATCATAAAAGAAGACGACGTTATTAACTCAACCCACGATGACATTAACGAAACATTGCTTACGCGTCCAACTAAATAACCGTCCTGGAAAATCGGCATTCCTAAATTTAATCCGTCTTGTGAGCCGCGGTCAATTCTAATTTCGTTCCACCATGACATTGGCGCACGTAAATTAACTCTGGCTGAATTAGTATTTTGCTTTGACAGTTCTAAAATTTGCTCGTTAGTTATTTTAGAAAGTTCGCGGCGCAAGTCTGCATTTTCAGCACGTAACTTTATGACTTCAGCCCTTAAATTATCCCTATCCCGCGACCATGAACGCCAGTCTAAATAAATATCACGCAACATCGCCGCCGGATATTCTGGAATAAACAGCAACGCTGCCCATAAATCAACGATACTTTTTGTTATGCCTAAACCTGAGCTTACGCCTAATAAAAATAAGCCTAATATTAAAGCTGTAAGCCCATGAACCCATTCGATACTTTTACGGCTATCCATAAAATTTTAAAAATTAACGTGAGCCGCGCTCGACAGACATTAAACCTTTACGCACTGTGCCGATATTCTCAAGAATTTTGCCAACGCCTAACGCTACAGAATTTAAAGGCTCTTCCGCAACGATAACAGGTGTGTTTATAGCACGTGATAATCTTTCAGCAAAGCCGCGCATTAAAGCAACTCCGCCCGTTAAAATTACTCCTCTGTCGACGACATCTTTGGCTAATTCGGGAGGCATTTTTTCAAGCGCGATTTTTATCA
>CAJODZ010000001.1:31018-41639 GCA_905233645.1 uncultured Synergistales bacterium | reverse complement strand
CCATTGCTTCTCGAACTTCAACGGACGAAACTTTATCGCTCTTGGGCAAACCTGCTGATAAATCACGTCCCTTAACATTCATTTCGAGTTCAGGATTTAACGGCAAAGCTGAACCGATTGTGTTTTTGACTTCTTCAGCCGTGTTATCACCAATTAAGAGCGCGTAACGTTGTCTAATCATCGCAATAATTGCGTTGTCCATCATTTTTCCGGCTGTCCTCAATGAACTTGTAACGACGACACCGCCTAATGAGATTACACTAACTTCACTCGTTCCGCCGCCGATATCGATAATCATGCAGCCGTTAGGTTTATCAATCGGAAGCCCAACTCCTAACGCCGCGCTTATTGGTTCTTCAACAACGTAAGCCTCACTCGCTCCAGCCCCTAAAGTCGCATCGACAACAGCTTTGCGCTCAACTTCTGTAATCTCTGCCGGAACAGATATTACAACACGCGGGTGTACCATAAAATTCCCGTTACCGCTAACGCGTCTTAAACAATATCTTATAAGCTCTTCGGTCATGTCGAAATTTGCAATGACACCGTCTCTTAACGGCCAAATAACTTCGACACCTTCAGGAACTTTTCCGGACATAGCTTTTGCATCTTTGCCGACCGCTATAACTTCAATCCCTTCACCGCGCGGAAGTTTTCTAACTGCAACGGCTGAAGGGTCGCTCAAGACAATTCCTTTTTCTTTAACGTAAACGACTATATTTGCCGAACCTAAATCAATGCCGACATCAAGTCCCAAAACTCCTGATAAATATTTAAACATCTTAATTAAAAATTCACTCCTGAAAAAATTAACGCGGCAAATAGGGATTTAATTCGCGTTCCATTCCTATTGAAGTCGCTGAACCATGACCGGGCAAAACGTGTAAACTGTCATTCAATTTACTCAAACGCCTTAAACTATCCTCAAGCTTTAACCAGTCGCCGCCCTCTAAATCCGTACGCCCGACGCTTTGAGCAAATAACGTATCGCCGGAAACTAAGACGCTGTGATTTTGACTGTCCGTAATTAAAAAACATACGCTCCCTTGAGTATGGCCTGGTGTCTCTAAAACTTGAATTTTAAAGCCGTCAAATTCTAATAAATCGCCCTCGTGCAACTCTTTAAAATCATTTACGCCGTCGCAATGAACGTTTAATAACGATTGCAATTCATGAGACGGATTTTTTAACATATAAGCATCATCGTGACCAATATAAATATTATTGCCAACAAGATTTATAACTTCGTGAATGCCGGCAATGTGGTCTATGTGGCCATGCGTTAATAAAATCATTTTCAAATTTAAATCATGAACTTGCATAAAGCTAATTACTTCAGACATATCACC
The DNA here is from genome assembly GCA_905233645.1 of uncultured Synergistales bacterium. Classification (GTDB taxonomy): domain Bacteria; phylum Synergistota; class Synergistia; order Synergistales; family Aminobacteriaceae; genus JAFUXM01. The sequence continues at coordinate 40,290 of CAJODZ010000001.1, read as the reverse complement.
GCCAGGGTCAATAAAAAATGCGTTGCGGGTGTAATCGTCCCAAAATAAATAACCGTTTGTCCATAATGCTCCGAGCGAAAAACTTTTATAACTCATCAAAATTATTTTAAAATCCTTTCATGCTAAATTTTCAGGCGCGTCGATTATAAATGTTAATGGCCCGTCGTTAATAATTTCAACTTCCATATCTGCACCAAATTCACCGGTAGCAATCTTTTTAAAATTCATGGCGCGTAATTTTTCGATGAAGTGTTCGTATAATTTATTGGCTAAATCTGGTTTTGCTGCTTCTGAAAATCCAGGCCGACGACCTTTTAAAGACGCATATAACGAGAATTGAGACACGATTAAAAGTTCGCCGTTGATATCCTGAATTGAAAGATTAGTTTTACCGTCGTTGTCAGCAAAAATTCTCAAGCCGGAAATTTTTTCAGCAAGCCAATTTGCAGACGCTTCATTATCATTATGAGTAACGCCGACAAAAATACACATTCCCTGAGAAATTTCGCGTTTATCGTTTAAATTGCCATTTATGATTACCGACGCGCGCTTAACACGTTGAACTAACAGACGCATTTTAAAAATTTTTACCCCCTTGCAACTTCCATAATGCCGCGAACTTCATTTAATCTGGCCATGACCGAATATAAATGCTCTAAATTTTTCACACGCACTTCAATTTTCATGCGCATTAAACTATTTCCAATCATCGTCGCTTTAATTCCTGAAATACTTCCGCCCGCAAGTCCGATTGCTTTTGTAGCATCAGATAATAAATCCTCACGGCCTAAACCTTCAGTTTTTAATCTAGCAGTGTAAAGAGTTCCAGTATGATTTTGATTTAAATTTTCAGGATTAGGATTAGCCCAAGAGACATTTATAATCCTGTCGGAACTGCTAGCCTTAATGCTTTTACAGCCAGCCCGGTGAATAGTTATACCGCGCCGGCTCGTTGAACAACCTACGATTTCATCACCAGGCACAGGATTACAGCAATTAGCAAGAATGACACTCACACCGCCTTCACCTTCGACTAAGACCGGCGATTTATTATCATGTTTATGTTTGGTAACGGGTTCAGCTGTAATTTCCGGTGCGGCTGATTGAGTTTGAATGGGTGTGTGATGTTGTAAATAAGCTAACGCTAATTTAGGTGCAAATTCTTTCGCGCTTAAACTTCCTGAACCAACGGCTATTAACTGTTCGTCAATATTATTAAAATCTTCTTGAGTAACATTTAATAAACCGCGCTGTCTTAATTCACGTTCGATTAACGTCCAGCCGCGCTCTAATTTTTCATCACGGTCAACTTTTTCAGCCTGTTTAAAATAACTTCTAATTTTGCTGCGTGTCTTGCCTGAACTTACAATTCGCAGCCAATCTTTAGACGGTGAACCTTGAGGCGAAGTCAAAATATTAACTCTGTCGCCGTTATGTAATTGAGTGTTCAAAGGAACTATGCGCCCGTTAATCGTAGCTCCAACACAATGATTGCCGACTTCCGTATGAACAGCGTACGCAAAATCTAAAGTCGTCGCGCCGTTCGGCAAAATCATCGGTTTCCCTTGAGGCGTGAAAACATAGACTTCGCTCGTTAATAAAATATCGCTCTTCAGAACGTCCATGAACTCGCTTGAATTTTCATCTTCTGCAACCTCTAGGGCTTGTCTAATCCACATTAAGCGAGCGTCTAAACCTTTTAATTTGCTTCCGCCGGATTTATATAACCAATGAGCCGCAATTCCGTATTCAGCTAAATTATTCATCTCGTGCGTTCTGATTTGAACTTCTAACGGAACACCAAAGGCCATAACAGTTGTGTGCAGTGATTGATACATATTGCTTTTCGGATTAGCTATGTAATCATCAAATTGACCGGCAACCGGAGACCAGAGAGCGTGAACAATACCCAAAACAGCATAACAAGTCGATACGTCCGAAACCAAAACTCTAACAGCTAAAATGTCATAAAGTTCATCGAACGATAATTTTTTACGCTGCATTTTTTCGTAAATGCTGTAATAATGCTTTGAACGGCCTTTAATCCGGCAAGGGATATTATCTTTCTGCAAACGTTTTTCGAGAACGTCAATAGCTTTTTTGATAACGCTTTCCATTTCGGGCATACGGCGTTTAACACGTTCTTGTAACTCGTGATATAAATCAGGCTGTAAATACATAAACGATAAATCCTCAAGCTCACGCTTAATTTGATAAATTCCTAACTTGTGAGCAAGAGGCGCATAAATTTCCATAGTTTCGCGCGCAATTCTTTGTTGTTTTTCGGGCTTCATTACACCTAACGTACGCATATTATGTAATCTGTCGGCAAGCTTTATTAAGACAACACGAATATCACGAGCCATAACGATAAACATACGACGCAAATTTTCACCGGTTAAATCTTCACGCGACATAAATTTTTTGACATCATCACCGGCTAATTTCGTAACACCGCGCACTAACATCTCAACATCAGCACCGAATTTTTCCTGTAATTCTTCGCTGGTCGTGCCTGTATCTTCTAATGTGTCATGTAACAAAGCAGCTTCAAGCGTCGGCATGTCAAATCTCATTCCAGCCAAAATTAACGCCGCGCTTAAAACATGAATAATATACGGTTCGCCGGATTTACGTTTTTGGTCTTTATGAGCTTCAGCAGCAAAGAGGAACGTTTCGCCCAACTTATTCATTTGTTCAGGTGTAAGCGTTAAAAGTGCTTTCGCCCACAGACTTTGCCAAACTGAACGAACACTCTCTGTTTGTGATTGAATAGGAATGCGCGTAAAAAACTGGTCTCGTAATTTTGCCATCTCTTGAATGTAATTAGCCGAATTGTCCTCAAGCGAAGGCAACGTGTTCATAATCGAAGATAAATCAGAAGATAACGCCATAATTTTTTTATTCGCTCCCTTCAGTTACTGCATAGTCTAATATAAATTGTAATTGCTCTCGGTTTTGCCAATAATCTAAGCGCGGATGATATACCCAGCCTTGAATTTTATTTATATCGCGTATCACATCAGGTACAGGAGTTCCGAACGCTAATAATTTTGCATTACGAATTTTTATATAGCTGTGTCTATTTTCCTTACCTAACGGGTTAATTTCGGTCGAGGCTAAATTTAATCTTGTATAAAATTTAGGTGAAGGATTGTCATTTCCGAAAGGCCCAAGCTCTGTAATCGCTTTCCAATCCGATAACGAAATATCCGCCGGCGAAATATTTATTACAGGCGTGCTGTCTTCGTGTTGGATTTCGATATTATTTAACATCTCTTCTAGCAAATCCTGGACGCTTGGCCACTCATTTACTAAGACCGAAAATCCAGCCGCAAATTTATGTCCTCCCCAAGCGTCGAGCTTATCAGAAATTTTTTCAAGAATACTAAAAGCATTGCCGCCTTCAGGAACTCTCAACGTACCTCTGATTGTGTCTTTGTTGACTTGTGACGCAAGAGCAACAGGACGGTTATATTGAGCGCAAATTCTACTGGCAACACCGCTCAAAACTCCGATAGGCCAATCCGCATTAAATAATACTTTTCGCTGAATGCCTCCGTTTATAATTCCGTTGTCAATATCGCGAGTAATATTTTCCGTGAGAGATTGCCGTTTTTTGTTCGTCCTCATTAAATCATTTATGCACGAGTAAATACTTTGATTATTGCCAACGCCTAATAACGCCCTTACGGAAATATCCGCGCTCGTAATTCTTCCAGGTGCATTTATACAAGGAATAACCCTCATCGATAAATGCTCTTCAGAAAGCTGATGACGGTTTAAACCTAAACAATCAAACAAAGCACCTAAACCGCGTCGGGGATTAGTTCTCATTAAATGCAAACCATAACGGACAAGCGAACGGTTTAAATTATGCAAAGGCATACAGTCAGCTATCGTAGCAAGCGCAACTAAATCAATATCATATTTCAAACGGTCGTGCGTGATTATCCCTGAGTTCCAAGCCCAACACCATAAAACAGCCGTTGCACATAATTTTTGAGTATCGCCCTCGCCGCCGTTATATGGGTTTACGATTGTTGGAATTGTTATTTCGGTCGAAACTTTATGATGGTCAAATACGAAAATATTTTTGACACCGACAGCCTGAATTTTTTCGAGCATTTTAGAATCATTAGTTCCGCAGTCAACAACAACTAACGTATTACAACCGGCACGGGCAATTTTTTCAAGCATTTCAGCATTTAAGCCGTAACCATGAATATCGCGTCTCGGAATAAAATAACGAACTTGCGCCGCCTTATTCCTGAAAATTTCCATTGCTAAAACTGTTGAACAAACTCCGTCAGTGTCATAATCGCCGTAAACTAAGACGTTGCCGAATGAGCTTTTAGCGTTCCACAATTCTTGAGCGTTCTTTCCGGCTTCGCCTAAATTTAATTTTTGCATTTGATTTTTAAAATCAGGTTTAATCCATTCGCGTAAAATTTCAGGGTCGGACGAACCGCGCAACATTTCCAAAACACCAGCCGTTAATTCTGAACATGATAATAAATCAGCGAGCTTTTTGGTTTCAGGTGTAGGATTAAAAATTTTTAATTCATCGCTTTTACAAATCTGCATCATGATAATTTTTTAAGTTCGCGTTTGAAATAAAAATAATCTTGCAAAAGTTTTAAGCACTCTTTTTCAAGAACACCCGATTTTATTTCACAACGGTGATTTAAACGTAAGTCGCTCAAAATGTTATATAACGTTCCGCCAGCACCAGACTTGAAATTTTTTGCGCCGTAAACAACTCTTGAGATACGCGAATTTACACAAGCACCGGCACACATCGGACAAGGCTCAAGCGTTACATAAAGAGTACAGCCCGTTAAATTCCAGCGTTTTAATTTTTGAGCAGTTATTCTAATTGCGTTAATTTCTGCGTGAGCTGTGGGGTCAAAATTTTTTTCGTCGCTGCCTGTGCTGAGAATATCGCCTTTTGAATTTATTATTACAGCACCAACAGGAACATCACCGCGAGCGAAAGCTTTATTAGCCTCGTTCAAAGCGTAATTCATAAAAATTGTATCAGTCATAGACTTTTACTTTCATTACGATTTTATGAACGTTGCCGGAGTTTTCTAAACATAATCCAGGCTTGTGAGGTTCGTTAGGCATAAAAATCATAAAATATCCGGCTGGTAAATTAAAATTAAATTTATCGCCAGCTCCTGCATAAAATAACGTGTCTTGTATTTGATTATATTCGCCTGATTGAGTTAGATTAGTTAAATCTTTATTAAAACCGTAAAATTCCAAACCTTTTAACGTAATATGAATGTCAGCGTATTTTTTATGAATTTCAAATAATTTTTCGCTGGAATTTTTTGTTGTGATATCACTGACTTCAAAATATAAATTGTCGCCGTCTAAAATATATTTTTTATTTTCGAGAGCGTCTAAATCTTTATCAGCTAAAAATTTTAATCCGGCCATGAAATTTTTACCCAAGCCAGAAAAATAATCGTAGTGTTTTAGTTCGCCCATTATCATTTTTCTAAACCAGCTCCCATTAAAAATTTTTCTAAATTTTTTTAATTATACACACAGTGAAAAATTAGAAAGCGTTAAATTATTTTGCGTTTAGCTTGCGTGTTATCATATTTAAAATTTTTTACAGGAGGTTTTTTCCGATGGCATTTTTTTATAACGAACCGTCGCACACATTTTCTGAATATCTTTTAATACCGAATTACTCTTCTGAACATTGTATCCCCTCAAATGTCTCGCTGAGAACTCCTTTATGCAAATTTAAAAAAGGCGAACTTCCTCCATTATCAATAAATATCCCGTTAACTAGTGCAATAATGCAATCAGTATCAGATGACACATTAGCTATCGCTCTTGCTCGTGAAGGCGGTGTCGCGTTTATCTATGGTTCTCAGAAAATCGAAGACCAGGCCGCAATGATTAAACGTGTTAAACAATATAAAGCCGGCTTCGTTGCAAATGATAGTTCAATTAGCCCTAACCAAACTTTAAGCGATATCTTGAAATTAAAAGAACAAACAGGACATACAACTGTAGCTGTTACGCATGACGGAAGTTTAACAGGCAAATTATTAGGAATTGTAACTGGTCGTGATTATCGAGTAAGTAGAATGGATTTAAACGCTCAAGTTAAAGATTTTATGACCCCGATTGACAAAATTATTTTAGCAAAAGACGGTCTGACTTTGAGTGAAGCGAATGATATTTTATGGGAACATAAATTGAACGCTCTTCCGATTGTTGATGATGACGGGAATATGGTAGCATTCGTATTTCGTAAAGATTATGACACTCACAAAGAAAACCCGCTCGAATTATTAGACGCTCAAAAAAGATACGTAACCGGCGCAGGAATTAACACTCGTGATTATAAAGAACGTGTACCAGCTTTAATAAACGCCGGTGCTGATGTTTTATGTATAGATTCTTCTGAAGGTTTTACAGAATGGCAGAAACGAACATTAAAATGGATACGCGATAATTATGGTGACAGTGTAAAAGTTGGAGCGGGGAATGTTGTAGACGCTGACGGTTTTAAATTTTTAGCGGACTGCGGAGCTGATTTTGTAAAAGTTGGTATTGGCGGAGGCTCAATTTGTATAACACGTGAAGCTAAAGGAATTGGACGCGGTCAAGCTACATCAGTAATCGAAGTTGCTCAAGCGCGCGATAAATATTTTGAAGAGACAGGAATTTATATACCGGTATGTTCAGACGGCGGCATCGTTATGGATTATCACATTACACTTGCATTAGCTATGGGAGCAGATTTTTGCATGTTAGGACGTTATTTTGCAAGATTTGATGAAAGCCCGGGCAATCGTGTTATGGTCAATGGGAATTATGTAAAAGAATATTGGGGTGAAGGTTCTTCGAGAGCGCGTAATTGGCAGAGATACGACAGCGGCGATGTTGCTCAAGATAAATTATCATTTGAAGAGGGCGTTGACAGTTATGTCCCTTACGCCGGAACTTTAAGAGAGAATGTAAACGAGACGTTAAGCAAAATTAAATCAACGTTTTGTAATTGCGGAGCTTTGAATTTACAGGAACTTCGCGAAAAAGCAAGACTAACCCTTGTTTCGCCAGTAACTTTAATAGAGGGTGGAGCGCATGATGTTGTTATGAAAGAGGCCGTTAAACGCACAAAATAATTTTTGATAATAATTTAAAAATAGACAGTTCCTCAAATCTCAAAAATTCGGGGGGCTGTTTTTTAATGCTAAAATTGGATCAATTTTTAAACAGGAGGTAACTTTAAAAAATATGGCACAAAATTTTTATACGTCCGAAGAAAACCACCAGATTTTAATCGCACTATTAAAAGCCCATAACATACGAAAAATCATAGCCAGTCCAGGAGCAACAAACGTGTCTCTAGTTGGCAGTATTCAAAAAGATGATTTTTTTGAGATGTACTCCTCAGTTGACGAACGTTCAGCAGGTTATATTGCGTGCGGCATGGCTGCGGAAAGCGGTGAACCGGTCGTTTTATCCTGCACAGGTGCTACAGCGTCGAGAAACTATTACCCGCCGCTAACTGAAGCTTTTTATCGTAAATTGCCCGTCTTAGCTGTAACATCAAGTCAACATTTTGGCCGCGTCGGAACTTATACACCGCAAGTTACAAACAGATTTAATCCTCCGAAAGACGTTGTTAAGTTTAGCGCGTCCATTCCACTTTTACACACTCAAGAGGATACATGGGCGGCAAATTTAAAAATTAACGAGGCATTATTAGAATTAAGACGTAACGGAGGCGGGCCAGTCCATTTAAATATGATGACCGATTACAGCCAGGATTTTTCAATTAAAAAATTGCCCGCTGTAAATGTCATTAGACGCTTTGAAAGCATTGACCTTCAGAAAGATAATTTACCTGAATTAAAAGTTGACACGGTTGGAATTTTTATCGGTGCTCATTCAAAATTTGATGATGAATTAACGCGCTTGGTTGATTTATTCTGTGAAAAATATAATGCTGTCGTTCTTACTGACCATACCGGAAATTATAACGGCAAATATGAAATCAACCCGAATTTAATTCCTGCAACTCCTCGCAAAAATATGAACGTTTTAATTCATTTAGGCGAAGTTTCAGGAGCATACATGTCATTCAATCCTGGTCAAGTTTGGCGCGTAAATCCTGACGGTGAATTAAGAGACCCTTTTAAGAGATTAAAAAATGTCTTCCAGATGTCTGAGAAAGAATTTTTTGGGGGGGGGGGGACAAATCTTCCGAATTATTATCTTGCTTGGCGGCGTGATTACGATTACGTCTACGAAAAAATACCCGAACTCCCGTTTTCAAACATTTGGATTGCTCAACACACGATAAAAAAGTTACCTGCTAATTCTGTTTTACACTTAGGCATTTTAAATTCGTTACGTTCCTGGAACTATTTTGAATTTCCTAAAAATCAAAATATTTGTGCTTATTCAAACACCGGCGGTTTTGGAATTGACGGTTGTATGTCATCGTTTTTAGGCGCGTCCTTAGCTTCACCTGATAAATTATTTTTTGGTGTGATTGGCGATTTGGCTTTCTTCTACGACATGAACGCCACGGGTAACAGACACTTAAATAATAATTTTAGGCTCATGCTCGTAAATAATGGGACTGGAGTAGAAATGCACATATATCCGAATGGAACAAGAATAGTTTTTCAAGAAGGCTCAGAGCCATTTTTTGAGGCACGTGGAAATTTTGCAAAACAATCTAAAACGCTATTAAAAAATTATGTTGAGACTTTAGGCTTTGAATATATATCAGCTTCAAGCAAAGAGGAATATTTAGCAAATTATGAACGTTTTATGACACCTGAAAAACTCGACAAACCGCTATTCTTTGAAATTTTCATTAACCCTGACGATGAAAGCGATGCGCTAAAACTTATTAGCGAGATAGATGTTTCGGAAATAGTGCCTGCGTCAATGCGTGTTAAGAAAAATCTCAAACGCACAGTTAAAAACGTTATCGGCGTAAAAAATGCACGTAAGCTTAAAAAAATGTTAGGACGGTGATTTTTTATGGGCATTAAACGCAAAATCAAAAACATCATCAAAAGTGCGTACATGCTTACTAAATCAGAAAAGCTCGTACCAATTCCAGCCCCCGTTAATACGAATGAATTGTTAGCTGGAAAAATTGCTTTAATAACTGGTGGAAGCGGCGGCATAGGTTTTTCAATGGCTCAAAGTTTTTTACGGAGCGGAGCAAAAGTCATCATCGCCGGAACTAATGAAGCAAAATTAAATTCATGTCTTGA
>CAJODZ010000001.1:1123-30997 GCA_905233645.1 uncultured Synergistales bacterium | reverse complement strand
GAATGCCGGAAGAAGGCGATGCTTCGGATCCGGGACTTCCTGACATGCTTCCGGAAGGAATGCCCGAAAAAGTTAGTCAGGCTGCAAATTTATTCCCCGAAAACCGCATTGATATTCTTGTAAATTCCGCCGGTCTTGTTAATAAAACAGGTTTTGAAGATGTTACGCAAAAAGAATTTGACGACATCATGAACGTAAATGTTCGCGGCAGTTATTTTATGGCTCAGGCTGTCAGTAAATTCATGATAGCTCACAAAATCAAAGGCCATATTTTAAACGTAGCGTCTTCATCAAGTTTACGCCCCGCGTGGACAGCTTATCAATTATCAAAATGGGCTGTTCGCGGAATGACGTTAGGTCTTGCTGATTTATTATTGCCGTACGGAATTATAGTTAATGCGATTGCGCCCGGCCCTGTTGCAACACCGATGTTAGGCAAAAACGAAGGCGACCTAATTTATAACGCTGGAACTCCGAATAAACGTTATGCTATGCCTTCGGAAATTGCAGAGCTTGCTGTCTTCATGGTAAGCGATATGGGCAATTTAATCGTTGGCGATACATTTTTTATCACAGGCGGCAGCGGCAATATTAGCTTGCATAAATAATAACAACGAACAGATTTTTGATATAATTTAAAAAATTTTAACAGTCTCTGATTTTTTAAGGGGACTGTTATTTTTGCAACTACGTTTACAACTACAAAAAGTCTTCAAAAATTTAGCGGCCATGAAAATTTATAAACATGTTTCAAAAAACAAAGTGTTAAATTTTTTAGAGGGCAATTTTTAACATTACTTGAGTAAAAAATATATCGCGGGCAAAATTAAAATCGTTATGAAAAATTCACGCCGTCTTGAAAATTCAAGCTTGTTCAAAATCAAATTTATTAGCAAAAATATACTCAGTATTTCAAAAATTTCATGGTGATGTATTTGCAAAGGGAATATTTTAACGATGAAGTCTGAAATTCTCTCGTAAAGCTTGAATAAATTTTCAACCGAATTTAAAAGCATTATCGCTAACGGAATTTTTAAATAAAACATTAACGCCCCTAAACTCGCAAGCAAAAACGCAATCGCAAAATATAACGGCGCAAAAAAATTTATGATTACTCCGGCGAATGGCACTGTCTTAAAAACACTCGTTACTTCCGCACACGTCGTTAAAAATACTAAAATGCTAATCTTCCAAAAATCAGCACGCTCTTTAATGGCCGTTATCGTTAAAGCCGCTATCACTGAAAGCCGGTATCCTACGTCCCAAAATATATACGGCGAATTTAAAATTAAAAGCACTCCAGCAACACTCACACTGTTTATATTTTGCATCGGACGGCCTAAATTTTTAGCGATTATTCCAGTCTGTAACATTAAAGCCGCTCTCAAAGTACTTGCCGCCGCACCGGTTAATAAAACATATGACCATAAAATTAAGCTTAATAAAAAATTATTCTTAATAAATACGCTGGCGCATAAAATTACAATTCCTACGTGAAAACCTGATACAGCTAATAAATGACTTGTTCCCCAACGGCTATGTTTTGAATTTAAATCACGGTCGCGCTCTCCAAGCAACGCCGCTTTCAAATATAAACCCGTTAAATTGGGTGTGTTAATCGAAAGCCAACGCGATATTAAATATCTTAGCCGGTATAAATTAAATTTAGCTTCTAAATTTTCAACGTTGCTAATCGAGATTTTTGCCTCAACTCCACGCGCACGCCAATATTTAAATTCGTCAAAGCTATTTTGATTATTAACAGCTTTAAAATTTCTAGTAACACCGTCAAATTTAATCCGCATTCCTTCAACGTAATTCGCAAATGGAATGTTTAATAAATAATTTCCCGAACGCGTTTTCAGAATTGCAACGTAAAATTTTCCCCATTGCCTAACTTGCGTGATTATTCCTGTCTCTGATTTAAATATTTTTGAATTTTTAGGAGGCTCATTTAAAACGGCATACACTCTCATTGAACAAAGTATGCTGAAAATTATCATCAACGCAAAAATTTTATACTGGCTTTTAAAATCGCGTTCGTATGTCAAAAATAAAACGCTCGCTAATAAAAACGGTGTCATGAAAATTAAATACAGATTGCTAAATTTTTCGCTCAAAGCTACCCCTAAAATCAACGCGAAAAAAATTCCTGTCATAGGAGCTTTTACCAGCAAACGCATTTTTGATTACTTAATAACTATTTGGCCGCGCATTTTATTCAATTTAGCTTGGCCGATACCCTTCACGTTTAATAAATCTTCGACCGTTTTAAAAGCACCGTGTTTATTTCGATAATCAATAATTCTTTTGGCGATAGTATTTCCGACACCGCGCAATTTAATTAAAACTTCTTCGGGCGCGTGATTTACGTCTATTAAATTTGAATTATCAGCATTTGCCGTAACGTTAATAATAGTTTTAGTGTGATTAGCAGGTGTGCCGGGAATTTGAAATTCATTTTTATTTTCGGCTTGCGATTTAACCTTAATATGTATGTGAGTACCGTCCGTTACCGCTTCAGCTAAATTTATATTTTCAGTGTCAGCGTTAGACGTAAAGCCTCCGGCTAAATTTAAAGCTTGAAAAATTCTTGCATCACTCGAAATTTTATAAACGCCCGGATTTTTTACAGCTCCCGTTACGTAAACATAAAAGTCTTGATTTTCTTGAACAGCGTCTTGAGTGATTAACTGCGTGTCTGAATTTGGGCTTGACGGAATTTCAACGGGCGTAAAATCCTCCGACGGAATAAAAACACCCGCTATCGTCCCAATTAACGCAAACAGCACACCGCCTAAAGCTGGAAGTAAATATTTTTTATGCGCCTTTATAAAATCCATTTAGTAAAAAATTTATCTGCGCGTTCTTGTCTCGTTATATTTAACGTCAATAATTACATCTTCGTTTTCTAAAGTCTTTTTAAATCCTGGAAAATCAACGCTGTGCCCAGTAAAATATTTATATCCGAAACGTCCAGCCATACCGAATAAGGCCGTTAATATTCCCCATGATAAAAGCCTGAATAAAAATATCGGCAACTCAAACAACACGAAATATACTATGCTGATTAACAAACCGCCCGTTGTTATAAACATTGGTGCAAATACGAGCAGCAAAATCCCTTTTTCACGAGCATTCGCCTCGCGCCAAACCGACATTACATAATCAATACCGCTTAAATAAAACGACGGCCTTAACAAATTAGTAACATAATCTAAAATATTTTTAAGCATTTAAAAAATTACATCTCCATTTAAAAAATCATGCGTAATAATACTACACAAAAATTTTAATCATGCTGTAATTTATGAAATCCTCTCTTGTGTCCATTTAAGCAAGCCTTTATATTCAATCGTTCCGGAAGCTAATTTAAGAATTATTTCAGAAAGTTCCTCATTATTGGTCGTCAACGTTAAACCATTTATATCAAGCGTTGTTAGAAGGGCTAATGCTCCAATTCTTTTATTGCCGTCACAAAAAGGATGATTTACTACCAGCCCAACGCAAAGCCTTACAGCTTTTTCAATGATTGTAGGATAAAATTCAAGCCCTCCAAATCCTTGATAAGGAGTATTTAAAGCCGACGCAAGCAAAGCATAATCCCGTACTCCATGTTGACCGCCGTAACGTTCAATTAACTGTTTATGCATTAAAATAATTTGTTCTTCCGAAATTTTTATCATTTAGCTAATTCTTTAAAAGCCTCGTCATATAAATTCATAAATTTATTCGCAGAATACATAACAGCTTCGTCAGGAATAAACTTATCTTCAGACACAGTAGAAAAATCAACAATTAAGTAACGCGGAGCATTATTCTCAAAAATTACAGCTTTCCCATATTTGTCAACGATGTGCGTAACTTTTGAAAAATTTTGTTCTGCGTCTGTAATCGAAACTAAAGTATTTGTATCAATCTGCATAATCTCTCACCTCTTTTAAAAATTTTAATCATGCTTTGCAAAGTTTTGCGCTTGAAATTATACTTTTATGATTGAAAATTTTTAGAGGAGTATTTTTTATTTTGAACCAGTTTAAATTATTATTGACACGCCGTTTTTTGCCATTGTTTTTAACACAATTTTTAGGGGCATTTAACGACAACTTTTTCAAAAGCTCTCTGTTAATGTTGATAACTTATAGATTAGGTGAAGCCGCCGGCATTGACCCAAGAATTTTAGTCAACATCGCCGCAGGGATTTTTATTTTGCCGTTTTTCGTATTTGCTGCGCCTGCTGGTGATTTAAATGATAAATATGACCGCTCGGATTTAATGCGTTGGGTCAAATTTGCTGAAATTATTATCATGGCCGGAGCGGCTATAGGTTTTTATTTAAATAATATGTGGTTCTTAATCGTCGTGTTATTTTGTATGGGAGCGCAGTCTGCTTTTTTCAGCCCAGCAAAATATAGTATTCTCCCTCAGCATTTACAAGAAGAAGAGTTAATCGCCGGCAACGGTTTAATTCAAATGGGGACGTATTTAGCAATTCTAACCGGTACAATTTCAGGCGGACTGTTGATTTTACGCGAAAACGGTATTTATTGGGTTGGCGGTCTTGCTGTGACGATTGCTTTTGCCGGTTGGTTATCAAGTTTATTCATTCCTAAAACAACACCGGTTGATACTCAACGCAAAATCTCTCTTCACATAATCAAAGACACTTTAAATATGTTCAAAGGCATTGTCCCGATGAAAAATGTTTTTTATTCAATGCTTGCAATCTCGTGGTTTTGGCTTGTTGGTTCTGTGTTCCTTGCACAATTTCCGACTTACGCAAAAACTATTTTGGGTGCTGATGAAAGCGTAGCTACAAGTTTCCTGGCAATATTTTCAATGGGCATAGGCTTAGGCTCGATGGCTTGTGATGCAATTTTAAAAGGTCGTATCACAGCAAAATATGTCCCAGCTGCAGCTTACGGTATCGCTTTATCAAGTGTTTTGCTCTGGTACGTTAGCGATAGACCTCCGGTTGATGAGAACGCCGCCGTAATTGGAATGTACGAATTTTTTACAAATCCGGCAAATTTCGCAATAACAATCAGCTTATTTTTAATCGCGTTTTGCGGAGGTTTATATATTGTCCCGTTGTACGCCGTAATGCAAAATAAAGCTCCCGAAGAAAAATTATCGAGTGTTATCGCCTGCTCAAATATTACGGATTCTCTTTTTATGGCTGTTGCTGCGGTTGGAGTTAGTATTTTAATTTCGATGGGCGTTTCAATCCCGCAAATATTTTTATCCGTCGCGCCATTAACTTTTGTAGTTGGGTTAGCTGTGAATTTGATTGCGTATTAAAAAATTAAAATTTGATTTCGTACTGGCCTTCAGAATTACAGCCGCGAATTTGATTTAATATTTCAATAGCTTTTTTATAGTCGTCTATATATTTTAAATGTTCGTGTCTGTATTGTTTTGAATGGCATTCTTTGCAAAGGACTTGTAAATTTTCTGAGCGAACGTCTGATTTAAAACCGTTTTTATGATGGACATCCAGGAATTTGTGATACTCTTCAGCACTTAAATCGATACCGCAAATTTCACATGTCCATTTTTTTAGCTCACGCTGAAAATTTGAGATAACGTTCCAGTTTGAGGGATAATCATCAGGATTATGTAATCCAAACCAAATCGCATCAAAATACTTTTTATCAATCATATTCTGAAAATGGCATTCGCTGAAAAATTCTTTTATATTAAATCGTTCAAGTATCTGTTTTTGCAAACTTCTGCTAACAGTCGAATAATCTTGCCAGCCGCGCCCGTTGTTAAATTCTTTTAAACAATGCTTACAAACTTGTAAACGCTGTCTTGAGCCGTCGTACATGCTGAAATAGCCGGTCAAATTTTTTGTGAGCCTGTACGATAAAATCCTTCCTCTGTCAAAATCATTTCTAATAACGTTACAGGCCATGAAATGGAATTTTTTGACGCGTGCTTTGATTTCGATATCATTTTTTAAAATTCGGGGCGTGTAAATTAAGTAACAGTCTCCGGCAAAATCTTTTAATTCGTGCGGTATTCTCAAATCATTTAAATTTTTTAAGAAGTCGGCCATTATTTTTTAAACTCACTTTCTAATTTGCCTGCCAAAATCTTTTAATTGGCTCATCAATTCGTAAATCAAATTTCTAAATTCAGCATCGGTTTTACGAAAATCGCTTTGAATTTCTCCAAGACTTGAATTACAAACGCCTTGACAGTTTATTATTCCGTCGCTGATTTGATTTAAAGCCGCTTTGATTTTTATTACAGTCTCGTCAATATCGCCCCGCGCGTTTGAAATAGAATTTAATAATTCTGAGCTGGTGTTTATTTCGGCGTTCATGCGTTTTAAAAATTCGTCGAGCGTTTCAGATAATTTATTTATGCTCTCAAGCTGTGAAAGACGGGCTGAATTTTTATCACTCATATTTTTTAATGCTGTAATCAAAAATCGATCGCCCTCACGTTCTTCACGCCGTAAATTTTGAACTTGTGCGATAAATTGTGTTGCGAAGGTTTTAAAATTTTTATCGCGGGCTTCTGTTATTTTGGTATTGTCATTTAATGCGTCTAAAATCTCATTCAATGAACGCAACAAAATAATCGTGCATACTATAAAAACCGCACTCGGCACTAAAATTACAGCTATAATCAAAAAATATGACATGCTGAAATTATATAAACACATGAGGTTTTAAACAAATGCTTAACTCATTTTTCATCGCACTAACTTTTTTAACAACGTTGCCGGCTAAAAATATTGCTTGGGAAAAATCTAACTTGCGTTATTTTATTGTATGCATTCCGATTGTTGGAGTTATTGTCGGTTTAATGCTTTTGATTATAAATTTCGCGCTTAATTATTTGACATGTTCAGATTTTTTAAAAGGAGTTTTTATGGCGTTAGCAAATTTATTTTTGACGGGCGGTTTGCATGTTGACGGATTTATTGACACTTGCGACGCGATATTTGCTCATAAAGATTTAAAAACGCGGCTCGAAATTCTATCAGATACTCACACGGGGGCATTTGGTGTTGCAGGCTGTGTAATGCTTTTAATTTTGAAGTGCGCGCTATTTGCTGAAGTCAAATTTAATTTACAAATCGCTTTAATCCCTGTTTTATCGCGTTTAGGCATGGCCATGCTGTTAAATAATTTGCCCTTCGCTAAAAATGACGGTCTGGCAAAAATTTTAGGTTCGTCGCGCGTCCAGCATGATAATATTTATTTTGTGATTGCAATAATTATTTTGTTAATAATAAATTTAAAATTAAGCGTGTTAAATTTGTTCGTGTTTATATTTTGGCGGAGGTGCTGTATGAAAAATTTTGGCGGAATAACGGGCGATTTATTAGGTGCATTTGTTGAGCTTGACGAGATAATTTTATTATCAGGGCTATGCATTTAATCAGCGGCGGGCGTCACATGGGCAAAAAGGCTTTTGCTCAAAAATTATACGGCGGATTTAAAAATATTTGCGACTTAAAAAATAATTACGAACTTTTTAACGCTGATTTAATCATAAATTTTCATGACGGTGTTAAAAATCTCATGCTCAAAAATATTGACCCTATAAATTATTTTTGCGAACGTCTAAATCTTTTAGAACACAGCGTCATTATTGGCGATGATATTTCATGCGGAGTTGTTCCTGTTGATGAATTTGAAAGACGCTGGCGCGATAACACTGGTTATTTGTATCAAGTTTTAGCGGAAAGAGCTGAACGGGTTGATTATATTTGGGCTGGACTTAATTTTAAACTCAAAGGATAAAAATTTTTTAAACATGTACGTATTTTTTGATATAGATAATACTTTAGTTAGTCATGTTGGCGGTTCTCATGTTCCTGAAAGCACGTTAAAGGCTCTAAAATTATTGCGTCGTGCTGGACATACTCCTGTGATTGCGACTGGCAGGCCGTATTTTTTAACACAATTATTAGCCGATTACTTAAAGATAAAATATCTTGTCTGTGCTAACGGTGCTGAATTGATAATAAATAAGCGCAGAATTTCTAAAAAATTTATCCCTCCGGAATTTATAAAAGATTTTTACGAAGTCGCTAAAAAATTTCCAAACGAGACAATTTTAACGGACGGCGAATATTTTTATACTAACGGGGATTTTGTAGGCGCGGAAAATTATTTTAATTCGCAGGCTGGTTACGAATGCGTCAAAGAATTAAATCACGATGAACACATTAAACGCGCTCTAATTTGTTATTTAATGCTGAAACCAGAAAATTTAAATCCTGAACATGGAATTTTTGATAATCCGCCTCACGGCGTTAAAGTTGAACCAATGCACCATTTTATAGAGGCTCGTAATCCTACAACGTCTAAGTGGAGCGGAATACAATTATTAACACACAAGATGAAGGCGAAATTATCTGATGTTGTAACATTCGGCGACGGTGTTAATGATATCGAAATGATTAAAAATGCAAAAATTGGTGTCGCTGTCGGAAAATCTGAAAGTGTCCGCGCTGTAGCTGATTACGTTGTTGATGATATTGATGACGGCGGAATTTTAAAAGCTTGTTACGATTTAGATTTAATAAGGGATAATTAAACGTTCAAAATATTTTTTAACGGAGGCTGTTTTAAAAATTGGTTTACAGAATTTACACTGAACACAATGAAAATCTTGAGGCCAAAAATTTATTTAATGAACTCAAAAATATTCATGGTTTTAAAAATTTAAGGGATATACGAATTTTAAATCGTTATGATGTTGAGGGCTTAACGCCTGAAATTTTAGAGCAATGTAAATTTCAAATTTTCGCCGACCCTTACACAGATATGATTATAAATATAATACCGGACGGGGCGAATTACGTTTTAGGCGTTGAATATTTGCCTGGACAATATGACCAACGAGCCGACGCTGCGGAACAATGTGCAAGTTTATTAGCTGGCGTTCGACCTGTGATAAAAACGGCGCGAATATATTTGTTTTACGGCGAATGCGAAAATTTTGAGGCCGTTAAAAAATTCTTAATTAACCCTGTCGAAGCGCGTGAAGCCGATTTAAAAGAACGTTCTTCACTAATCGAAAATTACACCGTGCCTGAAGACGTTCCAGTTATAAAAGATTTCACGGCCATGAGCTTAAACGAACTTGAAAATTTAATCACGCAGTATTCTTTAGCTATGAGTGTTGAAGACTTGCAGTGCTGTCAAAAATATTTTAAATCAGAAAACCGCGAACCGACTTTAACAGAATTAAAAGTGCTTGATACTTATTGGTCAGACCATTGCAGACATACGACTTTTTTGACGAGCATTGATGATGTTGAAATTGACGATGAGAAAATTAAAACTGCGTTCAAAAATTACATGACCATGCGCGCAAAATTAAATTATTCACCTTCAAAGCCCGTTAATTTAATGGACATTGCTACGATTGGCGCGAAAATTATTAAACCTGAAAATTTAGTTAAGTCCGAAGAGAATAACGCCTGCACTGTTGAAATTGAAATCGACGGCGAAAAATGGCTCTTGCTTTTCAAAAACGAAACCCATAACCACCCGACCGAAATCGAGCCGTTCGGCGGTGCAGCAACTTGTATCGGCGGAGCAATTAGAGACCCGTTATCAGGCCGTGCGTATGTTTATCAGGCAATGAGAATTACAGGAGCGGCCAACCCGTTTAAAGATACTTTGCCTGGAAAATTAACTCAACGCGAAATTATTACGAAAGCTGCCGCCGGTTATAGTTCATATGGCAATCAAATAGGAATACCGACGGGCTTAGTTGAAGAGATTTATCACGAAGGATATAAAGCAAAACGTTTAGAAACCGGAGCTGTTATTGCCTGTGCATTATCAAAGAATGTTATTCGCAAAAATCCGGCTGAGGGCGATTGTGTTTTATTATTAGGCGGTAAAACGGGACGGGACGGTTGCGGCGGTGCTACAGGTTCGTCGATAGCGCATAATGAAAATTCAATCGGTGAATGCGGCGCAGAAGTTCAAAAAGGTAACGCCCCCGAAGAACGCAAATTACAAAGATTATTTAAAAATCCTGAGTTTACGCGCTTGATTAAACGTTGCAACGATTTTGGTGCTGGCGGTGTAAGTGTTGCGGTTGGAGAATTAGCCGACGGTTTAGAGATTGATTTAGACGCAGTGCCTTTAAAATACGCTGGTCTTGACGGTACGGAGACAGCAGTGAGCGAATCCCAAGAGCGCATGGCCGTAGTCGTTGATAAAAATGACATTGAAAAGATTAAAGCATTGGCCGAAAGTGAGGACGTGCAGGCAAGTTTAATAGCTCGTGTTACAAATTCAGGCCGTATGAAAATGCAATGGCGCGGTAAAGAGATTTTGAATTTAACACGCGAATTTATTAACACTAACGGAGCAGAACGCCACATAAAAATTAAATCGCGCGTCAAAAAGTCTCCTGAAAACCGTAAAAATAATACTTGGCCGGAAATTTTGAGCGATTTAAATTCGTGTTCACATAGAGGGTTGGCAGAAAGATTTGACAGCACTGTCGGAGCGAAAAGCGTTTTAATGCCGTTCGGCGGAAAATTTCAAAAGACACCTTCTCAAGCCATGGCCGGTAAGATTGGCGATTATAATTCAAAAACATGTTCTTTAATGACTTTTGGCTATAACCCTTTTAAATTTGAGCGTTCATGTTTTGACGGGGCGTATTTAGCAGTCGCTGAGGCGTTGTCAAAAATTATTGCTTCCGGTGGAAATTTAAAACAGTGTTGGCTAACTTTTCAGGAATATTTTGGCAAACCTGAAAATAATCCCGAACGTTGGAGCGACCCTTTTACGGCATTGCTTGGTGCGTTGACTGCTCAAATAGATTTTCAGACTGCGGCAATCGGCGGTAAAGATTCCATGAGCGGTACTTTTAAAAATCACGATGGGGAAATTTTAGACGTTCCGCCGACGTTAATAGCTTTTGCTGTGAGTGTTGCTGATATCAGAAATATAATTTCGCCGGAGTTTAAAAAATCAGGTTCGCGCGTAATTTTATTAACACCGGAAATTAAAAACGATTTGCCCGAAAAAGAGAGCATGTTAAAAATTTTTAGCACAGTCGAAAATTTAATCGCTGATAAAAAAATTCTTTCTGCTGCTGTCCCGACATTTGGCGGAGTTGGTGCGATGATTTTTAAAATGTGTTTAGGCAATAATTACGGCTTTGAATTTGTTGACGGAATGACGCGCGAAAAAATATTTGATGATGTTGACGGCGCATTCATTCTTGAACTTGCTGATTATGATTTAAATTTAGATTTGCCGTTCGTTGAATTGGGGCATGTTTTAGAAGAGCCGGTTATAAAGTGTGAAGGCGAATGCTTGAATTTAAACGACCTTGAACAAATTTATAACGCGCCTTTTGAAAAGATTTTCCCGATTAAAGCTAATTCTGGTGATTTAATAAAAATCCCTGCGTCCGAAAATATTTTACAACGCAAATTAAAAGCACCGCACTCATTAAATGCAAAACCAAAATTTTTAATTCCTGTTTTTGCCGGTACTAATTGCGAATATGAAACGGCGTATGCTGTCGAAAAAGCAGGCGGTGAAAGTGAGATTTTTGTTGTGAGAACATTAACGCCCGACGCAATGAAGTTTTCAGCTAAAGAATTTGCCGAGCGTTTAGATAATTCGCAAGCTTTAATTTTGCCCGGCGGTTTTTCAAATGGAGATGAGCCTGACGGTTCAGGTAAATTTATCGCGATATTTTTGCGTAGTCCTATTGTTCGTGAGGCTGTTGAGAATTTATTAGCGCGTGAAAATTTGATTTGCGGAATTTGTAACGGATTTCAAGCACTTGTAAAAACGGGTTTATTGCCTTACGGGAAATTTTGCGCTCCTGTTTCAGCATTAACGTTTAATGATATTGGCCGTCATCAATCGAAAATTGTTCGTGTGAAAGCTTTAACGAATAATTCAGCATGGCTTTCAAAAGTAAATCAAGGCGAAATTTACAGCGTCCCGATTTCACACGGCGAAGGTAAATTTTTATGCGATGAAGCGTTGTTGAACGATTTAGCTCTAAAAAATCAAATTGCGGCGCAATATGTTGACATAGACGGTAATGCTACGATGAATACTGAATTTAATCCTAACGGTTCGATTGGAGCGGTTGAAGGTTTAATTTCGCCCGACGGGAAAATTTTAGGCCGAATGGGACATGTTGAGCGCGTTGGAGAAAATTTATATAAAAACGTTGCGTATGATAATTATTTTATGAAAGTTTTTGAGAGTGCCTGTGAATATTTCAAGTAGATTTTATAGCTGAAGCACTTTGATATAATAATTCAAATTTTGTAACAGTCCTTTTAAATTTTGAAGGGCTGTTATTTTTTGCAACTACGTTTACCACTACAAAAAAGCTTTTAGAAATTTGACAGCAGCATAATTTTTAAGCATATCGATTTTTAAACAAAGTGTTAAATTTTTTAAGTGTGTTAATTAAAATTCCCCTTGCTTAAAAAACGGCTTGGGGAAAATTTTTTATTTGTTAAGTTACGCAGGCATTAAATAATTTTTCGCGTGCGCTTTATGCTATAATCTCCGAAAAATATCACAAGGTATTAAGAGTAGGTGCGATGAACGAAAATAATAAACGTCTTAAAAAAGTTGAGCGTCAAGCTAAATTAAAAGACTTAATCGAAAATAATCCAGCCGCTACAGATAAAGAGTTAGCTCTAAAATTGGGCGTTAGCGTCAGTACAGTGAGACTTGATAGAGCTTTAATGGGTGTCCCTGAACTGCGTGAGCGTTTGCGTTATGTTGTTAATAACGTTGGAAATGCCGGTAATAAATTTTTTAATATCGACACGGATAAACAAGCTGTTTTATTTTTAAAGGCTGTCAAGGAAATGGCTTCGCGCTTAAATGATTTAATCGACGATTTCATAAATTACGAATTAAAAATTCCAGAGCAGGAGAAAAATTATGAATGCACAAAAAATTACGCTGGCACTTGATGCAATGGGCGGCGATCATGCTCCGTTAGAAATATGCAAAGGTGCTGTCCTTGCCTGTAACAAATTTGAAGATATCGAAATTATTTTAACCGGCGACGAAAATAAAATTAAAGCCTGTAATCAAATTCACCCACGCATAAAAATTATTCACACGACAGAAATTATTTCACCCGATGAACACCCAGCTAACGCAATTCGTACGAAGAAAAATTCAAGTTTACGTGTCGCAATGGAGATGGTGAGGACTGGTGAAGCTCAAGGTTGTGTGTCTGCTGGAAGTACGGGGGCAATCGTTGCAGGCGGAGTTCTTGTTGTCGGACGCATAAAAGGAATTGACAGGCCGGCTCTAGGAGTAATGCTGCCTACGTTTGAAAAACATTCTTTTTTGCTTGACGTTGGTGCTACTGTCAGATGTAAGCCCGAAAATTTGTTGCAATTCGCTTTGATGAGTAATATTTATATTCATAAGGTCATAGGCATTGAAAATCCCGTTATTAAATTATTATCAAACGGCACTGAAGAAATTAAAGGCGATGAGACTGTTTTAGCCGCGAAAGATTTAATCTCAGCCAGAAATAATTTAAACTTTCAGGGTTATATCGAAGGCAATGAATTAGCTTGGGGACGTAGTGATATTATCATTTGCGACGGTTTTAACGGTAATATTGCTTTAAAATTCGGTGAAGGGATTATGCAGGGCTTAAAATCTTTAATAACCAACGAGATGAAAAATTCACTCATGGCCAAAATCGGCGGTGCATTTTTATATCCTGTTGTTAAAAAATTATGGGCGCGCTTTAATTATGAAAAATACGGCGGAACACCATTATTAGGCGTTAAAGGCTGTGTAACTAAGGCGCACGGACGTTCAAAAGCTCCTGCGGTGTTGAGTGCTATTTCTGCCGCCCGTAAATTCATTTTAGAGGACGGAGCGGGCTTAATTAGCAGTGAAATATAAAAATATAAATTTGGGGTGATGAAAATTTTTACTTTAAATCCGAAAACTAATCGCGTGTGTAAAATTTTGGGCACTGATTATCCGTTAGTTCAGGGCGGTATGGCTTGGGTTGCGAATGCTGAATTAGCCGCTGCTGTGAGTAATGCCGGTGGACTTGGGATAATTGCTGCTGCTGCCACACCGAAGAATATTTTAGAGCAAGAGATTATTAAAGTTCGTAAATTATTAAAACCTGGCAAAAATTTCGGCTTAAATATCATGTTAATGTCTCCTACAGCTGATGATGCATTAGAAATTGCCGCCGAATATAAAATTCCTGTTGTTACGACTGGCGCAGGAAGTCCCGGAAAAGTTTTAGAGCGTTTAAAGCCGTTAGGCACGATTGTAATTCCTGTTATCGCGTCCGTAGCTCAAGCTAAACGAGTTGAAAAACAGGGTGCTGATGCGGTCGTTGCTGAAGGAATGGAGGCAGGCGGTCATATCGGCGAATTAACTACTATGGTATTAACTCCTCAAATTGTCCGCGCTGTAAATATTCCTGTTATATGCGCCGGCGGAATTGTTGACGGTCATGGAATAGCGGCGGCTTTCATGCTAGGAGCGGAGGGTGTTCAATTAGGGACGCGCTTTGTATGCTGCAGTGAGTGTACTGTTCATGAAAATTATAAAAACGCGATTGTCGAAGCTCGTGATAGAAGTACGGCTGTTACAGGTCAAAGCTTAGGTCATCCCGTTAGATGTTTGAGGAATAAATTGACGGCTGAATTTGAAAAGCTCGAAAAGAATAATGCTCCGGCCAGTGAGATTGAAGCGTTAGGTACGGGCAAATTAAGAGCTGCTGTTGTCAACGGTGATACTGAATGGGGTTCGTTAATGGCTGGTCAAAGTGCTGCTATGGTCAATGATATTAAACCGGCTCGTGAAATCATCGTTGAAATTTTTGACGAGGCCAGAAAATTATTAAGTGAAGGTGTCGAGTAAATGAAGTACGCTTTAGTTTTCCCCGGACAAGGTTCTCAAAAAATCGGTATGGGTCAAGAATTGTTTAACGCTTTTCCCATTGCTAAAAGTGTATTTGAAGAGGCCGACGACGCTTTAAATTTTAATTTGACGCGCTTAATTTTTGAAGGCGATGAGAACGAATTAGTTTTAACTCAAAATTCACAGCCCGCGATTTTAACTGTGAGTATTGCCGCATTAAGAGTTTTGACCGACGAGATGAATGTAAATTTAAAACCTGAATGTTCAGCCGGTCATAGTTTAGGTGAATACACTGCGTTAATTTCAAATGGTGTTTTATCGTTTTGGGACGGCATTAAATTAGTTCGTGAGCGCGGCCGTTTAATGCAGGAAGCTATCGAGCCCGGTAAAGGTGCAATGGCGGCGATATTGGGTTTAAGCTCTGAACAAGTATATGAAGTTTGCAAAACTGTTTCACAGGATAACGAATGCCAGCCGGCGAATTTTAATGCTCCAGGCCAAGTCGTTATATCGGGTTTAAATTCGGCTGTTGAAAATGCAATTAACGAAGCTAAAGCTAAAGGCGCAAAACGTGCAATCAAATTAAGTGTCAGTGCTCCGTTTCATAGCAAATATATGGCCGGTGCGGCTGATAAATTAAAGCTTGAGTTTAAAAATTGCACTTGGAATAAATCAAAATGGCCTGTAATCGCGAATGTTAATGCTAAACCCGTAAACGATGATGAAATTCAGAACGCTTTATATAAACAGACGTTTAGTCCGGTTTTATGGGAGGACAGCGTTAAATTTATGGCGAATGATTTGGGCGTAGATACATTTTTTGAATTGGGCAACGGTGAAGTTTTAAACGGCTTAATTAAACGAATAGTCAAAGGCGTAAATATTAAGTCTGCTTCAACGCCGTCAAAGCTGGAGGAGATAGCTGAATGCTTGCGTTAGTTACAGGCGGTGCAAAAGGTATTGGCCGTGCGATAAGTTTAGAGCTTGCTAAAAATAATTTTGACGTTGCGATAAATTTTAATAGCAGTGAGGACGCGGCCAAAGATTTATTAAATGAGATTAGCGCGTTGAACAATCAAGTTAAAGCCGCAATTTTTAAAGCAGACGTTAGCAATTTTGAACAGGTCGAAAAGATGTTTGACGAAATCAAAAATGAATTTAACGCTCCTGTTCAAGTTCTTGTAAATAATGCCGGAATTACACGTGATAATTTGATTATGCGCATGAAAATTGAAGACTGGGAGAATGTAATTAACTCGAATTTAAATTCTGCGTTTTATTGCGTTAAAGCTGCTATCCGTGAAATGTTAAAAGCTAAGTACGGCAGAATAATAAATATTGCGTCAATCTCTGGTTTAATCGGAAATCCAGGCCAGGCAAATTATTCAGCGTCAAAGGCCGGAATTATAGGTCTCACGAAATCAATAGCTCGCGAATATGCATCAAAAAATATCACAGCTAATGCTGTCGCTCCCGGAATTATTGAGACGGATATGACACGCAAAATGCCAGACAACGCAAAAGATTTTATATTAAAACAAGTTCCGGCCGGTGTGACTGGTGAGCCTGAAGACGTAGCGAAAGCAGTTGCTTTTTTAGCCAGTGAGAATGCGAAATATATAACCGGGCAAGTTTTAGCAGTTGACGGCGGATTAACTATGTGCTAATAATTTCGCGTTAAAAAATATTTGCTTAAAAAGCTTTTTGAAGGAGGTGAATATGTAAAAATGGAACGTGAAGAAGTTGTTGCGCGTCTTACAAAAATTATTACTGACCGTTTAGGTGTTGAGCCTGACCAGATAGTTCCGGACGCGACGTTTAACGAGGATTTAGGCGCGGATTCGCTTGACCTTGTAGAGCTTATTATGGGGATTGAAGAAGAGTTTGATATAGAAATCCCGGACGAAGATGCCGAAAAATTAACGACTGTGGGCGAAGCTTTAAAATACACGCTTGCTAAAATCGGTGTTGATGACGAATAATTATTGCATTCAACCGCGCGGGGTGAAGGATTTATGTATATGAAATGTGATTAAAAATCCTGACCCCCGTTTTTTTGTATATATAGATTAAATTAAATATTAAATTCAGAGGTGTTTACATGAGCATAAATTCAAATTCAAAGCGTCGTGTTGTTGTTACTGGTTTAGGGCCTGTAAGTCCAATCGGTGAAGGTAAACGCGAATTTTGGGACGCTTTACGCTCAAGAAAAAACGGAATTTCGCATATAACGGGTTTTGATTTAGGAGATTGTCCGGTAACATTTGGGGCAGAAATTAAGAATTTTAATCCTGAAAAATATATGGGCGCAAAAGAGGCAAAACGTTCAGATAGAGCTATTCAATTTGCTGTAGCTGCGTCAAAATTAGCTGTCGAAGATGCCGGCATAGATTTAACAACGATTGACCCGTATAGACTTGGCGTTTATATTGGCTCAGGTCAGGGCGGTATTGAAACGTCGTTTAACAATTTCAAAATCATGCTCGAAAAAGGTTCAAAGCGCGTAAGCCCGTATTTTATCCCGATGATGATTTCAAATATGTCGACGGCTTATGTTGCGATTTTGCTTGGAGCTAAAGGCCCGAATTTATGTATCGTAACGGCTTGCGCAACGTCTTTACACAGTATGGGCGAAGCTTATCACGCAATTATTCGCGATGACGCGGACGTTATGATTACGGGCGGAACTGAAGCGGCGTTGAGAACGATTAGCATAGCTGGTTTTGCGTCGATGAAAGCTTTATCAACTAAGAATGACAGCCCCGAAACAGCGAGCCGTCCGTTTGATAAAAATCGTGATGGCTTTGTAATGGGTGAAGGCGCGGGTGTTGTTGTCCTTGAAGAATTAGAACACGCATTAGCACGCAACGCACATATTTACGCTGAATTTACAGGTTACGGAACTTCGTGCGATGCCGGTCATATTACAGCTCCAGACCCGGAAGCTAAAGGCGCGATTTATGCAACGGAAAAAGCAATTAAGATGTCCGGTCGTGATAAAAATCAGGTTGATTATATCAACGCTCACGGAACTTCAACGGGCTTAAATGACAAAATGGAAGCCGGTATGATAAATCATGTCTTTGGCGAAAATGCTAAAAATATCACAGTAACGTCAACTAAGAGCATGATTGGCCATTGTTTAGGTGCTGCCGGTGGACTTGAAGTTATCGCCTCAATGCAGGCACTTGAAGAGAATTACATTCACCCGACTTTAAATTATGAAACTCCCGACCCCGAATGCGATTTAAATATTGCAACCGGTGAGGGCGTAAACCGTGATGTTAAATTTTTATTAGTTAATAGTTTTGGCTTTGGCGGTCATAACGGCGTTTTAGCGTTCAGCAAATACGAAAATTAAAAATTTAAAATATGAGCGAGAACAATAATAATAGCAATATTAACGATTATCATGGGCCTTTGCGTGAACGTGCAGTAATTGACGAGCGCGACTTTGACAAACTTGAAGACGATATCGGTTATAAATTTAATGACCGTTTAATTCTTGAAGAGGCTTTAACGCATTCGTCTTTTGCTCACGAGCAGGGCTTATTTTATGACAATGAGAGGCTTGAATTTTTAGGCGACGCTGTTTTAAATTTTGTTACGGCCAGAGCGTTATTCAGAATGTATCCGGACTACGGCGAAGGTGAATTAACAAATATGCGTTCTGAATTAGTTCGCAGTGAAGCATTGTTTAAGCGTGCTGAAATTTTGCGTGTGCCGTATTTATTATTGCACGGCCGTTCGATGAAATCAGAAAATTTGCCTCATTCGATTTGTGCTGATGCTGTAGAAGCTATAATCGGTGCTGTATGTGTTGACGGCGGTGTAACTTCGGCTGAACGGGTAATCAAAAAATTATTTTTGAGCGATATTGAAGAACAAGAAGCCGGACTTGACCCTAAATCGCGTTTACAAATTTGGTTACAGGCTCGCGGTTTTCCTTTGCCTGTTTATGAATTAGTTCGTGTAACAGGGCCGTCGCATAAGCCATCGTTTGAAGTTCGTTTGCGCATGAATGGTTTTGAACATTTAGCGACGGAAGGCACTCGTAAAGGGGCGGAAGCAGCTGTTGCAGGTTTGATATTAAAAGACCTCAAGGAACAGGAATTAAAAGACATGATTAAAGCTGCTAAGGCCAAACAGGAAAAAGAACGTGAACAAGCCGCGCGCGAACAATCTGAACAGCCATAAAATTTTTTAAAATTGCGACGTTTAATAATCATCTTTTTAATTTTATTTTCGTTAATTTCGCAGGCTACGGGAGCTGAAAAATTAAAAATAGCAGTTACGCACCCGTGGCTTTTAGCTGGGTTTATCGGCGGAGCTGAAGTCGAAATAATTCAAATACGTGAATGGAATTTAGACGGCGAGTTAATCAGGACACCTGAATATAAAAATTTACACGTTCTACCGCCGCATACAAGAGTAATCGCGATAGACGAGAACGAAGCAAAATCAACCGGTTTAGATTTGCAAGATAATAATTTTGAAATCAGGTTGCTTTATAAACCATTTCCGGTAAGCCTCGAAAAAATTTCAGACCCTTCCGTAATGCCTTTTTTAGCGCAAAGAATTTTAACGGCTTTATCAGAATGGGACGCTAGCAATTACCCTTTTTACCAAAGACGTTTGGCAGAATTTCAAGCGCGTTTATCGAGTTCGTTATTAGCTGGTCAAATTTTGCGCGGTTCGTTAATTTGTGATTTAAGCGGTGTTTCAGGGATTTTATTGCAGGCGGCAGGTTGTAAAATTACTAGGCCGTCAAACGAGATTTTAGAGCAAATGCAAGCCGGCAAAAATCAAATTTTAAAAGATTATATCGATGACGTGCGTGCGAAAGGCTATTTAATTTTTATTGACGCATGGACACACAAAAACATAAAACGCTTTTTAGCCAAACGTACAGACGTGTATTCTTGGAGCTTACCTACTGTTGAAATGGATTATCCTTCGTTTTTGCACGAGCAATATATAGCTTTATGGCAGAAAACGATAGCTAAACCGCTTCCCCAAAAACGGAGATAAATTTTTAGCCGTCGCCGAATAAAACTAATATTTCTGAGAGGTCAACGTTATAATTCTCTTCTTCTTCGAGCTGTTTTAATTCTAATAATTCGGCCTCTAATTTTTGTTGTGCTTTGAGTATATTTATCGTTTTTTCAAGGCAGTCGAGCGCGATATCTCTATAACCTTTTTCCTGCAAAATCATAGCCGCATTAGTTATAAAACCGCCCAAGAACGCACCGAATTTTTTAGCCTTTGCCGTTTCCGGAGTATTCTTTTCATCGCCGTCACCGAATTTGTTTGCGAACTGAACTGCGAATTTTTCAACTTGCCATTCGAGCAAATCCTTGCTTATCAACCCTAACTCATCGAGCATCTTTTCAAATTGAGTTTTTGTCGAAATAGCGTCAACGTATCGCTCGCCCGAAGTAACGTCGTATTTTAATTCTAAACTGCCCTCATTATTATTCGTGCTCTCTTTTTGAGTTTCAGGCTGTTCAATTTCCGGAGTGCTTTCTATTTGTGCTTCAGCCTCTTCAATTTCCGGAGTGCTTTCAATTTCTGGTTCAGGCTCTGCAATTTCTGGAGTACTTTCGATTTGGGCTTCGGCCTGTGCATTTTCTGGAGTACTTTCGACTTGGGCTTCATGCTCTGCAACTTCGGAATTGCTTTCGATTTGAGGTTCAGGCTGTGCTACTTCCGGTTTGTTGCTATCTTCGGGGTCGGCTTTCTCAAAATCAGCAAAAGGGTCGTAACTTTTAAGCCTTTCAAAAACTGCCTCAACAAGATTTAACGGGTCGTCTTCAATTTCGGGTCTGACTTTTGCACGAGATTTAGGAGCTGGAACATCTATTTTTATACGCTCAATCTCATCAGCAAGCTCCGCTATCTCAGGCGAAGGCTCTGAAAATTCAACCAAGTCAGAACC
Source organism: uncultured Synergistales bacterium (assembly GCA_905233645.1). Taxonomy (GTDB): domain Bacteria; phylum Synergistota; class Synergistia; order Synergistales; family Aminobacteriaceae; genus JAFUXM01. Next base: position 10,165 of record CAJODZ010000001.1, on the reverse strand, counting down.
TTTAGGGGCAACGTTTTTTACAGTCTTAGCAGTTTTTAAAAATGGCATCTGATTTATTCACCAACCGCAATCGAAATTAAATTATTTACACGTCTTACATAGTCAGCAGGATTTTTTAATTTAGCACCCTCAAGTATTAAAGCCTGTTCATACAAAATTTGTGCGATATCTTTTAATTTTTCGTCATCGTTATTCTTAGCTGACAACATCAATTTTTTAATTACAGGGTGCGAAACATTAAGCTCAAGCGTACGCTTCTGTTCTGGTAATTCGTTACCGGAAGCCCTGAATAAATTTTCCATTTGGACAGACATCCCGTTATTATCGCGCAAACATGATAACGAATTAGTAAGATTTAATGCAGGTTTTACATCTTCAAGCTTATCGCTCAAAATTCCCATAATGAATTTTTTCAACGGCTCAAAATCTTTTTCGACGGCTTTTAATTTTTCGTCTAAGTCTTTCTGCTCGTCGGGTGTTATCGGATTGACATCGCCGCGTGAAATATTTACGAGTTTGTAATCAAGATTTTTGAGGCTGTAGCTCGCTTGATTTAAAATTACTTCGTCAACTGGGTCTGTCAATAAGAGAACTTCAAGATTTTTATTCGTAAACGGTTCAAGTTTGGGCGACGCTTTCAAAATACTTACGTCATCACTTCCGGCTAAACAATAAATTTCAGGTCTGGCCTCTTTCATACGGGCTTTGTATTCGTCAATAGTAGTCCAGCCATCATTATCAGTCGTCTTGAATAACGCAATCTCTAAAATATTTTTAGCGTGTTCATTATCCTGAATTATGCCCTCTTTAAAGACACGTCCGAACGCTTGCCAGAATTTAATATATTTTTCGCGGTCTGTCTCTAATAATTTTTTAAGCTCATTAAATATCTTACGTTGAGTACTCCGCTGAATAATTTTTATAACAGGCTCTTCCTGTAAAATCTCACGCGAAATGTTTAACGGCAAATCCTCAGAATCTATAACACCACGTATAAATCTCATGTACGAAGGAATTAGATATTTGCAGTCGTTCATGATAAAGACGCGGTTAATATATAAACTTATTCCGCCGCTCTCAGGGTTCATAAATAAATCAAAAGGCGCAAATGACGGAATAAATAATAATCCCTTGAAATTCGTCGAACCTTCAGCGTTAATTCTTATGTGCATTAAAGGATTTTGCCAGTCGCGAGCAACATGTTTATAAAATTCGTTGTACTCTTCGTCGGTAACTTCGCTTTCGGGTTTTTGCCAAATAGCTTTTTGAGAGTTTATAGCCTTGTCCTTAAAAATTATCGGCCACGAAATGAAGTCGGAATATTTGCTAACAATTTCACGGATAACCCATTCGTCAGCGTAATTCTTTAAATTGCTGTCATCGCGTAAGTAAAGCGTTATCGTCGTTCCGCATTCGCTACGCTGTTCAACATCGGTCTTGATTGTAAATTCGCTTCCGCCGTCGGAAATAAATTCGCTCGTTAAGTCAGTCCCTAACTTGCGCGAAACGACTTCGACTTTATCAGCAACCATAAACACCGAATAAAAGCCTACGCCAAATTGACCGATTAAATTTTTATCGCCGCTGTTCTGTGCTTGTTCAAGAGTGCGTAAAAATTCTTTCGTGCCTGATTTCGCAATAGTACCTAAAAAATTAACAAGGTCATCGCGCGACATACCAATCCCGTTATCACTGATTGAAATAATCTTTTTATCGGGGTCGGTCGTGATTTTAATTTCAGGATTTGTATTTTCCGCAAGTTCGGGGTTTTTAAGAATTTCAATACGTCTCTTATCAAGTGCGTCCGAAGCGTTAGAAATCAGCTCGCGTAAAAATATATCCCTGTTTGAATACACTGAATTAACCATGAGCTTTAAAAGCTCGGCCGCTTCAGTTTGAAAACTAAATTTTTCCTCGCTCATATTTTAAAAACCAGAACCGGGAGAAAATTTTTGCGTCTTGCTTCATTCAATCCCGGTCAAAAAATCTTAGCTCGCGGCTTCTTCTGATGATTTTACTTTTACAGCCTGTCTGCCTTTGTAATAACCACATGACGGGCAAGCGTGATGTAACTGCATAACTTCACCACAATGCGGACAATTTTTAATTACTGGTGCTTTCAACGCTCCGAGCCACTGAGCTTTACGCTGTGCAGTTCTGGCGTGTGAAGTCTTACGTTTTGGTGTTGCCATTGTAAAAAATCCTCCTGTTACTCTTGATTACTTAAGTCTTTAAAATTGCGCAACTCTTCAAATCTTGGGTCGTAATTATTTTCTGAACATGAACATTTAACTTCGTTCAAATCAGCCCCGCAATTTGGACATAAACCGGCGCAATCTTCTTTACACAAAATCTTAATCGGAATTAACGTATAAATGCTCTCTATAATCTGCGGCATAATATCTAACGTCCTTCCGAAATATTCTACTTCAACAGGCAAATATATCTCGTCATCATCAATATAACTATCGCTTTCAGAGACGTAATATAAATATTCTAACCTGTTTGAAATTTCAAGTTTACATTCTTTTAAACAGCGAGCACACTCACCAATTAAATTAAAATCAGCGTCAATACTCACGTTTAATAAATTTATGTCAAGCCATTTAGCCTCGATATCAAATTTTAAGCCGTCAGGAAATTTAAATAACTGGCCTTCAAATTTTAATTCGCCGGAGGCAAATTCACATGTCGTATTTATAACAGTGTCTTCATCGTCCGGCGCAGGCAATGGAATTATAAAACTTGCTTTATCTAATTTATCTAGGCTGTAATCCGTTTTGTGTCCCTTGCAATCATCAATTCTTCATTCGTAGGAATGACAGCGACAGTAACTCTTGAGTCATCAGCACTTACAACCGCTTCTTTACCACGAATATTATTTTTTGCTGGGTCAATCTTAACGCCTAAAAATTCGAGACCTTTGCAAACGCTCTCACGGGTTGAAGCACTGTTCTCACCAATACCGGCTGTAAATACGATAACGTCTAATCCGCCCATAATCGCCGTGTAAGCACCAATATATTTTTTAATGCCATAAACAAGAATATCAACGGCTAATTTCGCACGGGCGTTACCTTTGTTAGCAGCTTCTTCAACATCGCGTAAATCACTGCTTACACCAGAAACACCAAGCAAACCGCTCTTCTTGTTCATGAAATCATTCATCTCATCAGCACTCATGCCCGTAGCTTTTTGGATAAACGGAACGATTGCCGGATCCATGTCGCCTGTCCTTGTACCCATTAAGACACCGGCTAAAGGCGTTAAACCCATTGAAGTATCTATGCATTTGCCGTCTTTAACTGCTGAAATTGAGCTACCATTCCCCAAGTGGCAAGTAACCATTTTCAAGCCCTTTAAGTCTTTGCCTAAGAACTCAGCAGCTCTCAACGAGACAAAATGATGACTTGTACCATGCGCGCCGTAACGTCTAATCCTCTGCTTCTCGTAAAATTCATACGGTACACCATACATGTAAGCGTAATCGGGCATCGTCTGATGAAAAGCCGTGTCAAAAACAACAACGTTAGGCATCTTCGGCAAAGCGTGTTGAATAGCCTCGATACCCATAATATGACCAGGATTATGCAACGGAGCAAGCGGAATACATTTTTTAATAGCGTCCATAACTTCAGGCGTAACTAGTACGGACTCTTTGAAATAATCGCCGCCGGAAACGATACGATGACCAGCCGCAGAAATTTCATCAAGCGATTTTAATACGCCGTGATTTTTATCGAGCAGTGCTTCAAGCACCAAATTCATAGCAACTTTATGGTCTTGAATAGGTGTTACTACTGTGAAAGGTTCAGCACCAGTTTTTACATGTTTCATCTGTGAGCCGTCAATACCGATACGCTCTACGAGACCTTTGGCTAAAACGCTTTCATTGTCCATATCAAATAGTTGATATTTAAGGGAAGAACTGCCGCAATTTATTACGAGAATTTTCATGACGTATTTACAAACCCGCTTTCATGTAAAATTTTAAAAATGGCGGAGATGTAGAGATTTGAACTCTAGGAACGAGAAACCCGTTCAGTTGATTTCGAGTCAACCGCCTTCGACCGCTCGGCCACATCTCCTCGCAAATTATAAATATTGCAAAACAACTCGGGATTATACAAATTTTTATTCAATCTTGCAAACATTCAGAACGGCTTTGAAAATAATAATTCGTAAACTTTTTAAAAAGAGTGTGTAATATAATTTTGTGCGAATTTTTTAAAAGGGAGCTTTTATTTTTTATGACATTCCTGAATTTTTTTATAAACGGGATTAGCTTAGGAAGTATTTACGCGATTATAGCTCTTGGTTATACGATGGTGTATGGAATTGCGAAAATGCTAAATTTTGCTCACGGTGATGTAATCATGATTGGAGCGTATGTCTGTTTTTATGCGATATCACGATATAAATTGCCGGCGTTCGTTGGAGTTATCGGAGCTGTTTTAATTTGCACTATCTTAGGAATAATTGTCGAACGTTTAGCGTATAAGCCTTTGAGACAAGCACCGTCCTTAGCAGTTTTGATTACGGCTATCGGCGTGAGTTATTTACTGCAAAATTCTGCGCTGTTAATGTGGTCGTCAAACCCGAAATTTTTTAAACCGATTATCGCGCGCGGAGCATTTAAATTTTTTGACGGACAATTATCAATTTCACATATAACTATTTTGACTATAGCAACATGCGTTTTAATAATGATTGCGTTGAGCGTTTTTATTAACAGGTCGCGCTTAGGGAAGGCCATGCGTGCATGTTCTGAAGATAAGGGCGCAGCTCAGTTAATGGGGATAAATGTCAACGCTACTATCTCATTAACATTCGCGATTGGTTCAGGGTTGGCAGCTATCGCCGGAGCATTATTGTGTTCAGCATATCCAACGCTAACGCCGACAACTGGTTCGTTACCTGGCATTAAAGCTTTTACGGCGGCGGTATTCGGTGGAATTGGTTCAATACCTGGCGCGTTCTTAGGTTGTTTGATGTTAGGAGTAATTGAAATTTTTGCGAAGAGTTATATTTCGAGCCAACTTTCAGACGCGGTAGTGTTTGCTGTTTTAATAATTGTTTTGCTTGTAAAGCCTGCTGGTTTACTTGGCCGTATGACACAAGAGAAGGTGTAAAAAATTATGGCGATTAAAAAATTTATAAATCTCAACTTGAAACAAAGATTAAGCCTCAAACGTACAGAAGCTAAGAAAATTTTTATGACATACTTATTCGTAATAGTCTCGTTTGCAATTTTACAGGGTATGAGCATTACCGGAACATTAAGCTCAACAATGGAAGGCATGTTAATTCCGATTTGCGCGTATTCAGTAATGGCTGTGTCGTTAAATTTAGTCGTTGGAATTTCGGGCGAGTTATCTTTAGGACACGCAGGCTTTATGTCAGTTGGTGCGTTCACAGGTACAGCGACAGCGATTTTATTACAGAATTTAATTCCGCTCGCTCCTTTGAGATTAGCAATCGCAATGATGACAGGAGCATTTTTCGCGGGCGTAGCTGGTTTTTTAATTGGCATTCCTGTTTTAAGGCTGAAGGGCGATTATTTAGCAATAGTTACGTTAGCATTTGGCGAAATCATAAAAAGCATATTCAATAATTTTTACTTGGGCGTTGATGATTACGGACTTCATGCAAGCATGTTGACAGACACGACTAATTTGGCAAGCGGCGGAAGAATGATTATTCAAGGGCCAATCGGAATAAGCCGCATTGCAAAAATTTCGACTTTCACGGCTGGATTTATATTGTTAATGATTGCGTTGATTATTGTTTTTAATTTAGTAAATTCCCGTTTCGGGCGCGTCTTTATGGCTATAAGGGATGACAGAATTGCGGCGGAAAGTATTGGATTAAATATAACCCGTTTTAAAATGATTGCGTTTGTAACTTCGGCGGCTATTGCTGGTGCGGCTGGGTGTTTATTTGCGATGAATTATTCAACGATTTTTGCTAATAAATTTGATTTCAACACTTCGATTTTAATATTAGTATTTGTAGTTTTAGGCGGTCAAGGGAATATGTTAGGGTCAATCATTGCGGCGGCAGCGTTAACGATTTTGCCTGAAAAATTAAGAGAGTTCGCTGATTACCGAATGCTTTTATACGCTTTGATTTTGATAATGACTATGTTAATCAGCAACAACGACGGCATTAAATATTTTTTCCAGAAAATCAACCCGTTCAGAAAAAAACAGGAGGCCGAATAAAATTATGAAACGCAATAAAACTAAATTAGTCCCTGTACCTTCAAAAGCAATGATACCGGACAGAGATGTAGCGCGTGCGCCTGTCCTTGAGTGCATAAATTTAGGCATTACGTTAGGCGGAATTAAAGCGGTTGAAGATTTTAATTTTACGGTTGGCCGGACGGAAATAGCAGGTTTAATCGGGCCGAACGGTGCTGGAAAAACGACTGTGTTTAATTTATTGACGAAAGTTTATCAACCAACAACCGGAACAGTTTTATTAAACGGGCAAGACACTCACGGCATGAATACAGTTCAAGTAAACAAGGCCGGAATTGCGCGAACGTTTCAAAATATAAGGCTGTTCAAAAATTTGAGCGTCATTGATAACGTTAAAGCGGCCATGAATAACGAAATGAAATACAACATGTTGAGCGCGATTTTAAGATTAAGAGATTATCGGCGAGAAGAGTTAGCGGCTCATCATAGGGCATTAAAATTATTATCAATATTCGATATGCAGGACATGGCGGATTTAAGAGCTGGTTCATTACCGTACGGAGCGCAGAGACGTTTAGAAATTGTTAGAGCGTTAGCGACAAATCCATCGTTATTATTATTAGACGAGCCAGCCGCAGGTATGAACCCTTCAGAGACAGCCGAACTTATGGACAGCATTATTAAAGTTCATGAGATGTTTCAAATTGCGATTGTTTTAATTGAACACGATATGAGCCTGGTAATGAATATTTGCGAAGGGATTTGCGTTTTAAATTTCGGACACATAATCGCAAAAGGTACGCCCGAAGATATTCAATCTAATCCGGCTGTCATTGAGGCATATTTAGGACGCAAGAAATAATTTTTGAACAGGAGGGCTTTTTAACTTTGTCTGAACAAAATAAAAAGGAGGCTTTGCCTCAAAATAAAAATGGGGCTTCGCCTCTTTTAAAAGTTGACAATATAAATGTATATTACGGAAGCATTCACGCAATCAAAGGGATTTCGTTTGAAGTTAAGAGCGGCGAAATTGTTACACTAATCGGGGCGAATGGTGCTGGAAAATCGACAACGCTTAACACGATTTCAGGATTATTACACCCAACGACCGGCGATATAAATTTTTTAGAGCATAGCATTGTAAAAATTCAGCCTCATAAAATCGTTGAACAAGGTATCGCGCAAGTACCAGAAGGCCGGAGAATTTTTGCTCAAATGACGGTTAGAGAGAATTTAGAAATGGGCGCGTATATTCAATCTGACGGTAACGAAATTAAAAACGATATCGAAAAAGTTTATGAGTTATTTCCAAGATTAAAAGAGCGTCGTAAACAAATTGCCGGCACTCTTTCAGGCGGTGAACAGCAAATGTTAGCTATGGGGCGTGCGTTAATGAGCCGTCCGAAATTGTTAATGCTTGATGAGCCTTCAATGGGATTAGCTCCGATTTTAGTCGAACAGATTTTTAAAATAATAGCCGACGTTCATAAAACTGGCGCGACGATTTTACTTGTTGAACAAAATGCTCAAATGGCTTTATCAATCGCGGACAGGGGCTATGTTATGGAGACTGGCAAAATTATCACGACAGGTACGGGCAAAGATTTATTATCGTCCGATGAAATTAAAAAAGCATATTTAGGCGGATAGAATTTAAAAATTAAGAATTAAAAATTTTCTCATGGGGGCGAACGCCCTCTTTTTTATTTTTATAAATATTTTTAAAAGGTCAGACACAAAAATAATTTCAGGCTCTAAAAAAATCTTTAACTTTATTTGAAAATGTATATGCGTTTAAAAAAGCTAGTGCAAGAATTTATAAAAGATTTTTTGTAGTGGTAAACGTAGTTGCAAAATTCAGTGGTATTTTTATATTTGGTCAGAGATATTTTGATTTCGCGATAAAAATTTTAACACAACTTTTTTATTTTTTAAGATATGCTTTGATTGAATATGACAAATTTAAAATTATTCTCAACGCAATAAAATAATTTAAAACTCATTCATGAGGGCGCAAGCTCTCTTTTTTATTTTTAACGGGGTTATAATTTACACTTATGAGATTTTTAAACAGGAGTGTATTTTTAAAATGAAACTCACTCAAGAAGAAGTCAACGCTATAGCTTTAGAATCAAGACTTGTTTTAAGCGAAAACGAGTTATCCGGAACAGTTAAATATATAAATAATTTTCTGGATATGCTCGACAGATTTAAAGAACTTGATTTAAAAGACGTTGAGCCGTTCAGTTTTGCTGAAGCTTTAGAATGCCCGCTGCGTGAAGACAGTATAAAAAAATTTAAGAACACACGCGAAATTTTAAACGAGAGCGCACATGTTGAAGACGGTTATTTTAAAGTCCCACGCATAATGGAGGGATAATTTTTTAAAATGCAGTTATACGAATTAAATTTAAATGAAGTCTTAGAAGGTTTAGCCTCAAAAAAATTTTCAGCCGACGAGTTATTTAAATCATGTCATGAAAGAATTAACGCGCTCGAAAATAATTTAAACGCCCTGATTACACGTACTGATAATAATAAACCCGAAAATAAATCAGGAATTTTTGCGGGCGTACCTACGATTTTGAAAGATAATCTTTGCACTCGCGGTATTAAAACTACAGCGGCGAGCAAGATTTTAGGTGAATGGAAGCCGCCGTACAATGCAACTGTTTGGAACTTATTAGAAAATGCTGGCGCGGTTTTAATGGGTAAAGCCAACATGGACGAATTTGCAATGGGTAATACTTGCGGAAATTCAGCTTACGGCGCAACGAAAAATCCTCACGATATTTCAAGAGTGCCCGGCGGAAGTTCAGGAGGTTCAGCAGCAGCAGTA
>CAJODZ010000001.1:0-954 GCA_905233645.1 uncultured Synergistales bacterium | reverse complement strand
AGATTTGCAAATTATTATGACCGTTTTAGCACAGCATGACCCAATGGATTCAAGTTCGTTCCGTGAGAAAAATCCCGATTTCAATTTTTATCCTGATAAATTAAATTTAAAGGGTAAAAAAGTCGCGCTCGTAAAAGAATTTCAGGGTTTCTCGCTCGATAAACCTATTGCTGAAGCATTAGAGCGTGTTAAAAAAATTTTGATTGACGAGGGCGCGGAAATTGTCGAAGTCTCGTTGCCTGTAATTTCGCGTTATGCTGTTGCATGTTATTACGCTCTTGCAATGTCCGAAGCTCATACAAATTTAGAGCGTTACGACGGCGTGAGATATGGCTATACAGTTCAGGACGCTGGAAGCTTAAAAGAGATGTTCGAGCGCGTTCGTTCTGAAGGTTTCGGCTTAGAAGTCAAATACAGAATTATCGCCGGAACATGTTTAACTGAGCCGTCGCGCTGCGATGAATATTATGTTGCCGCTACGAAAGTCAGGACGTTAATCGCTCAGGAATTTGCAAAGGCTTTCACACAGACAGATTTTATTTTGCAGCCCGTAACGCCTTCATTGCCGCCTAAAATTGGTGAATTAGACGATGACGAAATGAAGGGTTATGAAACTGATTTATATACTTTGCCTGTAAATTTAGCTGGATTGCCCGGCCTGTCATTCTTTACGGGATATGAAAGCGAAAATAATTTGCCCGTTGGTTTACAGTTAATCGGTGCACGTTGGAGCGACCCTGAATTATTAAACGCCGGTTTAGTAATCGAAAAACATACAGGCTCGCCCAAAATCGCTAACGGAGGTGTAATTTAAAAAATGCCTGAATTAGAATTTACGCCCGTAATCGGAATTGAAATTCATATACGCTTAAAGACTAACACGAAAATATTTTGCTCATGTTCAACAAATACAGACGTTCCGCCGAACACGCATGTATGTCCTGTTTGTATGGG